>NZ_JBYOJV010000019.1:0-119613 GCF_057798835.1 Cupriavidus sp. 291-E7
GGTTCAACGAGGAATTCCGGGGAAGGCAGCCTTGATCTTCAGGAAGAAGTATTCCTCGTCGCGGTAGCCGTAGGCCCTACGCTTGATGACCTTGATGGTGTTGTTGATGCCCTCTACGACGCTCGTGTTCAGCGGGTGCCGGCATCGGGCGATGATGCCGTGCCAATAGGCTTTCAGGCGCTGGGCGAACAGTTCGAGAGCCGGAATCCGGCTCTGGCTTGCCTGTTCACACCAATGCTCCCACGCCTTTTGCGCCCATCCCGGGCGGCGGTAGAACCACAGCCGCTTGAGCTCGTCTCTCAGGATGTAGACCGTCAGCAACGGCTGATTGGCCTGCAGCACCTCGTTCAGATGCACGGCTTGAGGGTCGCTCAGGTTCTCCTTGTTGCGCAGCAGTAGCCAGCGCGTGGACTTGAGTACCCGTCTGGCCGGACGGTCGTGCCGCAGGCGGTTGGCCTGATCTACACGGACCCGGTCGATCACCTCGCGCCCGTACTTGGCCACGACGTGGAAGAGGTCGAAGACCACCTCAGCCTGCGGGCAATGCTCGCGGATCTCCAGTTCATAGGCGGTCGTCATGTCGATGGCAACGGCCTCGATGCGCTCTGCCGCGCCTGCCGGGAGTTGCGCAAAGAAGGCGCGCGCCGTCTCGCGCGAGCGGCCCTGACCGATCCAGAGCACTTGCCGCCCAATCGGATCGACCACCACCGTCGCATAGCGATGGCCCTTGTGCAGCGCGAATTCGTCCATGGCCAGGTAGCGGATGCTGGACCAGTCCGGCTCGACGACTGCCTCGCGCAGGCGCGCCTTGTCGATCGTCTTGACGGTATGCCAGCCCAGGTCATAGAAAGCCGCCACGGCCTGCACCGTGCAGTGACGCAGCAACTGCCCGCAGGCCTGCGCCAGCCTGGCTGTGACACGCTGGTAGCGCCCAAGCCATTCGAGCCGCTCGAGTCGCGGCCCCCCGCATTGATCGCACCAGACGCGCCTGCGGGGGACATGCAGCACCACCCGGTACTCGAACAGCGGAAGATCGCGCACGCGCCGCACCACCGTTTCATGGACCTGCCGGCACTTCGATCCGCATTCCTCGCAGTACATGACCTTGCTGACTGGCTTCAAGTACAGCGCCAGCGTACGGCTCTCCCCTTCAGGCCATACCACCCGATCCAGCCTGTAGCCATCCCAGCAGCCCAAGGCCTGCAGCGTCTTCCGATCCAGCATCCCGTTCCTCAACAGCCGTCTTAACGGCCATTAGGATACGGAATGTGGCAATTCAGTCCCCGGAATTCTCCGAAGAACCTTTTTTTATGTTGCGTAGGCGAAAGTCCCGCAACCTGGCAATTCATGCACCGACGCGAGGGCGTTGTGCGCTCACCGACCCGTTGGACGAAAAAAGCTTGCCTCCAGGGAGGCAAGCTTCGGAATCTCTCGGTGTCGGAATGTGTGTGACCGCGCGTTAGATCCCGCGTGCGCCATCGGTGAACACATCACGCGGTTGCGTTACGCGAGCCGTCTGTGAAAACACGTCGCGCTTGTCGATGCGTGCACCGCCGGAGTAAATGTCGTTGACTGCGGCACGCCCGCCGTCGGTGTACGGGTCGCGCGGGCGGTGGATTTGACCGTCGGGCGTTGCAGCAATGGCGGAGCCGGCAGCGGCAATCGTGAGGGCAGCAGTAATCAGAGCAGTTTGGATCGTCTTCATGGAATTTCTCCTGAGTCAAAGTTTGTGAGCCGCTATTCGCTCACCGTTTTCACAGTCTATCGACCTGACCTGCTCGAATTAATTACTCACCAATTACGATCCTGTCATAAAAAAATGCCTCCCGGTTGGGAGGCAAAAACTCTCTTGAATTAACAAGAAAGTGTCGATCTTTTTGAGGTCAATCAGAACTTGTGGCGCACGCCTACGACAACGCCGGTCTGATCCTTGCCCGGTACAACGTTGTTGGGCGAAGCCAGCGAGTTGAAGCCGTTCATGCCCAGTTGGGAATTTCCACGATTCAGTGCGTAGCCGATGTTCATATAGACGTCGGTGCGCTTCGAGAACGCGTAGTCAGCCGAGGCAACGAACATGAAGGGATCCGCGTCCGAATTGCGGCTGTCGGTGTAATAGACAGCACCAGTCAGCGTCAGCGCCGGCGACACGGCGTAACGCAGACCACCCCAGTACAGGTTAGAGCGATCCGTGGGCAGCGTGCCAACGTTGCCGTTGTACCAGCGATAGCCAATGAAAGCCGTCGCCGGGCCAAATGCATACGATGCACCAACGACTGCGCGACGGTCCTTGCGATCCGCGCTAGCGACGGAGGTGCCCTGGAACTCGTCATACACCGCGCCAACTGCCAATGGGCCGGTTGCGTATGTGAGCGACAGGCTCATGTTGCGGTCGACCTTGTAGTTGCCCGGCACTTCGCCACCGCCGGTGCGGCCGAAGCTGTAAAGGCCGCTAACCGTCAGGCCACTGAACGTGCCGCGATACTTGATGGCATTATCCGCACGGCCCGCGAGCGTGTCGTCCATCATGAAGAGCGAGTAGCGCGGCGCGAAGCCCATCGGGTCGAACAGAATCGTGGTGTCGTACAACGGCGTGGTCTGGCGACCCAGCGTAAGTTGGCCATATTTGCTGCTCAGGCCCACAAACGCACCACGATCGAACAGGCGCGCGCTGTTGTTTTGTGCGCCCGTGTCGAAGGCGATGCCGCTCTCCAGCTCGAAGATGGCCTTCAGGCCGCCGCCGAGATCTTCAACGCCACGCATGCCCCAACGTGACGTGGACATATTCCCGGAACTCATGCGAACTTGGCTCGAACCACCCGACGAAGCCGACGGAACGTTGCTCAGATATTCAATACCTGCGTCAGCGACACCGTACAGCGTCACGCTGGACTGTGCGAAAGCTGTCGTAGCGAACAGACCAAACGTTGCAATAGCAATTCGACTAATTTTCATGGATTATCCTCATTATGGACCGATTGGTTTTTCGTGAGGCGAGTATAAAAATCCGCAGATGACGTTTGAATTACATTTAAATTACACGGCGCCATGTCGTGGTTATGGGACGACAGAAGGCAAGTTCCGTGATAGAAGGCATTGATGCTGATTTAATGAGTCAGCAATTTAAAGAATCAGCTATTTAAATAGATGTCGATTTATAATCGCTGATTAAAATATCGTGGCTTTGTAATCGGAAGTTCACTAAAAATTGTCGTCGCTCCTGCGACGGCATTGAATTCCGCCGGCATATGCTGCTCGCTCCGAACCAGTGGGAGAGTGAGGATGGATACGCCATGCGCCGCAAAATGGGGGCCGTAGTGATCACGGCGTTCGCGAGCAGGCGCTGCGTCTTCGGACGCGCCGAATCACAGGGCGCGTGGCATCGATTTCAGTGCTGAGCTGGGCGGATGGTGGGGAGTGGTAGTAGCCCGTGGCCCCATGCCATTGGTGGCGTCGCGATAGACCAGTCCCGCTCGGGTTGGCTTCAACCTTTCCGCATGCTGCGCCATTCCACCCATTGCCACGACAACAGCGCTGGGATTCCGAACGCCAACTCTCGTGTGCGCTTCACCAGGGCAAGTGCCAGCGATGTGGGAGGATCGATCCCCAGGCTGGTTCCCAGCGCCACCAGCACGGCTTCCTGCACGCCCAGCCCCGCCGGGATGAAGAACGCGATCTGGCGCGCCGCCAGCGTCAACGCTTCGATCGCCAGTGCGTCGCCGAAACTGACTGCATGCCCAAGCAGCGACAGTCCCCACCACACTTCCAGCACCCCCATTACCAGGCCAGCCATCTGCCACGCCAGCGTGTTTCCCAACACGCGTCCACGTCCACATAGTGAGCGGATCTTCCCGTCAAGGCGCTTGCCTTCCATCCTTGACACCAGACGATGCTGCTCGCCAAGTATGCGGCGTGCCGCGGCTTCGAGCCACGCGAACCATGCCCCATGACGCAGCGCATAGGCTAACAGGGCCGGTACCGGCAACGACAGCAGCAGGCCCACCGCCACCAGTACGATGTTGCCGGTGGCAGGCGTCGTCGAGATCAGCAGCAGTACGCCGGCGAGCGCGAACAGGTAGTGCGCGAACATCGTCACCATGACCTCGATCACCACGCTTGCGGTGACGGCGCTGGCGTCGGGCACCCGGCGCCATGCCAACCGGATGCCAACAAGCTCGCCTCCGATGCCGGCAGTTGGCAGCATTCGGGAAACGGCCTCGCGCACGGTGGCCACCCAGAGCAGGAAGTTAGTTCCCGCGCGCGCACCAGGGTCGGCCGGCGCCAGCAGTGTTCGCCAGCCGCGCGCGTCCAGCCAGAGCGCCACGGCGTGAATCGGCGCCAGCCATATCAACGGCCAGCCGGCATGAGCCAGGATGTCGAAGACCTGGCCAAGCGCTTGCCGTGCCACCACCACGGTGAGGATCAGCAAGCCCGCCAACGCGCCGGGCAAGGCGAAGCGCTTCCACGTCATGCGGTGAGCAGATCGGCAAAGCCACCTCGGCGGGGCGCCACCCGTTCCGCCGCCGCACGCACGCGCGGAGATAGCAAGGCGGCCAGTTCGTCGGCATGCCGATAGCCCGGCATCGACGCACCGATGCGGGCCCCCGAGGTGACGGCGGGATGCACGTACATTTCCACCACACCCGGCGGCAGGCGATCCAGTGCCGCCAGCATTGCGGCTTCGTCCATCGCGCCGCTGCCCGACAATCCCAGCACAAAGTCGTTGTGCACGATGCCGGCACGCTCCAGGCGCCGTCGCAGCAAGGCCAGCCACGGACGCAGGAAGACGGCGCCCCCGAGCTCGCGAGGCAGGCGCATGGCGCGCAGGCCGTAGTCGCTGCCGATGCGGAGGATCAGTCCCAGAATGGTCGGGTGCAGATGAAAGTGCTTGTGTGCGTTCACGTGGTCCAGGGCCAATCCTGTTCGTCCGAATGCTTCGAACTGGGCCCTGATCTCCAGCGCGAGCTGCGCGCGCAATGCGGGAAACAGGGCAAAGCGCAGACCGTCGCGCACCATCGCTTTGCCGAAGCGGCCGTCGATATCGACAAGATCGGGAATGGACTCCCACGGCAGCGTCGACCAGCCGTCGGCCAGCACCAGATGCAAGCCAACGCGGAGTCCGGGCAGCCGGCGCGCGCGCGCCACGGCATCGGAGGCGGCTGGCGCGCTCACCATCAGGCTGGCGGCGTTGAGGATGCCATCGCAGTGCGCGCGCTCCACGGCCGCATTGACATCGTCGTGCAGGCCGAAGTCGTCGGCGGTGACAATCAGCATCGTGCGTCCGGCCACGTCTCAGGCCTCGTGAGAACGCAGGAAGCGGAAGAACTCCACGCCTTCGCGCAGCCGCCGCCGTGTCATGCTCCAGCTACCCATCATCTCCCTGACGATTTCCCAGATCTTGGACGGGCGGAAGTAGAAGCGCCGGTAGAACGTTTCCACGCCGTGATAGATCTCGTCTCGGCTCAGGTGCGGATAGCTGATGGCGGCCAGCTGCACGCCCTGATCGTTCACGAGATGGATCACCTTGTTTTCCTCCAGCCAGCCATTGGCCACCGCCTGCCGGTAGAGCGTGGTGCCGGGGTACGGCGCCGCCAGCGACACCTGGATCGTATGGGGATTGATGTCCTTGGCGTAGGCGATGGTCTTCTCGATGGTCTCGCGCGTTTCGCCGGGCAACCCCAGGATGAATGTCCCGTGGATCTGGATGCCAAGCTTGCGGCAGTCCTCGGTGAAGCGCCGTGCGATGTCAGTGCTTAGTCCTTTCTTGACATTCAGAAGAATCTGATCGTCGCCGGACTCATAGCCCACCAGCAGCAGGCGCAGGCCGTTGTCCTTCATGATCTTGAGCGTGCCATACGGCACATTGGCCTTGGCATTGCAGGACCAGGGCAGGCCGATCTCGCCCAGGCCGCGCGCAATCTCTTCCACGCGCGGCTTGAAATCGGTGAACGTGTCATCGTCGAACATGATCTCGCGCACTTCGGGCATGTTCTCCTTGATCCACCTGACCTCGTCGATCACACTCCGGGCCGATCGCGTGCGGTAGCGATGCCCGCCCACGGTCTGCGGCCACAGGCAGAATGTGCAGCGCGAACGGCAGCCACGCCCGGTGTAGATCGACACATACGGATGCAGCAGGTAACCGATGAAGTAGTTGCGGATCTTCAGGTCGCGCTTGTAGATCGGCGCGACGAATGGCAGTTCATCCATGTTTTCGATCATGGGGCGCGGCGGATTGTGTTCGATCGCCCCATCCGGCAGCCGGAAGCTAAGGCCGGCGATTTCGCGCAGGGGCTTGCCCGCCGCAACGTCCTGGCAGGTGTAGTCGAACTCCTCGCGGCACACGAAATCGATGGCCGTGGTAGCCGAGAGCGTGCCGCCGGGGTCCACCGCCGCCTTCGCGCCCACCATGCCGATCATCAGGCCGGGACGGCGCGCCTTGAGCTGCTCGGCAAACCTGGCGTCGGTCGGAAACGACGGGGTGCTGGTGTGGATGATCACGAGGTCGTAATCCACGGCGATATTGAGCGTCTGCTCGACGCCCAGCCCGTCGGCGGGCGCATCGAGCACGCGGCTGCTCGGCACCAGCGCGGCGGGTTGCGCCAGCCAAGTGGGATACCAGAACGACTTGATCTCACGCTTTGCCTGATAGCGCGACCCGGCGCCACCATCGAATCCGTCAAAGGAGGGCGCCTGCAGAAACAGCGTTTTCATCGGGTCTTTTCCTGTGGATGGGGATGAGAGGAAGTCGCCAGCTCATGAGACATGGCGGGGCGTGCCGTTGCCGGCACGATATCGGGACGGGACTCGGGATAGGCGGCAGGACGTTCCGCCGGCGCATCCTCCGTAGCCATCACATGGCCGCGCCAGTGCACGTGGCCATTGCCCAGCGCAGCGGCCCACTCGACCAGCAGTAGCGTGTCGCGCAGCGGGGCCATCAAGGCCCTGCCGGGGCGGCCCGCCAGTGCACAGCGTGCCAGCACGCCGACCAGCACGATGACGAACACCACCGGCATTGGGGCCAGCAGGCTGCCCAGCAGCAGCATCGGCCACGTGAAGGTGATGAACATGAAATAGAAGCCGGGCGCGCTGAGCGACCGGATCGTGCGTAGCCAGCGCAGTTCGTGTCGCCACAGCGCCGGCAGGCTGGTTTCAGTCACGTCGGTATCGACCACCACCTCGGAGAGCATGGTCTGCCAGCCAGCCTGGCGCGTCAGTTCAGAGAGCCAGAAATCGTCGGCCAGCCGGTTGGCCAGCGCGTGGAAGCCGCCGATGGCGTTAAGGGTGTCGCGCCGCAGAGCGATGGTCGCGCCAAAGCCGAAGCGCCGCGACCCGCCGGCATGGGCCACGCGCACCGACGGCGCAAACCAGTCGTCGATGAACGCGGCGCCGAGCCGAGACCAGACGCTATCGACGGCCCGGCCCCGGTACAGGCAGGTGACCACGCCCACATGGGGGTCGCTCAGCGGGCCGGCCAGCCTTTGCAGGTAGTCGGGCGGCACCGCGATATCGCTGTCCGCGATGACCAGGTGTTCGTGCCGGGCCGCCCGGTAGAGGTTGATCAGGTTGCTGACCTTGGGATTGCGGCCGTGGACGCGATCATCGATGACCAATGCGATATCGCAATCTGGAAACTCAGCTTGCAGCCGGTGCACCACGCCAATGGCCGGGTCATCGGCGGCATATACACCAAACACCAATTGGAAGCAGTCATGCCGCTGGCGGCAGAGTGTGGCCAGGTTCTCGTACAGGTGCGGTTCGGCACCGCAGAGCGGCTTGAGCACCGAGATCGGCGCGTAGTGCCGGGACGGGTCGGGCGGTTTAGACGGGTGCCGGCTGACGCTGGCGGCGACAATGGCGTACACCGTGGAGGCTTCGACCAACAGTTGCCCCACAGTTGCTGTCCAGACGGCGCTCATCTTGCCCCTCGCATATGAGATTGCCCTTGACCGGTTGCTTCCGCGAGGTATTTGTATCGCCGCACTTGGTTGTCACTGAGACACCCGCCGTCGCCCTCGCATTACAGCCACTACTGTGTCACTCAACTGTTAAGCGGACATTAACCCTCGACAAATTACGTGATGCAACGTACAGCGGCAGACATGCCGGCGGCAGGATGAAACGTCATTCTCAATCGGACCCTACCGTCCGCCGTCTTGAACGATAGGGGAATCGAAACGTTGCCTTGGTCCGCGCGCGGCAAGGCTTCGGCGGCAATCGCCATGATTCCCGGGCTGCCCAAACGAACCGTGGATCTTCTCAGCGTGGCAAGTTAGGCGCGGCAACTGCCGGATTACCTGGCCTGGACATCATTGTCTTCACACGACTCTCATTGGTTTTCTTTCGACAAATGGCGAAATCAAGATTTCATGGAGACATATTGATAATTGTTATTGTTTAAATTTTTACCATTAAATATATTAAACTTCTATAAATATTAAATTATCGCGCCATAATGCACGTATTGAAGAATTTCCTGAACATTTCAGAATGTGGATGCACTGCTCGCCAGCGAGACGGGCAGGGGTTCTCTCAGACGGCAGGCGTCCTCTTCAAAGAAAGCAATGGGACAGGTCAGTGGGCCCTCAACAATTACGCACTGTCTAGGGCGTTCTGAAACGTCGGGGCTTGCGCTAAATTCAAATGTCAGTCCGAACGTGCTTTTTGTGCGGGGCTCGGTGCTCTCTTTGGGGTGTCGGTAAGGCGGTGGGGCTGGCCGGTGGCGCCTGAGCCGGGAGCAGGGTGGGGCATGCCGTGTCCCCGATGGCGCGCTCCAAATCCAGGCAGTTGATCAGCCGCTGGCGCTTGACGTTCAAGGGCACGTGGTGCGCGCGCGGCGGCTCACCCGAGAGCGTGCGCGATGGCGCGCTCCAGTGCCGGTTGTCCCGCTCGGCCTGAATGCGCGCCGCGATCGCCAGCGTATGCCCCAGCCGCTTGTTGTCCAAGATCTCGCTTGGCCGACGTCAGATATCTGGTCGTAGGTGCTGTAGGGAAGACCGGCGCCCGGTCTTCGAACCAGGCATGGTCGCTGCCGTTGATCTGCACCAGTTCGCCCAGGCAGCAGAAACGGTCTCTAGGAAACTTCCCATATTATTGGGGATGGCCACCGGTAAAATTGCCTCTCGGCAAACGACCAGAATAAACAAGTAATCATGAGCATCCGAGGCAAAGACCGCCAGATCGATAACATCGAATTTAACGTCAGCAGCATTGCACGAAGCAAGGCCTTCTATGGCACCGTTTTCGGCTGGACGTTCACCGATTACGGCCCGACCTACACCGAGTTCCACGACGGCCGGATCACGGGAGGGTTCACAACCGGCGAGCCCGTCCGGCCGGGCGGCCCGCTAGTCATCCTTTACGCTGAAGATCTGGTTGAAACCCAACGAAGGATCGAGGTGGCGGGGGCCACCATCAGCCGCCAAACTTTCTCGTTCCCCGGCGGGAAGCGCTTTCACTTCATTGATCACGATGGCTATGAACTGGCCGTATGGTCAGCGGACGAATCGAGTTAATACGGCAGACTAGAACTAGTAGGCGATGATATGCGCCGAACCGGGATACCCTTGGGGCCGGGGCGCATTGAGGCTCCCATTGTCCGCTCAGGGGCGCAAGGCGCCGTTCAGCCGCCGGGAGGGCCTTCTGCGGGCTCGTCGCTACAGCGCGCCAGACCATCAGGCCGTCCCGCACGACGGCCTCGATGACCTTGCGGCGATCCAGTTCCCGCAGGCTCATGGTGATGGTGTCCGGTCGAGTCATGTCGCGCTCCAGCTTTGCCGAGAGGTACGACATTAGTATTTAGCGCCAATATCCAGCCAACGCATAATGATTATTATGTTAAATACGTTATGCGCTAGCCCAACCAACACTCAATCCTCATTCGATCCCTGGTAGTCCGGCCGGCCACGCGTGTCGAGTGCGCCCGTTCAAACGCGAATCGGCAGTCCACGTAGCGCGAGCCGGTTACATTGCGCCAAGGCTGCCAGGTGTCATTCCTGAAACCCGGGCTGCGACCTGCGCCACTGTCCCACCTCAAACCTAATCGGAAACCGACAACCCACGGATCGGGGCGCGTAGCCTTGTCGCAAACTTCGTGGGTAACGACGTACAGGGTACGTGAGCAAGTGGCGCACCTCGTCTTACAGAAAATGGGGATGCACCGTGAAAGCACGTTGCTGATTTATCGTTCCGTAGATGATAGAGCGTTCGCGCCTCTGAATGCCTTTCGCTCGCCTCGGCTGCACCGCGTGTCCATACAGCCATCAATTTCGCTCGAGACCCCAAAAACAATTGGCAGTCGAAATTCCCTGGCAACGCGCATAACTGTTCCATGACATTTCTTTGTTGACAGAGAACCGCCAAATGCAGGGTTGCAAAACGATGCTGAATTCTGATCTGCACAGCGTCTAATGGACCTGGCACGGGTACGCGATATCGTCGCGTGACAAACGCTTTACAGATCGGATCGAGGCGCTTGAGGTTGCTTTTTGATGGCCTTCTTCTACGCTACATGAATTGCCTAAAGCGCAAAAGATGCGTCTCCGGCTAGAACAAAGAAAAGAAAGGCAACACACCGGGAGCGCCTGCGATGATACCAGGCACCAAAGCGCCAGCGATTCAGGGGGCAATCCGTTGGCTTTCGATATCACTAGGCAATGCCACCGTCCGTGCATACGCGATGGCAATTGGCGTTGGTGTCTTCACACCTCGTCATCGTGGCTGACATCGTTGACGCCGAACCGGTCGAGCCCGTCCTGTACCCAGGAATGGTCGGACAGGCGCCGCGTTTTTGCGCGGCGGTCCATTTAATTCGACAGTACGCCGAATGGGATGCGCCGGTGCTGATCGAAGGCGAGACCGGCACGGGAAAAGAACTCGCAGCGCGCGGAATCCATTATTGCGGACGCCGTCGGGCCCATCAGTTTGTTCCCGTCAACTGCGGTGCCATTCCCGAAAGTCTGATCGAGAATGAGCTGTTCGGCCATGCGCGCGGCGCTTTTACCGACGCCGGCATGCCCGGCGCCGGCCTGGTGAAACTCGCTGACAAAGGAACGCTTTTCCTGGATGAAATAGACGCCCTGCCCGCGCGCGGACAGGTGGCGTTGTTGCGATTCCTTCAGGACGGCTGCTACCGACCACTCGGTGCACGCAAGGAAGAATCCGCGGATGTCCGCATCATCGTCGCGTCCAACCGCCGATTGCAGGGCCTGGTGGAAGAACGAAGCTTCCGCGCCGACCTCATGTTTCGCCTGCATGTGCTGACACTGGAAATGCCCCCGTTGCGCGAAAGGCCCGGCGATCCACTGATTCTCGCGGATCATTTTCTAGGGCAATTTGCCCGCCGTTACCGCATCGATATGCCGCGCAGGCTTGATGCCAATACACGGGCCTGGCTGGATACCTACTCGTGGCCGGGCAATGTACGCGAATTGGAGAATCTGATCCATCGCGAATTTCTGATGGGAACACATAGCGATTTGCGTATTGCATCGCCACACTGCGGGTCTGCGCCGGTGCACTACAGCCGGGAATGCAACAACGCTCCCCCACCCTATGCCCTCGCCCGTCGGCGAGCGCTCGAAGCCTTCGACAACGCCTACCTCCACGACCTGCTGCGCCACACGGACGGCAATGTCACGCACGCCGCCAAACTGGCCGGCAAGGAACGTCGCGCGCTGGGCAAGCTGCTGAAGCTGCGCAGCATAGACTGCGCGCAATTCCGCAAGCGCTAGTTTCTCTCCTGGATGTCGCTGCCGTCCGCGCTCGCCCATCGCTGGGTCCGACACGACCCACTGCACCTTGCCAGATAGGGCCTGACTGACCCACCTGCGGCACGGCGTCCGCATCAAGGCCCGGATTCTCTGTCGGTTGCTGCTGCCCGAAGCGCCGGCACGGCAATTGCGTCATGTCCCCGGACTTGAGTGCTGCTCTGGGATACTGCCGTGGATTCTTCTCGTTCAACCTCCTCCTTATCCGGCCCGGATATCGCTGCCGAGATCAGACGCTATTGCGAGTGCCATCCCGATGCCGGCGACACGCTCGATGGCATTGCATGGTGGCTGATGCAGCAGCGCTTCCAGGACACCCTTGAGGAGATCCAGATCGTCACGGAAAGACTGGTCAGTCAGGGACTATTGCATCGGCGCGTACTTGCCGATGGCTCCGTGCTGTTCTCCTGCCGGGTCTTCAAGTCATGATCGCCCTGTCACCGCGCCAGCGCAGGATGGGCCCGGTCACGGCCGTCCCCAATCACTTCCGCAATGCATCGGTACCTGGAAGCATTGAGGTGTCGCCATGACCGAACTTGCCAATTCGCTCCTTAACGAGCAATACAAGTCCTTCAGATTCGGCGTCCGGTTCGAAGTCGCGAGCGATGGTGGTGGTGGCGCCCCGCCCGTGTCGCCTGCTCAACCCGTTGCACGCGAAGCGCCGGGCTGCAGCGAACCCGAAGCGTTGGCCTGGCGCGCGGCGCGCGAATGGATGCACCGCGTGTTGCACGCCGCGCTGCGGCAACGCTGCACGCCTTCGCCGGCGCCGACCGATAGCGACTTGCCCGCCCGCGCCGAATTGGTGGGACTGGGTATCAACGCGATGTCGGTCCTCCGGGCGATGCACGCGCCTGGCACGCATCCGGCACAAACCGACGCAGGGTCCTGTGTCAACACAGCGTCCTTCCTGCAATCGATCCACGAGGCCGATCCGGCTCGTGAACCGCTCGCGGCAATAGCGCGCCGCCTGGCACTGTCCGACCTGGAGTTGTGCCTACTCGTTCTGGCGGTATCCCCGGATGTTGATGTGCGCTACCAGCGCTGCATGGCCGTACTAATGGACGATGCTAGCCGGCGGATCGGCACGCTCGGACTCTACTGCGATCTACTCGGCGAACCGGCATCCGTTGCCGCGCAACTTCACGCGACGGGAAAACTTGTGCGCTGGCATCTGCTGGCATGCGCGGCGACATTGCCACCTGCGGACGAGCCGCTGCGCGCCGACATGTCGCTGACCGCCTGGCTGCTGGGTAATGCCGATGCGCTCGAAACCGACCCGTCCGTGCAGCGCCTGCTGCGCAGCCATGCATGGCGCGGTGCGGAGCTGATCGGCGATGCCGAGGCACTTCGCGCGTCATCGCTTATCCATGACCTCCGCGCATCGCGCGGACCCGATTGCATCGTTCTGCTGACGGAATCCTCCACGCACGCACTGGCATTGCTCGAACGCGGTGCCGAGTTGGGCACGCTGAAGCCGCTGCGCGTCGAACTGCAGCGCCTGTCCGGCCTTGATTCTGCCGACGTGGAGGAAGCCGTAAGACGGCTTGCCCGTGCCGCCCTGCTCACTGACCGTCCGCTAGTACTCAACGCGTCCGGGGCGAGCTCAGGCGACGCGCACACGGCGCTGGCACTGGCCACGCTTGCGAGCACCGGCTGCCGCTTTGGCATCGTTGGTACGGACCTCGGCGCGCTCGTTTCCGTGCTTGCCGACGGCACATTCACGGTCGAACATATTTCTTGTCATGGGCAGCCGTGGACCGACACGGTGCTGAGCGCCCTGACGAAAGCCGGTGCCTCGCCTGGCGAGGAAACGATACGCCTGGCGCGTCTGGTTGCCGCGAGTCTTCCGATGGAGATCGACGACCTGGCGGCCGCAGGCCAGCGCGCCCGGGTGCGCGCACCTGGCGATAGCCCGCATGTCCACAATCGCTTTCTAGCCGCTTGCCGCGACGTGACCGCGCGCGGGGTGTCGAAGCTCGCTGACCGCATCGATCCCGTCTTCACGCTCGACGATGTCGTCCTGCCACAAGAGCGGGCCCGCCAATTGCAGGAGATCGTCGCCAGCGTCCGCCTCGCGCCGAAGGTACTGGACCATTGGGGGTTCCGACGCCAATTGCCGTATGGCCGAGGCACCATCGCCCTCCTTCATGGGCCAAGCGGTTCAGGCAAAACCATGGCCGCGCACGCCCTCGCCCGCGCATTGAACGTACAGTTGCTACGGCTCGACCTGTCGCGCGTGGTCAGCAAGTACATCGGAGAGACCGAGAAGAACTGCGACCGGATCTTCGACGATGCAACACGCTCAGGTGCGGCCATCCTTATCGATGAGGCCGATGCACTGTTTGGCAAGCGTAGCGAAGTCCGGGACGCGCACGATCGGCACGCCAATATTGAAGTGGCCTTTCTTCTGCAGCGCATTGAAGCGTTCGATGGCCTGGCCATCCTCACCACAAATCTGCGCCAGAACATTGACGCAGCCTTTCTGCGCCGGCTCAGATTCATTGTGGAGTTCCCATGGCCGGACGTGGACGCGCGCGCGGCCATCTGGGCCGCTTGCCTGCCAGCCGGCGCGCACGCGGTCAGCCAGGCCGAACTCGGAGAGCTTGCGCGTCGCATCGACCTCACCGGCGGCCATATCCGGCAGATCACGCTGCGCGCCGCGTTTCTGGCCGCCGATCGTGACGAGCTGATCGACCTACGGCACCTTACGGCCGCGGCCCACGCAGAACTGGACAAGCTGGGCATGCCCGTGAATGGTCTCGGTGCGCCGCGGCTTGAAGCCCCGCCGTTGTCGTCGCGGCACGCGGCTTGAAGGGAAATGACCATGAGCGCAGACGCCATCGCACGAGTAACGGTTGCCTTCCAGGAGCGGCTCCGGGCTGCGCTGGTGGCGGCCTCCGACAAGGGGAGCGTCTTTGTCGGGCCGTTCGACGATGCTCAGGCGCGCGCGGCTTCGCTGAGTCTCTTCCCGTACCGGATCGTGCCGAACCCCGGCCTTCGCAACACCGCTCACCGCGTGCCGGCGTCGTCGCCAGCATCACCGCCGATCATCGTGTACCGCGACGCGCTGCCGCTGGACGTCTACTACCTTGTTTCCGTTGGGGCGCGGCCCGGCCTCTCCGAAGAAACGCTGCTGCGCGTGCTGGGCTTCGCCATCCAGATGCTGCAGGCCGACCCTGACTTGCCCGCCGCCACCATCACCCCAACTGGCACTATGGTTTCGCTGGTCCCGGAAACGGTGCGGGTCACCTTCGATCCTCTCAGCACAGACGAGATCAGCCGGATATGGGCGCTATGGCCCACGGCCAACTACCGCACATCGGTTGCCTACCTAGTGTCGCCTGTGTGGGTCTATCCCCCGCAGCCGCCGCAGAGCGCCGCACCAGTGCTCACGGACACGCTTGGCGCAGGCGTCGCCGCGCCCACGCAGGCCACGGGAGATGTGCCATGACATTCAAGACGTCTTCCAAGGAAACCGCTTTCCGCCGCGATATGCTGTTCGCGGTTGAGCTCCTCGACCCGGTCACGCTGGCGCCGGTTAGCGAGGGGCTGCGCGTCACCGCGAGCGGGATTGTCGGCAAGCCGTTCATCAACGCCAGCGGCAATTTTGTCTGGCTCGGAGAAAACACAACGCCCCAGCGCGTCTATGTCGATCCGCTCGACCTGCCCTACGAAGCCGAAAGCCGCCCCGCCCCACAGCCACCCGCGCGGCTGCTCCGCATCATCCTGCGCCCCAAGCCCGGCTATTCGGTCGGTGGCGGCGTGACTGCGGTATCCGCCAGCGTGTATCGCACCGCGCCAGGCCCCAATGGTCCCGTCGGCGTGGCTGGCGCGGAGGTCTGGCTTGAATATCTCGATGCCAGCGGCGGTCCCGCCGGGTCGTGGCTTGAGGGCCTGCCGCCCCACTCGCTCACTGCGGCGAACGGCGACTTCGTCGCGCTGCTGCGCCTGCCCGTTGGCAGCCGCCCGCGTCTCGACAATGGCCAACTGCGCAGCCGCTTACGTATCGGGCTTGGCGCGGATCCGCGCTTTACCAGCCCCGAGTTCCTCCTGCCGCAGGGCCGCAAGTCCGATCTTGCGCCGTTCGAATGGGACCCGTCTTAACCGGTCCCATGTTTAGTACACCAGAGGCTTGACACTATGAACCAGACCGAGAACGCGCAAGGCGACGCAGCAGGCTCCGCCCCACTGGCTTCGTCCGATGGCGGCAAGGTTAGCAACACCGATCCTGCTCCGCAACCCAAAATGCCACCCGGTGTCGACAAATGCACCGCTCCACCGGTGCCTTGCGACCCACCGGTCGCCACTAAGCCGACGGTCTGCTGCAATCCGCCCGCCTGCTGCCCCAAAGAAGCTTCCGGCGCCTCGACGTGCCTGGATCAACTGATCGCGGACCAGGACGCGGAGCTCGTGATCGCGCTTGCAAAGGCCGAAGCCGCCAAGGCTTTCCAGGCCGAACTCGCCCTGTGGCAGAAAAATGTGCTGGCCGCCAGAGCCGACTACACGCCTGCCAAGTACCAGCAGTTGCTCGACCAATGGAAGGCGGAGGACCAGCGGATCGTCTCCTTGATCGACAAGCTCGTCTGCACTTTGCCATGCTGGCGCACCCAGATCGAGTGCTTCGTCTGCACCTTGATATACGAGGTGCGCATCAACATGGAAAGCCTGGTCGGCAAAGTGCCGGCAAATCCTCCGGTCAACTCGCTTTACGACCTCCAGTACTGGCTCAAGTGCGACGTGGCGGCGAAGAATGAGACCTGTGAGCGCGTCCGTGGCGTGCTGACCGCCTGGGAGAAGCCGGGCACTTCGATAGCTGCTGTCCTTGCGAAAAACGGTGAGCTGCTTGACGGCATCGGTAAGGGACTGGGTTCCACGGACGCCGGCAAGCTGCTATGGGACCTGCTGATCCAGGTGGTAACGATGCACCTTATGATCGCCCCGCCGGCCGACACGGCAAAGACTGGCATCGCTCGCTGCTACGTGAACCTGTGCAAGTGCGATGCCGGCAAGCTAGACGATTGCTGCGGCCCCGACACCGGCGTGCCGAGCATCCTTGTGACACTGTTCGGTCCGCTCCCCTATCTCATTCCGCCCGACCAGTACGATGGCCTGGTCTGCTGCCTGGTGCAGAAGCGCTACCTCCCGGCCAAGGATGCATTGGTAAAGGCTAAGGCAGCCCAGCAGGCCAACACGGAGGAGATTGCCCGCGTACAGGCTCGCATCGCTGACCGGCTGAAGAATCTCGAGGCCAATGCGAAGACAAGACTGGTGGAACCGTTCCATTGCTGTCCGGATGGGGGCGACAAGAATGGCGGCAGCAAGCCGGACTGCGGCTGCGGCGGCAAAACACCCGCGCCCGCCCCAACACCGGCGCCCGTTCCTGCGCCAATACCGGCTCCCGCCCCTACCCCTACCCCTGCCCCTGCCCCTGCCCCTGCCCCTGCACCTTCGCCCTGTGCGCAATCCAGCGCCAACGGGGATCCCGGAACCGCAACACAAACTACGCCCCCCGCGGCTGAGTGACTAACTGACTGACGGAGGATCACCATGTCCGAGTACCTCACCCCCGGCGTCTACATCGAGGAGATCGAGCGTGGCCCGAAACCTATCGAAGGCGTCCCCACCAGCACCACGGCGATCCTAGCTGAAACAGAGCGCGGCCCCATCAAGCCACGCCTGGTCACTAGCTACAAGGACTATGCGCGCTGGTTCGGTGGCGTGTTCGACCCGCAGAAGTTCGGGCCCTACGCCATCACTGGCTTCTTCGAGAACGGCGGCAAACGGCTCTTTGTCTGCCGTATCGTGGGCAAGCAGGCGGCCGCGGCCACGGCCGAGTTCGGCAAATTTACGGTGATGGCGGTCGGGCCGGGAACGTGGGGGCAGCGCGTTTGGGTGAACATAGCCGCCAGCTCGACAAAGCGGCCCGATGCAAGCGGTGTAGCACAATCCGTCGGCGTTCGCATCCGCACGGCATACTGGTCCAACCTGCCGCAAGGCGGGCTGTTTGATCCCTTTGACCCCGCCAACGAGGCGATCAGGCGCCGCTTTCCGCCCCAACTGACCGAAGACTTCGACGATCTCAGCGCCGACCCGGCTTCGCTCGACTACTACGACAAGCGCCTGCGCGACGTCAACGGCGACTCGGTGTCTGCACTGGTGATCGTCCAGCCCAAGGGTGTGCCCGCCCCTGGCGATCTTCCCGCCGTGGATACAAAAGCACTGGGCCAGGATGGAGCCGATGATCCGGCCGGCCTTGACAGCGGTGACTACCTTGGCGCTCCCGCTGGTCAGCGCCAACAGTTGCAGGGCATCTCCGCAATCGAGACCGACCCCTACCGCGAAATCTCGCTGGTCTACGCACCGGCTTCCGACGACAAGGTGTCGAAGCTGCTGATCGCACACTGCGAGAAACTCCACTTCCGCTTTGCGGTGATCGATGCACCGAGAACCGTGTCGGACCTCAATTCGCTCGACCCGCGCACCACCATCCAGGACACCAGCTACGCCGCATTCTATTTCCCGTGGCTGCATATTCCCGATCCTCAGACCGGCGCGATGACCCTGGTGCCGCCGGGCGGCCATGTGCTGGGCGTGTACGCCAATGTGGACAGCCAGCGCGGCGTGTTCAAGGCGCCCGCCAACGAGGTGGTGCAAGGCGTATTGCGCCTGCAGTCCGATCTGACCGACAAAGACCAGAGCGCACTGAACCCGCGTGGCGTCAATGCCACTCGGGCCTTCCCCGGCCGTGGTATCCGCATCTGGGGCGCGCGCACCATGAGTTCGGACTCGCTCTGGCGCCATGTGAGCGTGCGGCGCCTGTTCATCTTCCTGGAACGCTCGATCTACGAGGGCACGCAATGGGTGGTGTTCGAGCCCAACGATACGCGGCTGTGGGCGCGCGTGAGCGACACCATCCGCCTGTTCCTGCGGGGCCAGTGGCGTACCGGCGCCCTGTTCGGCCGCACCGAGGAGCAGGCCTACTTCGTGACCTGCGACGAAAGCACGATGACCAAGGACGACGTTCTCAACGGTCGGCTGATCTGCGAGATCGGCATTGCTCCGGTCCGGCCCGCCGAGTTTGTCGTGTTTCGCATTTTCCAGAACACCGCAGAAGCCCAACGCTAGCGAGGAACCGAACATGGCACGCACCGACCCCCTTCGCAATTTCCGCTTTCAGCTTGTGATCGACAACATCGCCCAGGCAGGCTTCAGCGACGTGACTATTGGCGACACCACGGTGGACCCGGTTGAGTATCGCGAAGGCACCGATCCGCCGCACACGCGCAAGCTGACCGGGCTCACCAAGTACGGACCGGTCACGCTCAAATGGGGCGTGACCTATGGCGCCACGGCGCTGGATTTGTTCAAGTGGCACAAGGCCGTGTCCGATGGCCAGGTCGTCAACGACCGGAAAAGCGTGGTGATCGTCGTGCAAGACGAGGCCGGCGACGATCGCGCGCGCTTTGTCATCACGCAGGCCTGGCCGTCGAAGTACGCACCCGGCGCACTTTCCGCCAAGGGCAACGAAGTCTTCGTAGAAACGCTCGAACTGCAGAACGAAGGCATCGAGCGCATCAAATAACCAAGGAGGCCGTCATGTCTACGACTTCGCGTTTTGGATTCAGCACAGAGATCGACTTCACATTGCCAAAAGGCTACGTGGACGCCACTGGGAATCTGCACCGCAAGGGGCTGATGCGACTGGCAACCGCAGCCGATGAAATTCTTCCGCTGCGGGATCCGCGTGTACAACAGAACGAAGCTTATCTCACCGTCATCGTGCTCGCGCGTGTGGTGGTCCGGCTTGGCACGATCACGGACATTGATACGACCATGATCGAAGGGCTGTTCGCATCCGACCTCGCTTACCTCCAGCGCCTGTACGAAAGGCTCAACGCGCCCGATGAAGACGAAGCGTCAACGGCGGATGCGGGGGCCATCGCAAATGGCACGCTCCGCGCCCTGAATGGGATGACCGCGCTGGGGGAAGCATGACGGCCTATCCGTGCACCGCACTGTATGCGGAGATGGCCTTCATAGCCCGCCACTTTCATTGGGGGCGCGATGAGCTGATGGCACTGGAGCATCGGGAGCGCCGGCGCTGGTGCCGCGAGATCTCCGCGGCCAACCGGGCCCACAACCAGATGGTGCGCGGCACCACGCCCACCTTCAATCCATTTGACGTCTGATGGAGATACATACTGTGAACCGTACCGATCCCCTGCGTGGATTCCGCTTTCTCGTCGAGATCGACGGCGTGGTACACGGCGCGTTCTCCCGTGTCAAAGGAATATCGCGTGAGGTGAAAACAGAATCGCGGCGCGAAGGCGGCGTCAACGACTACGAACACCGGCTTTTCAGCCAGGTCACCTATCCCCCGCTAGTGCTGGAGCGCGGTATCGCTCTCGCGGACTTGTGGAAGTGGGTGGACGATGTAGCTCGGGGCGAAGTCACCCGGCGCAAGATTTCCATCAGGCTGCAGGACGAGGCCGGCACGGATCGCTGGTCCTGGCATGTCGACGACGCATTCCCGGTCAAGTGGTCGCTGGCTGATCTCGATGCAGGAAGTTCCAACGTGGCCGTGGAAAGCGTGGAGTTCGCGCACCACGGTCTGCGCAAGGACCCAACGTAAGCCGGTAGCTTTGCGCGATATCCCAATAGAGCTCAGACCATGAAACCACCCGTCAAGCTCCTGCTGACCACCCGCGCGCCCTTGCCGAAGCGGACGCGCATTGCAGCGGGCTGCCGCATGCGGCCGCCGTCGCGCCGCGCGGTGGAAATGGTAAGTCGTCGGCCTGCGATGCCCGGGAAAGCTGGCAGCGCCAGCAATGTCAGCATGACGGCATACCATCCTATCGTCGTCAACGTCGCCTGGCACAGTCACTGGCACAGTCATTGGCATGCAACGCAACGATTCGCCGTGGCGACGCCCGGCCTTCACGCACGCACTCCGGCCGGCGCTTACCGCGACGCCGCGGGCTATTCCCCACGCAGCACACCTCCGCTTGCGCTGACACGATTGTTGACCGTGGCGAGTTCGCATCACCATGCCCCCTGGGACGCAGGCCTAAGCGGAAAATGCGAAACCGGTACCACGGCAATGCGGGGGCAGATCCACGCCATCATGACGCATCCCGAGACTGTGGTACCGGGTCGCCGTGGTGATAACCAGATAGAAGCTGAGGCAGTACAACGCCGACAGGCATTGGCAGCCATGCGGCAGTCAACACCGCTCGCGTCAAGTACAAGCGCGCCCGTTGCCCGTGTACCGATGCGCCTGAACGTCGTGGTCGTTCCCGCGTCCGCTCCCATCACGCGGCATGCATCCCCTGCACCACAGGAGACGATCATGGCCGCCCGGGGGCTGGGGCACCGTATCGAAATGGTGTGGCGCCAGGGGCCGGGCGGGGCGGAAAGCGCACCAACGGCAGCACCGCTCGCGGCGAGCGCTATCGCGGGCCCAACCGGGATGGTTCCGGCGGTGCGCGCTGCCGCCCTTGCCGCGGAAGCGGCTGTGCAGCCGGTGCGGCATCTTGATCCCGCCGTGGCCGACCGTCTGGCCGAGGACGTGATCCGCCGCGTCGAGCGCCAGATGCGCATCGGTCGCGAGCGTCGGGGCCTGTGAAGGATATGCCGCAATGACGCCCAACCAGCTCAAGAAGGCCACCATCACTGTGCTCGCCGGGTCCGATAACGGGAAGGTGATCGCCGTGCTGTTCAACCCGGCCGAATACAGCTTCGACCGCAGCAACTCGTACAAGGCAATTCCTCTTCCCGGTCTGGGCAGCCCGCTCATGCAGTTCGTCAATGGCGACGCCGATCAGCTTGCCATGGAACTGTTCCTCGACGACTACACCGACCCCAGCGGACCGACATCGCGCGCACAGCCAGAGCACACGCCTGTGGTCAGCCGGCTCGAAGCCATCTCGAAACTGCTCAATATCGACCGGGACCTGCACGCGCCGCCGCCGGTTCGTTTCGCCTGGGGGCCGCTCGAATTCACCGCGGTGATCGAAAAGCTCAGCCGAAAAGTCACGCTGTTCCGCCCCGATGGCACGCCGGCGCGTGCAACGCTCAACGTTGCTTTCAAGGAGTATCGGAAGCTGCGCGAGCAATTGGATCGGCCGCGCCGCGAATCCGCGGACAAGACGAAGCGCCGCGTGGTGGTCGCCGGTGACAGCCTGTGGGCGCTATCGGCACGCGAGTATGGTGATGCGGGCCAATGGCGCCGCATCGCCGAAGCCAACGATCTGGACGACCCGCGCGCGATTGCGCCCGGCGACTGGCTCGAACTTCCACCGATCGAGGACGCTCATGCAGTTGCTTGATCTTGCCGATCGCTACAGCGCGTTCTACGCACCGACGTTCTCGGTGCGCGTGGCGCGCCAGGACCTGCTGCGCGACGAACTGGTTGCTGTGAGCCAGGTGGAGGTCGATCTTGAGCTGGGTGCGGCGGCGCGCTTCAGCTTTACCGTGGTGGACGCCTACAGCCTGCAGGACCACACGTTCCTGAGCGGGCGCCGCAAGCCGTTGCTGGAACTACTAACCTTTGGCACCGAAGTCGAGATTTGCATGGGCTACGGTGATGCGCGCAGCACGCCCCGAATCGTGCAAGGCGTGATCTGTGCCATCACCACCAGTTTTCCCGACAGCGGTACGCCCGAGCTCGTCATCTCCGGTTACGACCATGCCTTCCCCCTTACAAATGGCAAGAGTTCGCGCACATGGAGCAAGGCCAGCGACAGCGACGCCGTGCGTGAGATCGCGAGCTTTCACAATCTCAGCGCTAACATCGAGAACACCACTGAAAAGCACGCGCAGATCGAACAGAACCAGGAGAGTGATTTCGAGTTTGTCAAAAAACTGGCGGACCGCAACCACTTCGAACTGTATGTCGACGCCGACAAGACGCTGCACTTCGCAAGTCCACGGGATCGCGCCGACGCCGTGGCGACGCTGCGCTGGGGCGAGGGCCTGCTGTCGTTCAAGCCCGAGGCGAACCTTGCGGGGCAGATTGCCGGCGTCAGGGTTTACGGCTGGGACCCCAAACGTAAGGAACAGATCATAGGACGCGCGGGTAGCGGCGACGAGTCCGATATCGACGCCTTGGATAAAAGCGCCGCACAGCGCATCGGCAGCATTGTGCGCGACCCCGCCAGGCGTCCGCTGCTGCGTTTGCGCCAGCCCGTATTCACACAGGCCGAAGCCGACAAGCGAGCCAAGGCCGCCTTTAATGAACGCGCCAAGCAGTTCCTTACCGGCGAGGCGGAAACGGTTGGCCTGCCCGAGATCCGTCCAGACCGCTGCGTGGCGCTGGAAAACCTGGGCGAACCCTTTTCGCGCACGTACTACGTGCACCAGACCACGCACAAGGTTGACGCGAGCGGCTATCGCACGCGTTTCAAGGTAAAGGACACATCGCTATGAGCATGGCTGAAGCAGTGCCGCGCGAGACCGCGGTCGAGTCTGGCGGCTACGTCAAGGGTGTGGCCATCGGCGTGGTCACGCAGAACCAGGACCCGGACCGCCTGTGCCGTGTCAAGGTCCGTTTCCCCTGGCACGACCAGCCACGCGAGAGCTACTGGGCGCGGCTGGCGACGCCCATGAGCGGCAAGGATCGGGGGCTTGTGCTGATTCCAGAAGTCGGCGACGAAGTTCTGGTGGCGTTCGAGCGCGGAGACCTGCGCTTCCCGTGCATCGTCGGTGCGTTGTGGAACGGCAAGGACACGCCACCCGAAACCAATGCCAACGGCAACAACGACAAGCGCTTGCTCAGGTCACGCAAGGGCCACCAGTTGCTGTTCGACGATGGCAAAAGCAGTGGCAGGGTCGAGCTGAGCCTGAGCGATGGCCGCACCATCACGCGCAAGGTGGTGATGGACGACAACGGGCTGCGGCTTGAGGACGCGTCCGGCAACAAGGTAACCATCGACAGCCGTGGTGGGTCGATCACGCTTGAGGCGACGTCGCAGGTGACCATCAAGGCGCCGCAGCTGACGCTGGATGCCAGCGGGACGGCCACGCTCAAGGCGGGCGGCACGCTGACGGTTTCCGGCTCGATGGTCAACATCAACTGAAGGAGAGCCGGCATGGGACAACCTGCTGCCCGCGTGGGCGACAAAACCAGCCACGGCAAGCCGCTTGGCCCCGGCCCCGGCTGTACGACGGTGCGCATCGCCGGTATGCCCGCGTGGCGCGCTCTCGGCGACACGCATGCCTGTCCGCTGAGCGACGGACCCAAGCCGCATGCCGGCGGCGTGGTGTCCGTGGGCAGTGCTACGGTCAAGATAGGCGGCCTGCCGGCGGCGCGTATGAGCGATCTGGTCGTCGAGGCAGGCGCGCCCAACGCGATCGTGTCGGGCGCGTTCACTGTACTGATCGGATAGGAGGCATCATGGCCGCCGACGAGCGCAAGGAATTCCTGGGCCGAGGCTGGACCTGGCCGCCGCAGCTCGACCCCGTCACCGGCATGGTGGCCATGAGCGTCTACGAAGAGGACATCCGGGAGGCCGTCCGCATCCTGATCGAAACCGCACCCGGCGAGCGTGTGATGCGGCCCGATTTTGGCTGTGGCATCCATGATCTGGTGTTCGAAGCGATGGACAGCACGACACTACAGCGCATGCGCAGCGTCGTGCAGGATGCACTGGTTCGATATGAGGCGCGCATCGAAGTTCTGAGCGTGGAGGTGAGTGAGAACGAATCGCGCAACGGCATGCTGCTGATCGAGCTACAGTACCGCGTACGCCGTACCAACCAGATCGGCAACTGGGTCTACCCGTTCTATTTCGCCGAAGGGGGTGCGCGTGAGTGATCCGCTTGATCCCTCCCGTGCCCCCGGTCAGCCCGGCGTGGAGCCGCGTCGCGCGCACGATTTCCTTGCCGAACTGATGGCGCGCATGCACGCGTGGCTACCCGAATGGAACCCGGCCCAACTGCCGGGCGACCCCGGGCGGGCCCTGCTTGATGCATCGGCGCGCTTGCTGGCGCAGGTTGCCGAACGGCTCGACCGCGTGGCCGAGAAAGATCGCCGCAACCTCTACGCCTGGCTTGGCGTACGCGGTGGCGGGGCGCGGGGCGCGCGCCTGCCTGTGGTATTCAAGCTCGCCGATGCCGCCAGCGCCGCTGACGCGGGCGGCGTGAACGCCATAGCCCCGGTGCAGTTGCAGGCCGACGTCGCCGGCAATTCCGTGGTATTCGAGACGGAAACCGATGTGAAGCTGGTGCGCGCCAGCATTGCACTGCTCGTCGGTGTCGACCCGGCAGCCGATGCGTACTATCTGCCCGGCGGGGGATTTGGGAGCCTTGAACCCTCCCTGCTACTGCCTTCCACCTGGAAGGTGGTGAGCTTTGCGGCGGTGGGCGGTACGCGGCTGCAACTCGATCCGCCGCTTGGCCTGGCGCCGGGCATGATCATCGATGTGGCGGATGCACAGTTCCGGATCGACGCCGTGAGCGACGACATTGTCAGCATCGTACCGCCGATCGATGTACCCAACGGCATCGTCGCCAACACGCTGGCGGCACGGGTGGACGTCTTCGCTCCCCTCGATGGCAAGGCCCGCAACCGCCAGCAGCACGCGCTCTACCTGGGACATGACGATCTGCTCAATATCGAATCCACGGCGCGCATCGAAGTGTTGGGCGCCGCTGCGCTGGGGCGCGGCTTCAAATGGCAGTACTGGGGCAAGGCCAAGGCCGCCAGGTCGGACGCCACAGCGGAGACCACGTCGACCACCACGCCTGCCGCCACCACATCCGCATCCGACGAGGGCATCAGTACCTGGCAGCCGCTGGACTCCAAGGCGGCCGACCCGAGCCAGGGCAACGTGCTGATCCTGGACAAGTACACGGCGGGAGCCATCGAGCAGACCGACGTAGGCGGTGTGAAGTCGCGCTGGCTGCGCGCTTTCATCGGCCCCTTGCCCGGCGTCTCGCAACCACAATCCCTGGCCGACCTGCGACTACGCATTGACAATGCCGGGGCCATCCCGCCGGCACGGCCAGCACTCGAAGGCTTGGCCAATACCACGCCGCTGGTACTCGACGCAGCCTTCCTGCCGCTAGGCCGCGAGCCCCGCCAGTTCGATGCGTTCTACCTCGGATGCACGGAGGTGTTCTCTAAGCGCGGGGCAATGGTAACGCTGACATTCAGCCTGGCCGACCGCTCGTTCAGCACCTTGTCCGCGATACGCACGGGCATTGCGGCGAATCGGCTTGTAGCCGGCGTTGGACAGGACGGCGGCCTGCACCTGCTGAACTTCGACCCGATCAGCGGCGCGCTGTCAGCGCTGCCCTCGGAAGGTGTCGTGCTGCCGCCGGCATCGGGCGCCGCCGGGCACACGACGCTGACACCAAAACCTGCATGGCGCGTGCCGATGTGGGAAGCACCGGACAGCAAGGCGGTATTGATGGCTGTGGCCGCGGACCGGACGGTTTGGGTGTGCACAAAGCCTGATACGCTCCCATCGACCTGGCAATCCCTAGAGCAATCAACTGTCACGGTCAGCCAGGTGAATGCACTCGCGCATGCGCCTGACAACGGTAGTGGCACGCTCTACGCGGTTTTTGACGGCGACCTTTACAAGTGGGCCGGGTCATGGTTGCCTGTTACGCTGCCGTCCAAGCTGTCGATGATCGCGGGCATCGCGAACAGCACGGGCAGCATGACGTCGGACCATCCGCGCCTGGTCGCCGTCGACACCCAGGGCCACCTTTGCCTCATCAAGGCAACGATCGACGATGGCTTCATCGAGTTGGTAACGGCGCCCAAAATCGCCGCGGACATTCAACCGATTGCGCTGCGCACGCCGGACGACGGCCTCACCGTTGTCGTTGCCAACGTCGACAAGAGATCGCTGATTGCCGTGCGCATTCAAGGCGGCAGCAAATCGTTGGCGACCCTGAGCCTGGCCGACGACGAAACGTTCGCAGGCTTCGAGTTCGATGACCTCGTCGGTGCAAGCCGTATCGTCACCACGGTCGTGGGGACACATGGATCTCGCCTGGTGTGGTGGGAGCCTGATTTCACCGGAGGCCCGCCGCCCGACGTGCTGATGGAAGCGCCGCTTCCGCCGGCTATAGGCACGCTCAGCGGCGCGCCGCTGCGTATGCCGCAACACGTCATCGTCCCCGGACAACGGGCCGCGGTGTTTGTGCTGCCAACGATCCCAAGTGGCGTCTCGGGTGCGGCGCCGATCCAGCTCTGGCTGCGGTCGGAAGCGCTGGCGCTGCCCCTCGCTGCCGGAGACAAGGTGCTGGTTCAGCATGAGGGGCAGAGCGGCATCGCCACGGTAGCAGGTCCGGAAATCCTCGCAGACGGGGTGCGCTACCTGCCATTGGGCGCGGTCGCGTTGGCGCAGGGTCCCATGCCGGACGGCCTGCGCGCCTTCCGCACGGCTGGACTGCAGGTGAACGTCGACACGTCGCCTGGCACGGACGCCGAGCGGCGGTATATCGAGTTCCACGACGGCTTTGCGCTGAGTAACGCGAGCCACCTGCTTGTGGATGTCGCTGGCACGCCGACCCTTTTCGAGATCGAACCAGACTCGATTGTCGCCCCGTCCGCACCCAACGATCCATGGCAAGCAAAGGTCACCACGGCGCTACCGGCAAGCATCGGGGACACCTTTGTCTGCAAGCCCGCCGTCGACCTCCCGCTTAGCGAGATCAAGACGGTGATTCTCTTCGATCAGGGTAGCGGCACGCTGGACGCGGCCAGCGGCGAGATGCTACGGCTCAGCTTCGGCAATCCGGCAGACCCGGCGCGGAGAACGGCGCATGTGCTCTTGCGTCAGCCGGACGGCCCGCCCAAGGCCGCATGGCTCGACGCACCCGCGTGGTCGGCTCCGGGCAAATGGCCCGCGTCGACGGTAGGCCGGTACGCCTTCAGTGTCACCGCAGCGGCCGGGCGCTGGAGCCGCCCCATCGGGGTCGACGATGCAAATCCCGAACTGGCCTGGGAGTATTCCAACGGCCGGAGCTGGTGGCAGCTCAGCCGTCCGCCCTGCACCGACGCCACCAACAGCTTCAAGACCAGCGGCGAGGTCAAATTCCGGGTGCCCGATGACATCGTCGCCAGCGATTGGGCCGGACGCACAAACTTCTGGATTCGCGCACGCCTGGTGGGCGGCGACTACGGCAGCGAGGTCTTCACCGTGACGTCGACCACGAAGGGAGACACGACCACGCAGCAGACCGCGCGCTCGACCGAGGGCATAGGCCCGCCGCTGGTGGTATCACTGGCTGTGACGTACGCTATGGAGAATGCCGTGCATCCGGACTACGTGCTGGCCGAGGATGCCGGCACCATACGCAACCAAAGCGACGCCAACCGGACACCCGCCGCCGCCGTCGAGGCCTTCGTGCCACTGGCGGTCGAGCTCGCACGGCTGACCCCGCCCACGGCGGCCTCCCCCGCGGCGGCGGCCGTCAAGCCGTGCTGCGAACCATGCCAGGAAGCGGCGCGCGCCCCCTGTATCGATGGCACGGCCGAGGTCAGACCGGCAGCTGGCGTCGGCCCGGCCACGTTGGGCAGCCCCGCCTTGCTGGTCGGCATCGATGGCGTGGTGCAGGGCGCGCCGGTGAATATGCTTGTCACGGTCGGCACGGAGCGCGATCTGGAGGCTGCCGCCCCGCTCAGGGTCGACGCGTTGGTTGGCGGGCGGTTTGAACCGGTCGTTGCCGTCGACAGCACCCGAGCGATCAGTGAAAGCGGCATTGTCTCGATGGCCATCGCCCATGCGCCGAGCGTAACGGAGTTGTTCGGTCGTGCGCTGTCGTGGTTGCGCCTGTCGCCTGGGGGATTGCCAGCCTGGCGTCCGAGCGTGGCCGGGGCCTGGCTCAATGCGGCCTGGGTCGATGCCGCTCAGACCCAGACCTTCGAATTGCTCGGGTCCTCGCAGGGAGAGCCCAATCTGGCGCTGCGGCTCGCCCGCCCGCCATTGCTCCGTGACTCCCTCGAGTTGCGTGTCAACGAGCCCCTGGGCGACGAGGAAGTGGCTGCACTGCGCACCACTGACCCCGATGCCGTACTTACCGATGTCGACGGATTGCCAGGCCAGTGGGTACGCTGGCAGGCGGTGCCGGACCCGGCCGATGCCGCCGCCGCGCGTGTCTATGCCGTCGACGAGATCACTGGTGAAGTGCGTTTTGGCAGCGGGCTGGCCGGCATGATCCCACCGATCGGACGTGACAACATCGTGGCCTTCAAGTACCGCCGATCCGAGCCGCTCAAACCGCCAACGCCCGACGCGCCACTGCCGCAGGTGGCCATTCCCGCCTATAGCACGATCGGCCTGGTGACGCCGCTGGACGGCGTCGAGACGGTGGTGACCGCGCTCGACTCGGATGCCGGTGCGCCAGCCGACAATGCGACCCGCCTGCTGCGCTTCGCGCCCGCCAGCCTGCGCCATCGCGGCCGCGCCGTCAGTGCCGCCGACCTGGAGGCACTGGCCCTGCAGGCGGTTCCGGCCGTTGCCCAGGCGCGCTGCCTGGGCAACGCGGGCGCGCTGCGCCTGGTAGTTGTCATGCGCGGACCACAAGTGGCGCCGGCGCGCGCCGTGGTGCGCGAGCTCAAGCGCCAGCTGCTCGACGCCCTGCCGCCGGCGTTCAGCGTCGCGGGTAGCGGCTTCAGCCTCGAGATCGTCCCACCTGCCGTGCGCCGGCTACGCGTGCGCGCACGCCTGCAGGTCGCCTCGCTCGACGTGACGGGCCGCGTGGTGGCCGTTGCATCGGCCGCGCTGCGCAGACTCCTGGACCCGGCCCAAGGTGGCGACGACGCGCTTGGCTGGCCGCTCGGCGCCTCGCCGGACGCACGCATCATCGGCGCAGTGCTGATCGACACGCCGGACCTCATCGGCATCAAGCCGCCAGACCTGTTCGAGCTGACGCCCGCCAGGCTTGCCCCTTGGCCGGCAGCGCTGGCGCCCCACGAACTCGCTGTGCTGGGCGACGATGGACTCGACTTCTCCTATGACCTGACCGGAGCAACGCCATGACGGGCAGCGGCGGCCATCCCCATCCGGTGCCACAGACGGTGCCGCGCCCACGCCGGGGCCCTTCGGCGGAAGAGCCCGTGTGCCCGTCGGTCGGGGAGGCACCATGAGCGTTCTCGATTTTGTGCTCGACGATCGCAGCTTCGATGACCTGGTCGAACTGGCGCGTTCACGCCTGCCCGCTGGCGCGCCTGGCTGGACGGACTACAACCTGCACGATCCCGGTATCACCCTGATTGAGTTGATGGCCTGGCTGGCGGAAGGCCAGATTTATTCGCTCGGCCGGATGCGCCGCGACGAGCGCGAAGCCTACGCACGTCTTGCCGGCGTCAGCATGCCTGGCCCGTGTTCGGCGCGCGGGCTGATTTGGCCGGATGCGATGGATCCTTCCAACACCATCAATGCGCAGGTGCGCCCGCTGGCGATTGGCGCGACGCCGGGCGTGAATCCGATTCACCCCCTTGATGCCCAGCTGCCACCGCTGCGCGTGGCCTGGCCCACGCTGATCGTGCCGGGACGCGTCGCGGCAGTGACCAGCTTGCTGGCGAGCGGCGAGCGCCTGGATCGCACGGCAGGCAACGCGCGCGGCCAAGCGCCGTACCTGCCCTTCGGCCCAGATGCCGGGCCGCAAGACCGGCTGCGCATCGACTACGTCTGCACCGCACCCAGCGGATTGGCCGATCGGCCCGACACTGACCGCGACGCTCTGCTGAGCCTCGGCGTGCGTGTCGATGGTGCGGCTGCCGGAGACACGCCCGACAGCATGGATAGTGCCAGCAAGGCGCCCATGCCAAACCTTTCCGGGTTGGAAGCCACCTTGCTGCAGGCAAACGCCGAGTTGCCGCTGCAGGTCGTGCATGACACCACGCAGGGCCTTACCCGCAGCGGGGCCATCGCATTCCGTCTGCCGCGCGCGCTGCCAGCGGCGCAGACCTTCACGCTGGAGTTGCGGGCGCGCCGCGGCTTTGCGTGCCCACCGAGCGTGTGCCAGATCGCCCTCAATGTACTGGCCGTCGAACAGGCGGAGGACATCGACCACGAACTGCACCTGGCGACGGGCCGGGTTGACCAGCTTGTGCAGCTCGATGCGCTCGACCAGCCGACCCCACCGCTGCTGCGTTATGACGGCGGAGCCGAGCCGCCGCTCGTCGAGCTGGATCAGGGCGCGGGGATCGAGACCTGGCGCGCGGTCGCGCACTTCGATAAGGCCGGGCCGGACGACCCGGTCTACGTGCTCGATATCCCCGGTGGCCAGCTGCAGTTTGGCAATGGCATCAACGGCCGCGTGCCCATTGCCGGCGCGAAAATCTATGTCACCTATTCGGTCTGCCTGGGTCGGACCGGCAACCAGCCGCGACCGCGTGCCTGGTTCGCGGCGGGCATTGGCCCGGTGGGGCGTGATCTCGTGCCATTGGCCGGTGGCAACGATGCGAGGAGTCTGACGCAGGCCCGCACGGCGGCGCGCCGCGCCCTGCGGGAACGGCATCCACTCGTCACTGCCGATGACATCGTGTCGGCCGCGCTGGCGCTGCCCGGCATGCGTGTCGCACGCGCACAGGTGCTCCCTCAGACCGGCAACTCGGTGCCCGGTGAGGTCACGCTGCTGGCGCTGCGCACGCGCGCGGCGTCCGGCACCGGGCCAGACGAGCCGCAGCGCTGGCTCGACGCGCTGCGCGCGTGGTTACAGCCGCACCTGCTGCTTGGCGAGCGGCTGGTGGTCCGTGCGCCTGACTATGTCGACTTCGCGCTGCAGGCAACGCTCGAAGCCATGCCCATGCGAAACCCCGAGGCGGTCAGGTCAGCCGCGCTGGCGGAACTTGCGCGCCGCCTCGATCCTGTCGGCAGCCAGCCGACGCTGCGGCGGCGCGAACCCGGCGATGCACTCAGCTCCGCCGATATCGGTGCGTGGCTGCGCAAGCTGGATGGCGTCGCAGCGGTGCGCGCGCTCGCGCTGCACGATGCAACTGGCAAGGTTGTCGACGCCCTCCCGGTGCCGCCCTACGGCCTGCCACGACTGGATGTCGGCAATATCCAGATCGACGTACAGCGCGCCACGCACAGGGGCCAGACATGAACACGCTGCGCCGCTACCATTTTGCCAGTGCCGCGCAATGGGGCACGGGCGAGCTTGTACGGGCCGCGCCCGATGCCGCAGGCGGCTTCGGACTGGTGGCGCCCTGGGGGGCCGCCACCGCCGTGGCCAGCACGCCATGTCTGGCCGTCTCGGTGGCTCCGGGGAACGTCGCCATCGGTAACGATGGCGACGCGCATCTGTGGATCGATGAGCCTGGTGCGCCTGCGCCGGAACGGCGCGCGGTGCCGCAGGCCCTGGCGATGGCCACGCATATCGAGGCGGGGAGCACCCAGTATTGGGCGTGCGACGACCGGCCGGTGCTGCGCGCCTACGTGCCCAACCCGACAGTACTGCGGCTCGCGCTGGATCTGGGCGCCGATGGCACCGTCGATTACATCCTCGATTTGAGCGCCGACGGCAACGACGGCGTATGGGTGCTGGCGGTGGCGGCCGGTACCGCTTTCGCGCTGCAGGTTGACTGCAGCGGACTGCCGGTACGCCGCGTCGCGCTGCCGCAGCCGTGTGGCCTGCCGCGCGGGCTAACCACCGTTGGCGGGCGGCTCGTCGTGCTCGACGTCACGGGCACGCGGCTGCATTGGTTGTCTCCCGATCACCCCGGAATCGTGACGGACGTTCCACTCGCCAGCGTCCGTCCCGGCGGGGTGGCTATGGTGATCGCCAGCGACACGCGGCGGCGTGTTGTGCTTGGCGGCGTTGACGCCCCCGCCTTCGGCGCGAGGGCGTGGGTGGCGAGCGCCGATGCCGATGGGCAATGGCTGGAAACACTCGATCTGGACGCCCCCCCGCTCAGCCTGGCCTGCAGTGCGGAGCTGTTACTGGTGACGAGCCGCGACGCGGTATGGCGCTTCGCGGCCGATGCAAGTGGCAATTCGCGCCGCAGCGAGGCGTCGGCCCGGTTCACGAGTCCGCAACTGGTGTCGCCGCCGATCGACGGAGGTGCGCCCTGGCTGCGTGCCGAGGTGCAGGCCTGGCTGCCGCGAGGCTGCTCGGTCGAACTCCGTTGGGCCGGCACCGACGATGTGGATCTGCTCGCGCAGATCGCCCATCTGATGGCGCAAGCCGGTCTCGATCCGGCCTTGCGCCGCCAGCTTCTGGACCAGAAGCTGGGTTGGTCGCCACCGGTACGCTTTGAAGCCATCGAAGGCGCCGATCCCACCGCACCGACGCTGTGCGCGTTGCCGTTGCACGACGTACGGACGACATCGCTATGGATCTCGCTGGATCTCCTCGCGGCGCCCGGTGCCGGCGCACCGCGCATCGCCTCACTCGATGTGCTCTACCCCGAAGCGTCCCTGATGCAATACCTCCCGGCCATCTATCGCCGCGATGCCGAAAGGCAGCCGTACAGCTTCTTACGCATCCTGGTAGCCGCGCTTGAGACCACGGTCCAGGGGCTCGATGCCCGCATCGCCACACTGCACCGGCTGCTTGACGCCAACGACGCACCGGAAGGCTGGCTGGACGCCGCAGCGCGCTGGCTCGGCATTCCGTGGGACGACGCCCTCGACGTTCCGCGCAAGCGTGCACTGCTGTCTGCGGCACCCGCTCTGCTGGAGCACCGCGGCACGCGCGCCGGCGTTCAGACCCTGCTGGCGGCGCTGCTGCCCCCGCGCCGCGCGCGCGTGGTTGACGTCGGTGTGGAGCACGGCTTCGCCCGCCTGGCTGGCGCCCGCACAGCCGGAGCGCTCCTGCCAGCGCTGCTTCCAGGCTGGCCGACCGACGCATTGGTGCTGGGTACCCATGCCTGCCTCGGCATGGCCCGCCTTGGCGCGAAGCACCAATCGCCGGGCACCACCGCATGGCTGGCCGGCCGCGTCGACGTGGAGATCCTCGCCACTCCCGATGAACGGCACGCATGGTCACCTTGGCTGGGGGCGCTGCTTGCGGCCATGACGCCGCTCACTGCCCGGGTACGCCTGCATTGGCGTAGCGCGGTGGTCCCGATTGTGCCCGTGCTGGACGATGCGCTGGTGCTGGGTGATGCGTGGCCGGCACGCCGCGGCGGCGGCGCATCGCCGGGTCACACACGGCTGGAACCTGGACAAGGCACCACACTCGGCCGCGACGGGCCCGAGGCTGGATTCTCACTGTATTAAGGGGGCAACTCATGAGTCCGACACATACCACCCGCGACCCCTGCGGCAACAGCGAGTGCGAAGGTGGCAAGCGCAACCGCTACTATCTCGGCAAACGCCTGACACCAGCAGCATTTGCCGCGGAGCAGGACTATATGCTGCAGCGCCGCCGGCTGCTGAACCGCTCCATCCACGGATGGGGCGTGGTGTACGGGCTGGCGGTTTCCATTTCCCATGCCGACGGGCGCCTTGAAATCAGTGCCGGTCTGGCCCTGGACCGCGCCGGCCGCGAACTGGTGATCGCCGAGCCGCGTGCAGTACGCCCCACGGATGTAAAGGTGCTGGGCGCCACGAGCGCGGAGAGCGACTGCTGGCTGTTGTCGGTGCACTACGCCGAGCGACGCATCGATCCCGTGGTACTCAAGGACGAGTGCCACTGCGAACGGCACGACTGGGATGCGGTGTGTGACGACGTGGTCTTCTCACTGAGCCCGATTCCGTGCGGCGATTGCTGTGCGCCGAAACCCTGCGCACTCTGCTGCGCCTGTACCGGGGATTGCGAGGACCCGCTGTCCGCCGGCAACCGTGGCCCGCACGCCTGCCTGTGCCATCACCTTACGGGCCTGGCGGTGGGCGCGCAGACTGACACACTACGCAAGGTGGCGCCGTGCATCGACGCCGATCTGGACAATGGCGTGCCGCTGGCCTGTGTCACGCGCAAGCCAGGAGACTGCGACGGCTGGGTGTTCGACGCGATTCGGGACGCCTGCGGCCCGCGCCGGCTGGTCAAGGGCAACGACCTGCTGTTCGACCTCATCCGTGGTTGCGACCTCACCGTGATCGACGACGTCAGTTGGTCGGGTTGGCATCGCAACCGCGATCCGGTGAGCCTCGCCGACTTCTGCAACAAGTTCTCAATGTCGCCTTCTACCGAAGGCAGCCCGATCGTCACAGACTTCCGGGTGCATTTCTCGCGCCCGGTGTGCGTGGACACGCTGCGTCCGGATGCCTTTGCCTTCACGGTCATCGGTCCCCAGGAATCCACAGGCTGGGGTGACATGGTGCGTGTGCCGATCGTCGACATACGAGCCGATGAACTGGATGCAACGGGCACGCATGCCAGTGTCGCCACGCTGGTGGTCGATGGCTACTGGTTCAACGACGAACTGGCCGGCGTCGGCGGGCGGCGCTGGTCCGTGTTTCGCGACGAAGTCTCGCAGGTGGAAATCGAAGTGCGTGGCGATTACATCCTCGATTGCAACGGCCAGGCCGTCGACGCCGATGCCGTTGGACTGCGCAGCGCACCCACCGGAAACGGCACGCCGGGCGGTACCTATTTGTCGACCTTCAGCGTCGCGCCCGCGCGCAGCCATTCGTGAAAAGGAGCCGAGCCATGAACGCCAACGACAAAATCGCTGAGCCAAGAGTCGGCAACGGCACCCTGGTGCGGCCACGCTATTCGTCCGGACAGATGCTGCAGGAGGACGATCTGACGCAGGCCGTTGAATACACGCGTGCACTCAACCGGCTGTTGTTCCGCTCGTTACTTGGATACGGCGTCGTTTGTGGGCTCGTCGTGTCGCGCGAAGAGCGCTGCGGCAAGGTGAGTATCAAGATTTCTCCGGGCCTTGCGCTGGACTGTTGCGGCGAGGCGATCCAGGTCAGTGATGAGCAGACCTTTGTGCTGGACCCGAGCTGCAAGCCTTTGCCAGATACACTCTGCGTCGTGCTGCGCTATCGCGAGCGCAACTGCACGCCGAGAACCGACAGCTGCGCGACGGACGACACGGCCGGCTGCATCAGTACGCGCGTGCGGGAAGGCTATGAACTGCGTATCCTGTCCGGCGACTGTCCGGCGTGCTGCACCTGCGCGCCGTCCCCGAACCAGGACACGAGATCGCAGGGCGACACAGAAAGCCCGCAGAACACCGGCACCGCGCCACGATCAAGGAGAGCCGCCACGCGAGGCGCGGTCGGCGGAGCCGGCGCAGCGGCAACCGCCGCGGCGCCGACCAGCCCGGATTGCCATTGCGTCGACCCAACCCTTGCATGCTATGTCGACCATTACAATGCCCAATGTCCCTGCTGCGACGATTGCGAATGGGTCACCCTCGCCCGCGTGAGCCAGCTAAAGATTCCCCCGGCAACGCAAAAGACGTGGGAGGTCGACCACTCGGTCCGCCGCCTGATCCGCCCGGTACTGATGCGCGACTCGCAGGCGGAGCGCGACAAACAGCATTTGCTGAACGGCGCGGCAACCTGATACGCGCGGCCCGCCATGCGTCAGCATCACGGTGCGCTGCGCAAACCGGCCGAACTCGCGCCGCGAGCACCACAGGCGGCGCCGGTGCCGGCCGTCACGCCACCTGTGTCGCCCGTGGTGCAGTTGCAGCGCCGCCTCGGCAATGAGGGCGTACAGCAACTGTTCGCGCGTGCGCAGTGCGCGGCGGCGGTGTCATCGCCGCATGATGCCGCCGAACTCGAGGCGCATGCGACGGCTCGACGCGTGGTGGCAACGCCGGACGCGACGCCAGTGCTGGCTGCTGTGCCGAATGCGCATATGCAGCGCGCGGCGACCGCCACAGCCCCTGCCGCTGCACCGCAGGGCGTGGTTCTGCCGCCCGGCACGGGCTCCGGCACCCCACTGCCACGCGCCGTGCGCCAGTACATGGAACCACGGTTTCGTGCGGATTTCGATGGCGTGCGTGTGCATACCGGCCAGACGGCGGCGCAGCTCAGCGATCAGATCGGCGCGCATGCATTCACAGTAGGGCAGCATGTCTTCTTCGCCGACGGCAAGTACCGACCGGACACGGATAGCGGCCGCGAGCTACTCGCGCACGAGTTGACCCACACCATTCAGCAAGGTGCGGCCGTGCAGCGGATTGCGGATCCGCTTGCCGTGCCGGTGGCTCGACGCGCGGCGCCGCAGGCACAGCGTCTGGGCCTATCGGATGCGCTCGACGGCATTGCATCCCGCGCCAACGTCATCCCCGGGTTCCGGATGCTCACGATCATGCTGGGCGTCAATCCGGTCAATATGTCGCCCGTCGAGCGCAACGCCGCCAACCTGCTGCGTGCGCTGCTTGAACTGATCCCGATTGTTGGCCCGGCATTGGTCTCGGTACTCGACAGCCACGGGCTCTTTGCCAAGGCTGGCGCATGGGCCGAGACCCAGATGCGCGCGCTTGGCATGGCTGGCAGCGCCCTCAAGTCCGCCCTCGATACGTTCCTCGGCACGCTGAAATGGAGCGACATCTTTGATCTCGGGGGCATCTGGGAGCGCGCCAGGAAGATCTTCACCGAACCCATCGACCGCCTGATCGCGCTCGGCAAGTCGATGGTGAGCCAGATCGTCGCGTTCGTCCGCGAGGCGATCCTGCTGCCACTGGCCGCGCTCGCCGAAGGCACGAACGGCTACGACCTGCTGAAGGCGGTGCTGGGAGTCGACCCCATCACGGGGACGCCCGTTCCGCGCAATGCCGAGACGCTGATTGGCGGATTCATGAAACTCATCGGCCAGCAGGAGGTGTGGGAGAACATCAAGAAAGGCAATGCCGTCGCGCGCACCTGGGCCTGGTTCCAGAGCGCGCTGGCCGGGCTGCTGGGCTTCGTGCGGCAGATCCCCACCCTGTTCGTCAACGCCTTCCATGCGCTCGAAATCAGCGATCTGCTGCTTGTGCCGCGCGCCTTCGCGAAATTGGCGGGCGTGTTCGGCGGCTTCGTCCTTGACTTTGTAAAGTGGGCCGGCAATACCGTCTGGACGCTGCTCGAGATCATCTTCGAGGTGGTCAGCCCCCCCACGCTGACCTACCTGAAGAAAACTGGCGGGGCCCTCAAAGGCATCCTGAAGGATCCCCTGCCCTTTGTGCGCAACCTTGTGCGCGCGGCCAAGACCGGCTTCCAGCGCTTTTCCGACAACTTCGGCACACACCTGAAGACCGGGCTTATCGACTGGCTGACAGGGTCGCTGCCCGGTGTCTACATTCCTAAGGCATTCTCGCTGGGCGAGATCGTGAAATTCGTGTTCTCGGTACTCGGGCTGACGTGGCAGAACATCCGCCCGAAACTGGTGAAGGTGGTGGGCGAAACTGCCGTGAAAACCATGGAGACCGGTTTCGACATTGTCGTCACGCTGGTCACGCAGGGGCCCGCCGCCGCCTGGGAGAAGATCCAGGAACAACTTTCAAACCTGAAGGACCAGGTGATCAGCGGCATTGTCGATATGGTCATCGATACCGTGATCAAGAAGGCCGTGCCGAAGCTGATTTCGATGTTCATCCCGGGGGCCGGCTTCATCTCGGCAATCGTATCGATCTACGACACGATCATGGTCTTCATCGACAAGCTTGCGAAGATGGTCGCCGTGATCAAGGCGTTCGTGGACTCCATCGTTGCCATTGCCGCCGGACAGATCGACGCCGCGGCAAAGCGCGTTGAGACCTCGCTGGCGGGGCTGTTATCGCTGGCGATCAGCTTCCTGGCTGGGTTTCTCGGATTGGGGCGCATCGCCGACAAGGTGATGGGAGTCATCACAAGGATCCGGGCCACCATCGACAAGGGTATCGACGCGCTGATTGCTTGGATCGTCAAAATGGCGAAGAGCCTGTTTTCAAAAGTCTTCGGCAAGAAGGATGACCGTACCGAGGCGCAACGCCGGGCAGACCTGGGCAAGGCCATGACGGAGGCAGAGGCGGTGAAGGTCAAGTCTGGCGCCACCGAGGCGTCGATCCGGAAGGCATTGCCGGGAATCCAGAAGAAGTACCGCGTGGACAAGCTCGAATTGGTTGTCGATAAACAGAACGAAGTCTCCGAAACCGTGCATCTGGTTGGCGCCATGAGTCCGGAAACGACGGGTCCGAAATCCGACATCGGCAAGAATGCGAAGCACGCGCTGGTCTACCCGGCGGCAGCTACGCAGACCCTGGGCGGAAGCGTCGTGGCGGTGGGCATGAGTGTTGACTGGCTGAACGTGAGCAACAAACCCAACGGCTCCCCACCCGGGTCCGGCGTGCAGTCCAAGCTGATGAGTCAGCTGAACACCGACCCGGGTAGCACCAGCACGGACAAATATGTTCGCGGCCACCTGCTCAACGAGAACCTCGGCGGTCTTGGCAATGACCAGAACCTCTTCCCAATTACCGGCTTTGCCAACAGCCAGCACCTGCACAGTACCGAGAAGCGGGTCAAGAACTGGATCAATGATCCTGAGAACTGGATCCGCTACGAAGTGAATGTGAATGTCCTGGACGTCAAACTGAGCGGCGCAAAAAAACGTAACTACGTCAACAGCTCACTGGCTTGCACCGCGCTGCGCAAGAACGGCGCGGGCAAAACGCTCGAAAAGTTCAGCTCGACCGTCTATTCGACCTACAAGCTCCCGGATAAGGATCTGGAAAGGGCCGATGTCGTCGAAGGCTGAAACGGCCTGGTTTGCGAAGAATGCACAGATTTCCGCCTGGCACCCTCACTCCAGATCCCTTCCATAACCCGATCCCCCCATTCACCCACCCCAATCCTCATACCCCTCAATCACCACGATGTCCGCCTGTGAATGCGGTGCCCGTAGCGCGATCAGGGCCTGATACTCGGCTGACCGATAGCACTCGAGCGCTTTGGCATAGCTCTCAAACTCAATTACGACGATGCGTGAGCGTGGTACGCCTTCCACGACTGTTTTCTCGCCGTTTCTGACCAGGAATCGTGCTCCGTATTTGTCGAATACCGCCTTGTTGGCCGTGATGTAGCCTTGATAGCCGGTCGCATCCGCGACGTCCACGGCTGCCACCCAGTATCCCTTTTTCATAGTCTGCTCCGGTCGGATTGCGCGCGCCGCGGCCGGCGGTCGTGCTCAGCGTCAGTGAATTTGAATAACTTTGACAGCCTTGGTCTGTTTGTCCTGCCCAAGCCATCACTATAGTTCGTCACATGGGTCGCGCCGGGCTGGCGTTACCTGAGTTGAATTACTGAACCTGGAGCATTCATGGCAACGACCGGCACCGCCGTGACAGGCAAGGCAGAGATTGCGGCATTCGCCTTTGTGGCGGGATATACGGACGTGGTCGGTTTTATCGCCTTGGCCGGGCTATTCACCGCTCACGTGACTGGCAACCTGATCATGATTGGCGTCGAGTCCGCTGGCAGCAGCGAAGGACTGTTTCTTAAAGTGCTGGCGCTTCCGGTATTCGTGGGCGCGGTTGCCATCATCAGGATGACGGAAAAACGCCTGATTCGGCGTGGCCGAGATCCGGTCGTGCCGCTGATTGGCATCGAGACCGTGCTGCTGGCCGGGTTCGCGGCCGTCGGGATGCGGATCCACGCGGTAAATGCCGATGCGTCGTCCCAACTGGCGATGTTTGCAGGCTTGTTGGCCGTTGCCGCAATGGCGGTGCAAAACGCCCTGTCGCGTACCTCGCTGGCGGACCTTGGGCCGACCACCATCATGACGGGCAACAGCACGCAGGTCATTATCGATCTGGTGGATCTGCCGTCGGCCAGTACCGAAGCCCGGGCGGCGATTCGCGCCCGCCTCGGCAAAATGGTGCCAAGTGTTCTTTCGTTTTCTGTTGGCGCGATTCTGGGCGCGCTGCTTTACAGCCGCGTGGGATACCCGGCGATAGTGCTGCCGATTGTGATTCTTGCTGGAATCTGTGCACGCCGATTGCAGGCGCGCGTAGGAGTGCCGGTTCAATAATCACTCCCCTTCCCTTTTTGCTGGCGTGTCGCGGGATCGATTCCCACGGCACGCCATGCATACGCTTATGCGGTGACGACGTTCAGAGCAACGTCGATATTGCCGCGCGTCGCCTTCGAATACGGGCAGATTTCATCGGCAAGATGCGCAACCGCTTGCGCAGCCTCCTGCTCAACGCCAAGCAGGTTGACAGTGATGCGTCCCTGCAGGAAATAGGCATCGCCCGTCATCCCAAGGTCCACTTCAATTTCCACCGACAGATCCGCCGGCACTTCCACTTTTAGCTGCTTGGCGGCCAGGCCCAGTGCGGCGATATAACAGGCGGACCATGCGCCGGCAAAAAGTTGCTCTGCCGTCGGGTGCGATTGCACCGATTCAAATGTGTATTCGGGTGCCTTGGTGTTGCCAGGCGTGGTCAACCGTAGATCGAGGTTGCCGTGGCTGCGCGTCGCGGGGGCGCTGGCGGTCGTGTGGGTCTTGCCGGTGAACAGAACTTTGTCGATCTTGGCCATCATGTGTACTCCGTGTTTGGATGGTGTGATTTATTAAATCGCATACGATGTATTCGTATGCGATGCATATTGGTAGATGGATCAAGGCAAGTCAAGGAATTTGTTGGTGCCGATCTGGCAGGAACCGCTTACGCTTGCGCCGAGAGCCGTGTATAAGTGGGCTTCGCTTGATTTCAGATCAACAATGAAAACGACGATCGACGAACTGCTGGCCTTTGCGGCTGTGGTGGATACCGGCTCAATCACGGCCGCCGCCGAGCAGCTGGAACTGACCGTATCGGCCACCAGCCGCACCCTGAGCCGGCTCGAAGAAAAGCTCCAGACCACGTTGCTGCGCAGAACGACGCGCCGGTTGGAGCTGACCGAAGAAGGCGCCGCATTTCTGGAGCAGGCGCGGGCCATCCTGGCGATGGTCGACGCAGCCGAGGAGCAGATGGCCGCACGGCGCATGCGGCCGGTGGGACGGCTGCGCGTCGATGCCGCCACCCCGTTCATGCTCCATGTGCTCGTCCCGCTCGTGGAAGGCTTTGGCGAGCGCTACCCCGAGGTGGAACTGGAGCTGAATTCGAACGAGGGCATCATCGACCTGATCGAAAAGCGTACGGATGTCGCCTTCAGGATTGGCACGCTGAAGGATTCCACGCTTCATGCACGCCCGATCGGCACCAGCCGCATCCGGGTCATGGCCAGCCCCGAATACCTGAAGCGCCGTGGCACGCCGACCAAAGTGGAGCAACTGGCCGGACATGCGCTGCTCGGCTTTACCCAGCCCGATTCACTGAACGACTGGCCGTTGCGCAACGGTGACGGCAGCGTGGTGCACATCAAGCCGACGATTGCGTCCTCAAGCGGCGAAACGCTCAGGAGCCTGGCGCTGGCGGGCCAGGGCATTGTCTGCCTGTCCGATTTCATGACGCGGGCGGATCGTCAGTCCGGACGTCTGGTGCCGCTGTTCACCAAACAGACGCTCGACGTACGCCAGTCGATCAACGCGGTCTACTACCGCAACACCGCCCTCGCCGCCCGCATCACCTGCTTCGTCGATCACGTGGTCAGCGCGCTTGGCAGCCGACCGTTCGACGAATAGTCCACCACTGACCTGCCCCATCGCGCGCTAGCTGCAATGCTTGCGTACGAAGTGCTCGCGGATGATGCCTGTGACAGCCAGGCGCCGGGTGCTTTCCAGCATGCCAACGCGGCGGACCATTGGCTTGCCCGGCAGCGGCAGCAGGCAAAGCCCTGGGTCCCGACGCCATCCGAAGTGATGCAACACGGGGACAATCGCCACGCCGGCATGCTGCCGGACCAATTCGACAATGGCGGGCAAGGAGTTCATCTCGACGAGTTCGGTCGGCCGGACGCCACTCCGGCGCAGGAACTGATCGATACGCGCGCCCGAGGTCATGCCGCGATCCAGCCGGATAAATGGCTGGCTGCGCAGTACTTCGAGCACATCCGCGCCTGGCGCGGCCACGGAAGCACTCGCAATCAGCATGAACGGCTCGTCGTACAGGTGGGTCCAGATGGCGACGCGGCTGTCAGGCTTGGCAGCTTCCACCACGACAGCGCCATCAAAGTCGCCATCCAGCACCCGGTCGTAGAGATCCGATTGCCGCCGATTTTCAATGCGGATATCGAGGGAAGGATACGGCGCCTTCAGATCGATCACGCTGGTCGCCAATGCGCCCATCGCGGACACAATTGCGCCGATCGTCACCGTGCCGGCCACCTCGTCGTCGCCCGGTGAGCCGGCCAGCATGTCTTCATAGTCCTCCACAAGCCGCCGCGCCCGCGCCACCAACGCCTGGCCAGACGGCGTGAACGTGACGGTGCGCCCGGCACGGTCGAACAGCGGGCGCTTGAACAGGTCCTCCAGCGCTTTCATTTGCGCGCCGACCGCGGCGGGCGTCAACGCCACCCGTTCGGCGGCAGCGGCAAACGATCCCAGATCGGCAACTGCTATAAAAGTTTTGAGCGTTCGGATGGTGCTCATCGGGGCATGTCGGGCAAATGGAGACCGTCCATCATAAAACTTTTCTTTATCTGGACTAAAAAAGCATCCGTTTGTTTTTTAGTCAGGCTTCATCAAGAATGCCTGTGCGCTGTGCTCCGCATGGAGCCGGTGCCTCCCACGACAAAAGACAACTACCGAGACATTCCGATGCTGCCGAATTCCTGCCTCATCAAGCCCTGGCAACCCGCGACCGCCCTGGTCGCGTGCCTGTTGTCGCTGTCTTCCACCGCGCACGCGGCTTCCGCCTGCGAGTCACTCCAGGAAGCGAGCCTGCAGGGCGTGAAACTGACGGCAGCCGTCGACCAGCCAGCCGGTTCGATGGCATTGGCGAACGGCCACAAGATCGACAACCTGCCCGCGTTCTGCCGCGTTTCGGGGCGGCTGGCGCCGACGGACGATTCCGATATCGGCTTCGAGCTGTGGATGCCACCGGCCGGCGCCTGGAACGGCAAGATGATGGTGGTCGGCAATGGCGGCTACGTTGGCGCGATTCGCTACGACGAACTGGAGCCGGCCGTACGGCGCGGCTACGCGGTGATATCGAGCGACAGCGGCCACGAAGACAAAGCCGGGTACCGCAACGAGAACCTGAACTGGGGTGTCGGCCACCCCGAGAAGATTGCCGACTGGGCGTACCGGTCGGTGCATGCGGCGGCCGTGGCGTCGCGTGCGCTGATCAAGGCGTACCAGCAGCGCGAGGCGTCTCACGCCTACTACTTCGGCTGCTCAACCGGCGGCGGTCAGGGGCTGGCGGCTGCACAGCGCTATCCCGATGACTTCGACGGCATCATCGCCGGCGCGCCGGGCAACAATCGAACCGCGCTCAATGCTGGCTTTCTGTGGATGGCCACGCAGAACATGAAGACCGAAGCCGGCTATATCCCGCCCTCAAAACTGCCCGCCATCAATCGCGCGGCGGTGGCTGCCTGTGACGGCAAGGACGGCCTTGTCGATGGACTGATTGGCGACCCCGCCCAATGCCGGTTCGCCCCCAAGGTGCTTCAGTGCAAGGCCAATGCCAATAGCGACGAGTGCCTGACATCGGCCCAGGTGGATACGCTCAAGCGCCTCTACGCAGGTGCCCGCAACCCACGCACGAAGGCGCAGATCTATCCGGGCTGGCCGGTCGGCAGCGAATCGGGTTATCTCGGTGGCTGGGGTTATGCGATCAAGGGGCCGCAAGCCTTCCGCACGGAATTTTTCCGGGACTGGGCCTTCCAGGATGCCAACTGGGATTGGCGCAGCTTTGACTGGGACCACGACATGGCAACCCTGCAGCAAAGGGTCGGGCCGCTCGTCGATTCCGTCGATCCGAACCTGAGCGCGTTCAAGCAGCGCGGTGGCAAGCTGATCGTCTATCACGGGCTGGCCGATCCGATCGGCAATGCCTATGACACGATCCAGTACTACCAGACAGTGACGCGCAAGGTCGCCAATACGCCAGACTTCGCCCGGTTGTTCCTGTCGCCGGGCATGGGCCATTGCCGCGGCGGCGTCGGGCCGAACACGTTCGATGCAATTGGCGCGCTGGAAAACTGGGTGGAAAAGGGGCAAGCCCCGGACCACATACTCGCCGCCGCCAAGGGACTGGAAAGCAAGACAGGCGGGCTGGCCACGGCCGCCCAGGTTACCGAGGGTGCGGGCCGCACGCGCCCCCTGTGCGCGTGGCCGAAGCAGGCGAAGTACAAAGGCAGCGGCAGCATTGACGATGCCCGCAATTTTGTCTGCGCCAGCGTGGCGTCGCGCTGACCCCGCGCGCAAGGGGCCTGGCGGTTCCGGCGACCCGGCGAAGAATCAGTCTTCGCCGCCCTTCCCGCCGGGACGCATGGTCGCGCTTTCCAGCAACTGTTCGTGGATGAACGCGCACAGTACCAGCGATTCGCGCTCGCCATAGGCGTCGAACGCCACGCCGACGTTATGAAACGGTTCGGCGGCGTCGGCGTCCGGGTCTTGCCGGGTCCATCCCGCAATGGAGAGCTTTTGCTTCAGGCCCGCTGCGCGCAGCGTGAAGTCGAGCCGAACCTCCAGCCCCGGGGTGCCGAACTCGCTCGATGCCGTGGAAATCGATGCACCACCCGTGCTCAGGTCGGTAATCAACACCGTCTGCGGCGATCCCTGTCCATCCGCCATCGACAATGAACCGACCAGCCGCACCGGCACGCGGATGCTGCCACGCAGCTCGCGCGCCTCGATGTGGCGAATGTCGTCGAGCATCCAGTAGGGAAACGGGTTGCGCGAAGTGGCGTGGACTCGCGCGGAGAAGCTGTGGATATTGGTGCCGGAGAAGCCCCGAAACAGCACGGTCTCGCCGTCGTCGATCTCCGCCGGCATGCCTGCGAGGCTAGGCCAGCCGATAAAAGCCGCGCCGTCGTTGAATCCGATCAGGCGGCTGACCGCGGCGCGCGCGCTATCGGCGGGCCGTTTGACATGCAGCAGCGTGCCGACCAGCAGACCATACCGGTCATGCCATGCGGCGTTAGGCGCGTCGGCGCGCAGCGGCGCAAGGTCGTCCGCCCAGAAACACCGGCCTCCCTGCAGGGCGAGCGTCCGCTCCTGGGCGGTGTTGAAGACCGTTCCCTCGTCGGCGACGGGGAAGCCCAGTTCATCGACCAGCGCCGCTTTGAGTGGCTGGCCCAGCTCGATATCGTCAGCCTGCACGTCCCTGCGCATTAATTGCCCTTCCTTTTGTGGAATTAAGCCGCCACTTTAAATTTTCCTGGCCCCTTGGACAATCCTGATTGGCCACTGTTATATTGCCGAATCACTTCCGCTCCCATCCGGGCCATCCTGTCTTATGGCACGCTCGCTACTGCTCGCGGCTTTGGCCGTTCCGCTTCAAGCCTGCGCCGGTGCGCCTTCCCTGCCCCTGTTCGGGGCGTATTTTCCGCTCTGGTTGTTAAGCGCGCTGATTGGCATTATGGGCGCCGTCGTTTCCTGGCGTGTGTTTATCGCAACGGGCTGGGCGGAAACGGTTCGCTTCCAGCTACTCGTCAATCTGGCGATTGGCCTGATGATTGCCGAAATCGTCTGGCTGATTGGCACGGGGCACATTCTATGAAAATGGCAGGTGTCAGCCGCGGCCCCCTGCGTGGGAAACTGATCGCCCTGATCATCGTCCTGCTTGCCGTCCTGCTGTCGGTCTACGCCTGGCAGCGCACGGTTCGCTACCCCTCCACGGACGATGCCGGGCTGGACGCCGATCTGGTACATGTGGCGTCGCCGGTCGGCGGGCGCATCGCGCGCATCCTCGTGACGGAAAACCAGCAGGTTGCCAAAGGCGACGTACTGTTTGAAATCGATCCGGTGCCTTATCGGCTGGCGGTAGCTCAGGCACAGGCCGACCTCGAACTGGCCAGGGCGTTGCTGGGCACGCGCAAGCGGGCCATCGGCACGGAACGTGGCACGGCAGCCACGGCGGCCGAACAGATCGCGCGGGCCGAGCAGAACTATGCGCTGAGTGCCCGCACCGTGGAGCGTTTGCGGCCGCTGGCGGCTGAAGGCTACGTCCCGAAGCAACAGCTTGACCAGGCCGAAGTCCTGTCGCGCGACGCGGCGGTGACGCTGAAGCAGGCGCGGCTTCAGCGCGATACCACCGCACAGGCCGTAGGCGACGACGATGGCGCCATCGCCACCATAAAGGCGCGGGAGGCCGCGCTGGCCATCGTTCAGCGCGCGCTCGACGACACCGTCGTCCGTGCCCCGCACGATGGCCGCATCAGCAGCCTGCGGGTTCTGCCGGGCGAAGTCGTGCTGCCCAATCAGTCGCTGTTTTTGCTGGTGCATACCGGCGAATGGTTCGCGGTAGCCAACTTCCGCGAGACCGAGCTGGCCCATATCAAGGTGGGTGACTGCGCCACCGTCTACTCGATGATCGATCGGGGCCAGGCACTGCGCGGCACCGTGCAGGGTATCGGCGTCGGAATTACGGATACTGACCGGATCAACCTGCCGCGCGCACTGCCCTATGTGTCGCCTTCGGTGAACTGGGTGCACGTGGCGCGCCGGTTCCCGGTACGCATCAAGCTCGATGACCCACCGGAGACGCTGGCCCGCGTGGGCGCCAGCGCAAGCGTCGAGGTGCGGCATGGCGCGGCCTGCCACTGAAGTGCCCCGGCTGCGCCTGGCAGACATCGGCGCCCGGCTGGCCCCGTTCCCCGGGCGCACTGCCGCCGCCACGCGCATTGCGGCGGCCAGTACGCTGACTGTCCTGATCACCGCCATATATGGCACGCCCGAAGCCGCCATCTCGGCGTACGTGATCTTCTTTATCAACCGGGCGGACCGCACCACGAGCATTGTGATGAGCGTGGGCATGCTGGTGCTGATCAGCCTCATCATCGGGCTGGTCATCGGGATGGCCAATATCACGCTCGACAGCCCGCTGCTGCGGGTGGCATGCATGACCATCGTGTCGGCTGTGCTGCTGTTCCTTACCTCCGCCAGCAAGTTGCGCCCGGTTGGCGCGATCGTGGCAATGATCATCGGTTTTGGGCTCGATGAGCTGGGACTGGTGCCCGCAGGCGAGATCGCCACGCGCGCACTGCTCTATGCCTGGCTGATGGTGGCGATTCCCATCGGTGCCAATGTGGTGGTCAATCTGCTGATCGGACCTTCGCCACGCCGCCTGGCGGGTGCGCGACTGGCCCATTGCCTGCGCGTGGCGGCACGGAGCCTGCGCAATCCCGCGCCAGACGGCACGGAGCTTGCCAACGTATTGCGCGAAGGCGTGCAGCCCGTGCCGGGTTGGCTCAAGCTGGCGCGCTTCGAAGGCAGCGTATCCGCGACCGATGCAGCGGCCTTGCGCCAGGCCGCGACCTCGGGCATGGCGATCCTGATGGCGGCGGATGTGGCTCGCCAGCAGGCCGATGCCCGATTGCCCGAGGCATTTGCCGCCCCGATCGCCCAGACGCTCGACGACATGGCGCGCATGCTCGACCAGGGCGGCTACCCCGTGGAGATTGTCCTGTCGCTGCCCGATGCCGCCGCATTGTCATCCGTGCAGCAATCCGTCGCCGCGACCCTGCGCAACGCCATCGAACACTATGCGGAGCCGGACGCCGGGGTGCCGCAAGAACCCGCCACGCCGCCGGCCAAGAAAGCGGGCGGATTCCTCGTCGCCGACGCATTCAGCAATCCCACCCATATCCATTACGCGCTGAAGACCACGGGCGCGGCGATGTTCTGCTATCTGCTGTATCAGCAACTGAACTGGCCGGGCATCCATACCTGCTTTATCACCGTCTACCTGGTGTCGCTCGGCACGGCGGCCGAATCGCTGGAAAAACTGACGCTGCGGCTGGTTGGCTGCCTGATCGGTGCCGCCGCCGGCATTGCCGCCATCGTCTATATCGTGCCGGGCCTCGACTCGGTTGGTGGTCTGCTGGCGCTGGTTTTCATGGGCACGTGGCCGTCCGCCTGGGTGGCGATGGGATCTCCGCGCATCGCCTATGCCGGTTTCCAGATCGCCTTTGCGTTCTACCTCTGCGTGATCCAGGGTGCGGGGCCGGGGTTCGACCTGACCGTCGCGCGCGACCGCGTGATCGGTATTCTGGTTGGCAATCTCGTCGTGTACGTGGTGTTCACGCGGATCTGGCCGGTCAGCATTGCCGGACGCATTGAATCCGCGCTGGCGGCACTGGTCGGCCAGTGGCAAGACCTCATTGCCGCCCGCCAGCCCGCGTCCCGGCGCGAGCATGCCTCCGCGGCGCTGGCCTTGCAGGGCAATATCTCGCAAGACCTGGCGCTGGCGCGCTACGAGCCGGCGTCCGTCGGGCCCGCGCCTGCGTGGCTGGACTATCACCGGCAGCGTCTTGGGCTGCTTGACGCGGTGGCGGGTCCGCTCTTCCTGCTCGCGGAGCATTTTCCGGGCGATCCTGAAGTCGCCGCGCGGCTGCACGCCGTCAAGACCGCCGAACCACCATCGCCAACCGGCCCTGCGTCGCCGGATACCCGCCCTGACGCGCAGGCCCGCGATGCCCTGCTGGCACTTGTCGATCGGCAGCTTTCCGAAATTCAAACCGGCCCCGCTCAACCTTTGTCTCCGCATGCGCAAAACTGATTCGCTGGCAGGCTTGCCGATCTCGACTGCGCCGGCCCTGACCGCGTTGGCCGCGTTGGCCATTCTGGCGCTGGCGGGCTGCGCCACGTCGGCACTCGATCTGGCCCCGCCCGAGCCAGACCGGCCCTGGCAACCGCCGACCACGACTTCCGGCGAGATCATCGCGGGCGCGGCCAGCAAGCCTGCGCCGCAGGGCCGGCCATCCAGCTACACACTGCCGGCGAATTCCGCGCTGGCGACGATCGCGCCGCCAGCGCAGCTAGACGCCGCGCATGCGTACACGCTGCCCGAACTGATCGATCTTGCCGAATCGTCGAACCCGCTCACACGTGTGGCCTGGAACGACGCGCGCAATGCCGCACTGGCCGCAGGCATCGCGCGCAGCAGCTATCTGCCGCAGATCTCGGTGGCGGCGATGGGCGGTTACCAGCACGGCCGTCTGTCCAATAGCACGGCGCTGGGCCAGGCCGGTCTGGATACGTCGAATCACGGCGCGGTGTCGGTGTTGTCGCTGCAGTGGCTGCTATTCGATTTCGGGGAGCGGGCCGGTGTGACCGAAGCGGCGGAGCAGGCCACGGTGGCCGCGAACATCGCCTTCACGGCCTTGCATCAGCGCATCATCCACGACGTCAGCGTGGCCTACTACCGGTACCAGGCGGCACGCGCGCGCCTGGGTACGGTGGCGCAAGGCATGTCGAATTCCGAAGCGGTGCTGGCCGCGGCCAAGGCGCGCTATGCGCGTGGCATCGGTACGGTTGTCGAGGTGGCACAGGCCAATCAGGCGCTTGCACAAACCAATCTCGTCAGGGTGCAGGCTGAGGGCGCGGAGACCGATGCGTACCTGAGCCTGGTCTCGGCAATCGGCATCTCGCCGCTGTCCAAACCACGTATCGCCGAAATGCCGCAGCGGCCGCTATCGCCCGCCTTGCGCAGTTCGATCGAGCAGATCGTCGATCGCGCAATATCCCAGCGGCCCGATGTGCTGGGCGCCTATGCATTGCAACGCGCCAACCAGGCACGTGTGAAGGCCGCCGAAGCGGCGTTCATGCCCAAGGTATTTATGTCGGCGTTTGCGTCGTATGCGTCCGGCGGTTCGGCGATCACCGCGATTCCACCCGTGGGCCAGCAGCCGCCCACGGTCAACCTCAATGGCTATCGCTACGGCAACAGCGTGTTCCTGGGCGTGACCTTGCCGATCTACGACGGCGGTCTGCGGTCGGCCGTGCTGTCACAGGCCCGGAATGACGTGGACAGTGCGGCGGCCAAACTGACGCGCGCCAAGGAGGAATCGGTGCGTCAGGTGGTGGTCAGCCAGAGCGCGCTGGAAACCAGCCTGGCCGCATACGATGCCGCCAAGGCGTTGGCCGAAGCCGCCCAGATCACTTACGACGCGGCGTTCAACGCCTATCGCAAGGGTGTGGGGTCCGTGACCGAGGCCAATCTGGCGCAGAACCAGCTACTGTTGGCGCGGAATGCGTCGGCCGATGCCTACAGTACGGCCCTGGCCGCCGCAGCCACGCTGGCGCTGGCCACCGGCGATATCGGCCAGACGCCTTGACGGCCCTCATCGCACTCGTCGCACTCATCGCCCCGGATCGGGCCAATTCGCCCGGACCGGACTAACCGCCGAACGCGTCTTCCATCTGCCGCGCGCGCTTGACGCTGTCGCCATGCAGATAGAGCGAGGTCGTCGATACCGACGCATGGCGCAGGTTGTCGCGCACCGTGGTCAGTTCCGCTCCACGCGCCAGCGCGTGCGTGGCATGGGTGTGGCGCAACCAGTGCGGGCTGGCGCGGCGCAGCTTTTCGGCGGTAGCGGGACGTTCGGATTCAAGCTGGTCCGCCGCCGTGGCAAAGAACCGCTTGATGATCATCCACAGGCGTGCCCCGGTGATACCGCCGCCTTCGTCGGCGCCCAGATTGCCGACGATCAGCGTAGACGGCTCCCATTGCGCGCGCGTCACCGGCAGACCGCGTTCCACCAGATATCGATCCAGCGCGTTGCGCGCCAGCGGGGGCAGCGCCACCCTGCCCGTCTTGGCACCCTTACCCACCAGGTGCAACCAGTGGTCGCCATTCACATCGGTATCGATATTGCGCAACGTCGCACCCACCAGTTCGCTGGCGCGCAGCCCAGTGGCGTAGGTGAAGTCGAGGATGAAGCGGAGCCGCTGCGCCGCCGGAGCTTCCCAGCCGTACGACCATTCCAGGCCGTCGGCAATACTGCGCGTCAGCATCCATTCACCTTCGGAGAAGGCGTGCGATACGTCCAGCGCCGCTGTTTTGGCGCCACCGCGCACCTTCAGGCCGGCAAACGGATTCGCCAGCACATAGCGCTGCTGCACCAGCCAGCGGTACAGCGCGCCCAGCACCTGCAGCGTGTAAGCCGCCGAACGCGGCGACAGTGCATCGGTAAACGGCTTCCAGTCCGGCGCGCTGCGTGGCCTTGCCGGCCCGACCCAGCGTTCGCGCGGCGTGGGCTGACGCAGGAAATTCCGATAGGCGGTGGCATCCTCGGTCGTCAGCGACGACAAAGGCCGGCCCTTTTCGATGATCGCCCAGAGCATCAGCCGCTCGGCTTCCTTGCGATAGGCGCGCTGCGTCGACGGGGATTCGTGCAGCCCCAGCCAGGCCTGCACCGCCGCGTAGTCATTGTCGGCGTTGAGCGAGCAGGTCTCTCGCGGCGCGCGGAACTGCCCCAGCGAGCCGTCGACCTCATGCGGCAGACGGCCCATCTGCTCCCACGGCACGATCATGCTGCGTGGCGCGGCGGCAATCAGCGACCGGGCGCGAGCCGTAAGCTCGGGCCATTCCGCGAAGAACGCCTCGATGCGGCGTGCACCGCTGACGCCCAGGCCCGGAATACTCGCCCACCACTGCCGGCGGCGCGGGATGCGCACGGTCAGGTCGGCCAGCGTGTGGATGTCCTGCTCGCGCAGCGCTGCCACGGCGGCCGGTGCCAGCCACATGCCGATGTCGTCGGAAATGGCGGGCGCCGGTGGTGGCATGGTGCGCAGCGTCTCGATGGCCTGGTCCGCCGCCCTGCCCTGCTTTGCCCGGTCTGCCGCCGCGAATTCGAACAGCACGGCCAGGTCTTCGCGCCGCCGGTAACGCGCGTAGGCAGCCAGTTGCCTGCGGATGCCACCCACGATGCCACGCGATGACTGCCCGTGCGCACGGTCCGCGTCGAGGTATTGGGTTACCGCGGCGCGCGTGGACATCCCCGCGTGCCACGCACGCAACGTGGCAAGGGAGTCGGCGTCGGGGAAAACAAAGGCTTGGACCGGGGGCGATTTCATGCGGCGAATTCTAGCAGCTCGCCAGTACTATTTCGATAACTTTTCTTATCGCAATAGGCTTTTATCGCTACCTAACCTCGCACGTACATTTCGCCGCCGGATGCCGGTTGCAGCGACGCTTTCAAACGCACCCTTGAGCCATTGGACGTGGGACGACCCCATTTGGACATTGGACAACTCTTCAGTACCATCTTGGGCCATACAGGAGCTTTTCTGCCACGGGGCAGATGCAAGCATCCCTGGCTAGGAGACAAGATGTCAGATGTGGCGCCGGCAGACAGACGCCGCCGCAACCGTACGGCCGTGCCGAAGATCATCATGGGCGCCGGGATTGCGCTTTCGCTAGCCATTACGACGATCTGCGGCGTTGCGCTCTATCAGATGCGCCGGGACGCGATGGAAAATGCGCTGCAGGCATCCGAGAATCTCTCGCTCACGCTTGAACGCGCCATTGCCAGAAACCTCCAGACCTACGAGCTATCGATGCACTCCGTGATCGATGGCATGAAGGACCCGGAGATCATGACCCTGCCCCCCGCGATGCGGCATCTGGTCCTGTTTGACCGATCGATCAACGCCGAAGACTTGGGCTCGCTCCTGGCCACCGACGTCGACGGCAACTTGATTCTGGATTCCCGCTCCACTACGCCGCGCCCGGTCAATGTTGGCGACCGCGATTATTTTCTCGCGCATAAGGACAACCCGAGCGTCGGCATATTCGTGAGCCGCCCTTTCCAGCCTCGGCTAACTCAGGACGCGCCTTCCATTGGTATCAGCAGCCGCATCAGCCGGCCGGACGGCAGCTTCAACGGCGTTGTCGTTGGAACGTTGCGGCTCAATTTCTTCCGCCGGTTGTTCGAGGGGGTGGAATTAGGCCACGAAGGCACGCTCACCCTGGTGCGCAGCGATGGCGTCGTAATCATGCGACGCCCGTTTGAAACCAGCGTTATCGGCCGCGATATCTCGACATCCCCGGTATTCAGCCTGTGGCAAGGGGTCGACAAGGGCACCGGGATCGGGACCGGCACCATTGACGGCGTGGAGCGGCTCTATAGTTTCCGTAAAGTCGGGAACTACCCTCTGACCCTGATAGTTGGCCGCGCATTGAACGATGTACTCATCGCATGGCGCAAGCGCGCCGCGGCTTTTGTCATTCTCATTGCGATCGTCGACCTCGTCATCCTGGCCCTTTCGATATCGCTGGCGCGACAGTGGAAGCAGCGGGCAGCCTCTGAACGCCATTTGCTGCAAATGGTGAGTACCGACGGATTAACCGGTCTCGGGAGCCGACGAGCACTCGACGATCGGGCCGATATGGAATGGCGACGCGCGATGCGCGATGGCACGCCACTGTCAGTCCTGATGATCGACGTCGACGACTTCAAGGCTTACAACGACCAATACGGCCATTTGGCGGGCGACGATGCACTCGCCGCCATTGGTCGCTGCATCGGTCTCTCCATTCGGCGGCCGGGGGATATTGCAGCGCGATATGGTGGCGAAGAATTCGCCGTCCTGCTGCCCAATACGGATTCGGAGGGTGGCTGGGGTGTTTCCGAATCGATTCGCAGCGCCGTTCAGACGTTGCAGATTCCGCATGAGGGCGCCCTTCGAAAGCTGCTAACCGTCAGCATTGGAATTGCAACCGTTCAGGGGGGCGATGGGTTTGCCGATTTGCGCGGACTGGTCCAGGCGGCCGACGCGGCGCTCTATCGCGCAAAAGCCGGTGGACGCAACCAATCGGTCCGCTATGTCGCCCCGGCATTGGACATCAGCGGCAGCGCCGCATCCCAGGTCTGAGCGCCGTGCGGTGCGCGGACGACTACCAGTATTTCAGGGTAGCGGGCAAATTCATTTCGGATTCTGCCGCTTTTCATCGTCGGCGGCGGTCTCAGTTGTCGTGATCAACGGGCCCAACATCCACAAGCTCTCAGGCATTGCGCCACCACCGCAATACAGATCAACGACCTTTACCGCATGAGCGAGGGCGGCATCGCGCGCCTGTTCCTCGCTTTCAAACTCGCCGTCCACCGATAACAGTTCGGATGTCCGATCCAGGATAGTCAGCGGTGAGCTGGATATATGAATCCTGGTTCGCCCGATCCATTGACGGTCGGCCTGCTCTGTCTGAATTTCGAAAGCCACGTATTTGCCGTGGCGCTGCAATGCGCCCAATTGCGTGTCGAGCCACTCCATTGCCGCGTTGACTCCCGCGTCCTGGGCAGCCGCCAAGGAAGCATAGCTACGCGCGCCCACGTAGAGCGAGTGTTCCTTGGAACGCGAGGGCGACGCCTCGGTTCGCATCTGGAATTCCGCGAGATACCGCGTGCTTGCCGTAGCCAACGCCGGCATCGCTACCGTCACGGTCGGCGTAAAACGACCGTCGTTGCCCTGGAAGGCGCCACAACGCACCGGGCATCCGCGGTAGGTCAGTTGGATTTCGTCACTCATTCTCTACATTTCCCGCTCTTGGCAGCGCCGCCTGGACATATACGCGAAGAAGACGTTGCCCAATTCTCGTAACCAAAGATAGCAACAGATGACGAAGGCTTGGTAGCCGTATCAAGAATGCAACCTTTTTGCCGGACGCTACGGAATGGTCCGCGCGAGGACTGCTCTCATCCATCCGCATGAGAATAGTGATTCATAGTCCCCAACAATCCATCCACGGCTCGTTCTCTTTTGCGCGGCAACGCATATACGTGGCCGCAGGAGTACATCTTGTTGGCGCGACCGGGCCATCCGTTCGCATGGCCGTTCATTTTGGGTGACATAAAAGACGTTTCGATTTCGATACGTTTTTGACCACCTCGGGCCATCCCTCGCACGTCGTGTATCAGGGATCTAACACGCCACTTTTACGCCCGCTTCAAACGCCTTATTCGGCATAAAGAAATGCAAACGGTACAAATTCGATTCCTAATGTGCTTTATCAGGCCAGTAATGGTTTCGAAACAATTAGTTACAGAGTACCCGAAAGATCTCACCTCTGAAAAACCACCTCTTTATAAATCAATGAGTTAGGTGCCCTGGCACGTTCGTCGCGGTATGGCTTGCAACCGGTGCACAAGAGCCACGACAGAACAGGCCAGAGGACACCGGAAAAACAAAGTAGATGGACGGGGAGAAGGAATCCGAGGGGTACGGTCTCGGGGTCCAAGGGGGAGAAAAAAACGGGCGGCACGCTGCAGTGCCGACCGGACCCGGCAGAAGCATCGTCAGGTCAGCAGGTTGCAGCAAATTCGGGTGTGGAATCGATCCCTGGAGAGCTGTTGGATCGGGTCCGCAGTGCCCAACAGGGTGCATAAACGCCACCGGGAGTGGCGAAGCATCGGGCATCGGCAGAGTGTCGCCAGGCTTTGTCCTGAGCGGAACTCCTCCCCTGAGACGGGTGGAACCATGACAGAAGTCACAGGCCTTGTGGCAGCTGTCTGGTTTGGCCTCGGCCGGTTTCCGGTCGAAACCTTGTGCCCGACCTCCAGCGGGCGCTTTTTTCCACTAACCATGACGTCAAGGAGAAGGACATGACCTCCATGTTCAACAGCATCAAGCATTTTGCCCAGGAAGAAGACGGTGCAGCTGGCGTGGAATACGCGCTGCTGCTGGCATTCGTGGCCCTCTGCATGGTCGCGGTCGGCCCCGCTGTCAAGGCCGCGGTGACGAAAATCTGGGGCGATATTTCGACGGCGCTCACGGCTGCTGCGTGAGCGGTGCGAGCCCGGTGCGCTGCGCCAAGCACCGGGCTCCACCACCGTCTTTCCTGGCGCATTGATTTTCTTCTTCGCATGAGAGGCTGCCATGCAAACGATCAACACCGTCACCGTCTTCGCCCCGCTGACCTCGGCTTGCCTGATGGCCGTGCTCAGCGTCGCCGTGGTGACTGATCTGCGCAGCCACAAGATTCCGAACCAACTCGTCGTGACCGGCACCATCGTGGCGTTGGCGCTGCAGATGGGCCTGCACGGCGCAGCAAATGGGACATGGCAATGGGTCACCGGTTTTGCCGCCGGACTCGCGCCCTTTGTCCTGCTGTATATCGTGCGTGCCGTGGGCGCGGGCGACGCCAAGCTGATGGGCTGCGTCGGCGCGCTCACGGGGCCAGCCGCGATCCCGGAAATCCTGCTGGCGACGCTGCTGGCCGGTGGCGTGCTGGCGCTTGGCGTGATGCTCTGGCGCCGCGAGTCGCGCCGCACGCTGCACGCGGTAATCGGCACGCTGCTCTGCATGCCGATCGCCGGCCACGCATCCACCACGGCCGCCGAGCTTCCTGAGCCTGGCCCCCGCAGCGGCGCGAACAGAATTCGAACCATCAGACGCCTGCCGTACGCAGTGGCGATTGCGACGGGCGTGGCACTGGTGATGACGGGCGTGATCTGAGCACCAGCCGTCGCCAGTAGAACGACACAAGCCCGGCCTACCGGGCAAGGAACGGGAGAACCATCATGGCCAGGAAGCTTCGCAACACGGTCAGCCCCGCGAACACGCGCCGCTGCCCGTCTCGCCAGTACAACCGCGCACCGCAAACCGAATTGCCCGCGCAGGCCGCGCGAACGGTGCGCCAGCACATCGGCTGGGTATTCCACCACTAGCCGTACGGCACATCGCACCAACGCACCACCAACGTATAGACCGTCAGTGAGCTGAGATGGCGCACCGCCCGCGCGGTGCCGCCAGGGGCGCCTGCATGCCTTCGCCGGGACACCAGGCATCACAAGGAGAGGGAGGAACCATCAAATGAGAAACGTACGCACCCTGTTGATGTTGCTGGTGGCGGCCCTCGCAGGTCTCGCCGCCGTCGTGCTGGCTTCACGGTGGATGGTGGAGCAAAGCGCCGGCAGCACGGTCAAGGTGGCGGTGGCCAACACCGACATCAACCTCGGTCAGCGCCTGGCGCCCGAGTTCGTCAAGCTGGTCGACTGGCCGCGCGAAAGCCTGCCGCCCGGCGCGCTGGGCGACCTCAAGACGGTGGACGGCCGTGTGACCAAGGCCAGCGTGATGCGCGGCGAGCCGATCCTCGAATCCAAGCTCACGCCGGCCGGCACCAAGGGTGGCCTGTCCGCCGTGATTGCCGACGGCAAGCGCGCCATCACCGTGCGCGTCAACGATGTCGTCGGCGTGGCCGGCTTCGCGTTGCCGGGCAGCTTCGTCGACATCATCGTCAACACACAAAAGGACGGCAAGAGCGGGCCCTCCGAGACCGAGCAGTCGATCTCGAAGATCGTGCTCGAAAAGATCCTGGTGCTGGCCGTGGCGCAGGAAGTGAACCGCGACGAGACCAAGCCCAAGGTAGTGAATGCCGTGACGCTCGAAGTCTCGCCCGAAGAGGCCGAGAAGCTGGACCTGGCACGCAGCGTCGGTTCGCTGTCGCTGGTGCTGCGCAACCAGGTGGAAGCGCGCCCGGTGGACACGGCCGGCGCCACCAAGCGCAGCCTGCTCAATGAGCCGGTGGTCCAGGCAGCGGCGCCCACGACCATCACCAAGGTCATCCAGGTGGCCCAGCGCATCGTCGAACGCAAGCCCGTCAATACCAATTGCGTAGGCGTCATCAGCGGCATGCATCAGGACAAGGAGTGCTTCTGAGCGTGCGAGCCGGCACGCCCAGAAGACACCAACCGGGGGAAATCATCATGAAGACCAGCCACACACCGTCAGGCCATGCGCGATACAAGCGCATGCACGGCACCGTCCGCCTGAGCGCCGTCGCCACCCTGGCCATCACCAGCGTCTGGCTGGCCAGCGCGCAGGTGCAGGCCGCCGAGGAGACCACCCTCGCCACGCAGGCCACACGCATCGCGGCGAACGGTCCGATCCAGCTGACCATCGGCGCCACCACGCCGCCGCCCGCCCCCGCCGACGCCGGCGGTGGACGCGGACCGAGCTGCGTGGGTGCCGCCGCCGAGCCCGAGCAGGTCACGGTGCCGATCGGCAAGTCGCGCATGCTGCCACTGCCCGAACCGGTAAAGACGCGCACGCTGGGCAATCCGAGCGTGGTGCAGGCGATGCTGGTGTCGCCGCAGACCATGTACCTGCTGGGTCTGGACATTGGCACCACGAACATGATCGTGCAGGGGCGCAGCGGCCGCTGCCTGGTGATCGATGTCACCGTCGGCGCCGATCCCGCGGGCCTGCAATCCACGCTGCGTTCGCTGCTGCCCGGCGCGCGCAACGTGCAGGTGGCGTCCGCCGCCGACAGCCTGGTACTGAGCGGTAATGTGCCCGATTCCGCCACCGCTCTGCAGGTCATGGACATTGCCAACGCGTTCGTGCTGCGGCAGTCGCGCAGCCCGTTGCAGGCGCCGCCGCAATCGCTGGGCGCGCCATCCAACGCGCCCGGCGGCCCGAACATGATGATGCCGATGGGCGGCGTGATGATGCCCATCGCGGCCAACACGCCGAGCAACAACGGCGGCATGCCGATCCGCAGCAGCAAGCTCATCAACATGCTGACGGTGGACGCGCCCCAACAGGTGATGCTTGAAGTCAAGGTGGCCGAAGTGTCCAAGACGCTGATCGACCAGCTTGGCGCGGCGGCCAATATCCAGGGCGCCTTCGGCAGCTGGCAGTTCGGCCTGCTGGCGAATTTCCTGTCCGGCGCCCCGTCCGCGCTGACCGCCATCAAGAAGAACAATCTGCCGCTGGCACTTCAGCTCGACGCGCAGAAGGGCGACAGCCTGGTCAAGATCCTGGCCGAGCCAAACCTGATGGCGATCAGCGGCCAGGAAGCCAGTTTCCTGGCGGGCGGCAAGGTCTTCATCCCGGTACCGCAATCGAACTTCGGAGGCGTCACCACCATCGTGCTGCAGGAAGAAACCTTCGGCGTGGGACTCAAGTTCACCCCGACCGTGCTGGCCAACGGCCGCATCAACCTGAAGGTGGCGCCTGAAGTATCCGAGCTGTCGCCAACGGGCGTGGCGGTAACCGCGCCGAATACGTCGGGCTCCACGATCCTGCCGCTGATCAACACCCGGCGCGCCTCCACCACCCTGCAGGTGATGGACGGCCAGAGCTTTGCCATCGGTGGCCTGATCAAGAGCAACGTCACGGGCAGCCTCAAGGGCTTGCCGGGTGCTGGCGAGTTGCCGGTACTGGGCAACCTGTTCCGCAGCACAAGCTTCCAGCAGGACCGCAGCGAACTGCTGTTCGTGGTCACCCCGCGCCTGGTGAAGCCGCTGCCGCCGAACTACCCGATGCCGACCGATTCGTTCGGTCCTCCGATCAACGGCGAGGTCTATATCAACGGCAACATGGAAGGTCATCCGCAACGCCTGCCGGACAACCTGGCGCCGCCCGCGATGCCAGTCGGACCCGCCGCGCCTGTGCCTCCCGCGAACGCGCCGGTCACGTCGATCATCCCGACCACGCCGACCATGCCGACCACGCCCATTGGGCCTGCCCCGACGGCCTCGACCCAACCCGTGAACATGCAACCGGTCACCGCGCAACCGCTCGGCCCGAGTCCCGCGAACCCGCCGCAGCCGGACAACGGCAAATTCGTGCCAACCGCCGCGCTGCCGCCTTCGTCGCCCGCCACGCTGGCGGCCGGCAGCGCCCAGTGAACCGACATCGACAGGGGAACATCATGACTTCCACCACACGACATCTGTGCATCGCCGCGGGGGCGCTCCTCTGCTGCGGCCTGACTGGCTGCATGAGCACCTCGCCGATCTGGGACGCCCACTTCGGGGAATCGGTACGCACCGTGCGAATGATGCAGACGCTCAACCCGAATGCGTCGTACACCAACACCGACCCCGTCACCGGCGTCGACGGCCGCGCCGCCACGTATGCGATGGACCGCTACGGCCAGTCGTTCCGGAATCCGCCGACGGACGGCAACACGTTCGTGATTGGCATCGGCAATTCGGGCAACAACGGCTCGCAGTAAGCATGGCCGGCCGGCCCGGCCCAATCCGAGCACCACCAGAACCACCAGGACCACCCGAGGGAGTTGCAACATGGCAAAGCTGATACTGGTCTCCGCCGACGATGTGCGCGCGCGCCAGATGCTGGCACTGGCCCAGCAGGCGGATACGCGGCGCCAGCCGCAACTGGTCTGCGTGGACCCGGCCAAGGCGCTCGGCATGCCCGGCCTGATCCACGCCACGGACTTCGTGGTGCTACAGGCCGACGAGTTCGACATGGACGTGCTGGAGCGGCTGCGCCAGCGCTTTCCCGAACCGGGCGACGTGCCTTGCATCCTGGTCACACCCGAACCGTCCACCGAGTTGCTGATGCGCGCGATGCGCATGGGCGTACGCAGCGTCCTGCGCTGGCCGCTCGATCCGCGCGAGTTCAACGAGGAGTTGACGCGACTGGATACGCGCGCACAGGCCGACGCCGTCGCGCAGGCCCGCACCTTTGCATTCACGTCGTGCAAAGGCGGCAGCGGCACCACGTTCGCCGCCGCCAACTTTGCCTACGCGGTGGCGACCCAGCGTGGCAAGCGCGTGCTGCTGGTGGATCTGGACCAGCAATTCGGCGACGCCGCCTTCGTCGTCACCGACAGCCTGCCGCCAGCCACGCTTGGCGACATCTGCCGCCAGATCGACCGGCTCGACTCCGCACTGCTGGACGCCTGCGTCACGCATGCGCACCCGAACCTGGACGTCATCGCCGGCGCGGGTGATCCGGTCAAGTCGGCCGACGTCAAGGCCGCGCACCTCGAGCGCATTCTGGATCTGGCCAGGCCCGCGTATGACGTTCTGGTATTCGATCTGGGCCAGGCGATCAACCCGGCCTCGATCATGGTGCTGGACCATTCCGACACGATCCATCCCGTGGTGCAGCTTACCCTGCCCTACCTGCGTGCCGGCCGCCACATGATGGAGATCTTCCATTCACTCGGCTATCCGGCTGATCGCATACACGTGTTGCTGAACCAATTCGAAAAGCACGCCGCGATCACCATCCGCACGATGGAAGACTCGCTGGGTGCCCGCATTGCCCACACGCTGCCTTCCGATGCCAAGACGGCCCGCGAAGCCGCCAATCAAGGCGTACCCGTTCCGCAGCTCGCACCCAGCAGCGCCATCACCCGCGCGCTGCTGCAAATGGTGGACACCGCCTTCCCGGTAGCGGCGAAGAAGGAGGAAGGCTTGTTCGCCCGGCTGCTCGGAAACCGGGGCGATACCACCCAGCCGTTGCCCGTGGGCCGGCACGCGTAACCCATTAGGAGAACCGCCATGTCCCTGCGCGCTCAACTGTTCGAGAAGGCCGGCGAAGCCGTACCCGACCGCGTCAATGACCGCGTGCCCGAACGCACGGGCGAGCGTGGCTCAGAGCGCGCCGCCAATGGCGCGGGTACGACCGCCGCCTACCAGCAGCTCAAGATGGACGTTCATGCAGCCATCATCGAGCGCGTGGAACTGGAAAAGCTGCTGCGGCTGACACCGGATCAGGTCAAGCGCGAGTTGGCCATCCTGGTGGAGCGCATCGTCGAAGAACGCAACATCCCGCTCAACGAAGCCGAGCGCCGTCGCCTGGTATCGGACGTGCGCGACGAAATGCTGGGCTACGGCCCGCTGGAGCCGCTGCTGGCCGACCCGACTGTATCGGACATCCTCGTCAATACGGCCAGCAAGGTCTATGTGGAACGGCGCGGCCGGCTGGAACTTACCGACGTAACGTTCCAGGACGACGCGCACCTGATGAAGGTGATCGACAAGATGGTGTCGCGCGTGGGCCGGCGCGTGGACGAATCGAGTCCGATGGTCGATGCACGCCTGCCCGATGGCTCACGGATCAACGCGATCATTCCGCCGTCCGCCGTGGACGGGCCGCTGCTCTCGATCCGGCGCTTTGCCGTGAACCCGCTGATGGTCAAGGACCTGGTGGAGCTGCAGACGCTGACGCCCCCGATGGCGCAGTTGATCGAGGCTATGGTCAAAGCCAAGCTCAACATTCTGATCTCCGGCGGTACCGGCAGCGGCAAGACCACGATGCTGAACATCCTGTCCGGGTTCATCCCCGAAAACGAGCGCATCGTGACCATCGAGGATGCGGCCGAGCTGCAACTGCGGCAGGACCACGTACTGCGCCTGGAAACGCGACCGCCCAACATCGAAAACCGCGGCGAGATCACGCAGCGCTCCCTGGTGCGCAACGCACTGCGGATGCGGCCGGACCGGATCATCCTGGGCGAAGTGCGCGGCGCCGAGGCGCTGGACATGCTGCACGCGATGAACACGGGCCACGAGGGCTCCCTGGCCACGATCCACGCCAATACCCCGCGCGATGCGCTGACGCGGCTGGAAAACATGGTCAGCATGGCCGGCCTGTCGCTGCCGCCGCGCACCATGCGCCAGCAGATCACGTCTGCCATCACGGTCATCCTGCAGGTGTCGCGGCTTTCCGATGGACGGCGCAAGCTGATGAGCATTCAGGAAGTCACCGGCATGGAAAGCGACGTGGTCAACATGCAGGAGATCTTCACGTTCAAGCGCACCGGCGTGGATGCGGAAGGCCGCGTCAAGGGCTATTTCTGCGCGACCGGCGTGCGGCCGCAGTTCTCCGATCGTCTGCAGGCATTCGGCCTTTCGGTGCCCGAACGGCTCTACGAGCCAACGGTGCGGTTCGACGTCTAGCATCGGCACGGCAACGCGGAGACCTATCATGGATCGCACCCTCCTCGCCTTTGGCGCCTGCCTGTTCGTGACCATCGTGATGGCGGCCACGATGGGCTATCAGTGGTGGCAGCGCAGGCACAGCACCGCGGCACGCCGCTTTGGCCGGCGCCTGCGCGCGGTGACATCGACCCCCTGGCAGGATGAAGCCGCGGCTTCGATCATGAAGGCGCGCGCGCTGGCTCAAACGCCCTTCATGACCGCGCTGCTGCGCCGCATGCCGCATAGCGATGCGCTGGACCGCATCCTGCGGCAGTCGGGCCTGCAATGGACGGTGTCGGTCTTCATGACCATGACACTGCTGCCTCCGGTGGCGCTCTGGATCGTGGGGCACATGCTGGACTTGCCCGCCATCGCCGTCGCGGTGGGCGCGGCGGTGTGGCTACCGGTGCCCGCGTTCTATGTGCGGCGCGCTCGCCAACGCCGGTTGTTGCGGATCGAACTGCAACTGCCGGAAGCCGCCGACATGATCAGCCGCGCGCTGCGGGCCGGGCATTCGTTCTCCAGCGCACTGGATATGGCTGGCGACGAACTGCCGGACCCCCTGGGCGCGGAGTTCCGCACCACGTTCGACGAAATCAACTTCGGTACGTCGATGCACGATGCGCTGAGCGGCCTGGCCGAACGCGTGCCGCTGCCGGATCTGCGCTACCTGGTGATCGCCGTGCTGATCCAGCGCGAATCGGGCGGCAACCTGGCCGAAATCCTCGGCAACGTCAGCCAGATCATCCGCGAGCGCATGAAGCTGATGGGACACGTGCGCGTTCTCTCCGCCGAGGGGCGGCTCTCGGGCGTCATCCTCGCCTTGCTGCCCTTCGGCGTGGGGGGTGCCATGTACCTGGTGAACCCCGAATTCCTGGAGCCGCTGGCCAATGACCCGGTTGGCCCGTGGATCGTGGGCTACGCGCTGGCGCTGATGGCGATGGGCCTGCTGTGGATGCAACGGCTTGTGCGGATTCACGTCTGAGGAGCACGTCATGAAAACCGGCCAGATTCTGATTCTCGTACTGACCTTCGCGCTAACTTTCGGCGCGGCGCTGGCCGTCATGCTGCTGGTCCAGCCAAACGCCATTCGCCGGCGCATCACGCAGGCCAACCAGGCGGTCGCGGAGGACGCGACGGCGCCCGCATTGCAGGAGGAATGGCTGCAACGTGCCGTGCGCGTGTCGCGTCCGCTCGCCAAGCTGGCAGTGCCGAAGGACGGCTGGGACAACTCGGCGCTGCGCACGCGCTTCATGAATGCGGGCTGGCGCAATCCATCGGCCATTCCGCTCTACTTCGCGGCCAAGACGCTGCTGGCGCTGGTTCTTCCCGCCCTGCTGTTCGTCGGCACGGGCGGCGTGCTGAGCGCCGATAATCCGCGCCTGCTACCCGCGGCCCTGCTGGCAGCGGCCATCATCGGCTTCTATCTGCCCGATCTGATCTTGCGGCGGCGCATTGCCCAGCGCAAGCAGGAAATCTTCGAATCGTTCCCTGACGCGCTGGACCTGATTACCGTCTGCGTCGAAGCCGGTCTGGCGCTCGACGCGGCCCTGCTGAAGGTAGTCGAAGAACTGCGCGCCGGTGGCGGTTCCGCGATCTGCGACGAACTCGAATTGCTGGTGCTGGAACTGCGCGCCGGGTTGTCGCGTGAAAAAGCCCTGCGCAACCTGGCGCTGCGAACCGGCGTGGAAGACGTCGACATGCTGTCCAGCATGCTGATCCAGGCGGACCGCTTCGGTACCAGCATCGCCGAATCGCTGCGCGTTCAGGCCGACACGCTGCGCACGCGCCGACGCCAGCGCGCGGAAGAGCGCGCCGCCAAGATTGCGGTGAAGCTGCTGTTTCCGCTGATCTTCTTCATCTTCCCATCGCTGATGGTGGTGCTGCTGGGCGCGCCAGCGCTGCAGTTCTACCGGTCGCTGATGCCGTTCATGATGACCCAGGGCGGCTGAGGAGTACGACCATGCAACCGCTTCTTCGACATGTTCCCCGGCGCCAACGTGGTGCCAGCGCCGTCGAATTCGCGCTGGTGGCGCCGATCTTCTTCCTGCTGCTGTTTTCGATCGTCGACTTCGGCGCGATGATGTGGGCCAACCTGACGATGCAGCACGCCGTACGGGAAGGCGCCCGCTATGCGGTAACCGGGCAGACCAGCCTCGACCCCCAGGGCAGCCGCTACGGCGCGGTGCTGGACAAGATTCGTGAAAGCTCGCTGGGTGTCTACGACATGTCCAACGCCAAGGTGGCCACCTGGGTTAACGGCACGTCCCAGCCCAGCGGCGGCGCGGGCATGTTCGGCACCGCCGGTGACATCGTCGTGATCCAGATTACCTGCGACTGGCCGCTGCTGACCCCGGTGGTGGCGGCCTTCTACAAGTCCACCGGCGGCAAGTATCACTTCAGCGTGGCCGCCACCATGCGCAACGAAGCGTTCTAGCCAACCGACCTTCTGCGAGGACAGCCATGACCGCCAGGACCCATCGCCTTACTCACCCGCGACGCCATGCGATGCGCGCAAGGATGGGCGGCATCGCCGCGATCGAGTTCGGCATCCTGCTGCCGATCTTCGTCTTCCTGACCTTGCCGGTGATCGACTTCGCACGCGCTATCCAGGCCAACCTGATACTGATCAACCTGACCCGCGAAGGCGCCAGCCTGGCGTCCCGTACGAGCCAGCTCCCGCAGACGATCATGGACTCGCTGGCGCAGACCACGCCGCCGCTGAACATGACCCAGCGCGGCATGATCTACATCACCAAGGTCATGGGTAACGCCGAGAACTGCAATAAGAGCGGCACCAATTGCACCGTCCGGAACATCGTGCTCGAACAGTACCGCTGGACCGATGGCTGGGGCGTTGGCGGCAGCAGCCCAGGCAGCAAGGTCTACGGTTGCGGCGGCTACAGCAGCAGCGACGGGTCGTGCCAGAACCTGCCTTCCCCGGGCACCAGCTCGCCCACCGCCAATGCGATGACAGGCAAGCTGACGGACGGCCAGGTCATCTACGTGGTGGAGAGCTGGTACAGCTTCAACATGTTCTTCCAGGGCCTGACGATGGGTGTGCTCAAGATGCCGACGCTTGGCCCCAATCTCTATTCGGCCACGATCTTTTGAGCCGCGTGAAGGAGACCATCATGAAAGCGGGACGGATTCCAAGGCGGGCCAACGGTCCTAAGTCGCGCCAGCGCGGCCAGATCACGCTGATCGCCGCTGCGCTGATGATCGGGCTGGTCGGGGTGGCGGGATTGGGTATCGATGGCGGCATGGCCTATATGACGAAGGCGCGCCTGAACGCCGCGGTGGACTCGGCCGCGGTGGCCGCCGCGCGCGCGGTCACCAACGGCACCACGCAAGCCGAGCAGACGGCCGCCGCAAGGCAGGCGGCCACGGACTTTTTCAATGCAAATTTCGCGGCCAACTATCTGAAAGGCACCGCCGCGCTCAATACGCCTAGCGTGACCTTCGACCAGGGCAAGGTCACGATCGCGGTGTCGGCAACGGCCAATATGCCGCTGACGATGATGAAGGTGCTGGGTTTCAATAACGTCGCCGTGGCAGCCACGTCAACGACGATTCGCAAGGACCTCGACATGATCTTCGTGATCGACTCGTCGGGATCGATGCAGCCGGTCTGGAGTACCGTGCGCAGCAACGCGAACAGCTTTCTCAACCAGTTCAGCCCGTCGACCGACCGCGTGGGGCTCGTGCACTTTTCGTCCGGGGCCGTGGTCGATGTTCCAATCCGCACGTCATCGCGCGGGTTCGACCGGCCGAGCATGCAGACCACCATCACGAACATGCCCAATGGCGGGAACACGAACTACATGGAGGGACTTTGGCAGGCGCGTAGCCAGTTGAACAATATCCCGCAAACCAGCCGCTCCAGTCTGCGCGTGGTCGTGTTCTTTTCCGATGGCAAGCCCAATACCATTGCGGCCGCCTACCAGACCAAGAACAGCACATGTACCGGCGGCATTACCGCAGGCGGCAGTCTGAGCGGCTATTACGCAATCAATGAGCAAAACACCACGCTCAACGGCAATTGCAACGACGTGACGGGGAACAATAAGGGACCAACTCAGATCCCGGCGTACTACACCGCGCACAGCCCGACGGACACCGAATTCAAGATGGTCGGCAGTTCACCCATGACCGTCACGTCCAGCGTCAACGGCAACAACCTCAATAGCAATATCACCGCCGCCTCATACAACCTGCCGATCGCAATGGCATCGTCGCTGCGCGACCAGGGCGTCTATATCTTCACGTTGGGCCTGGACGGCAACGGCGGCTTTGACGAACCCCTGCTGAAACGCATCGCCAACACCCCGGACGCCACGGGCTACAACAAGAACCAGCCTTCCGGGATCTATTGCTACGCCAAGACGGTTAACGATCTGCGGCCATGCTTTTCGAAGCTGGCCTCCGAAATTCTGCGCATCTCCCAATAACCTGCGCAACAACGGTTGCCGACCGGGGACCGTGCGCCCTCTCCGGGATCTCCCCGGGGAGGGGTCGCACGGGCGGCAAACCAGTTGCAGCGTTTCGCTTTCGAGTGACGCCCGGTGGCCTATCTATCAGTGCACGGTCTCGCCGCGAATCAGCAACACCGGCTTGGTCGACTTCGAGATCACGCCTTCCGACACGCTGCCCATGATCACCCGGCGCATGCCGCGCCGGCCATGCGTGCCCATGATGATCAGATCGGCGGGCCACTGGTCGGCATGATTGACGATCGTGCCGGAGATATTGCCGGGCGACACCGGCTTTTCGGCCAGCTCCGTCAGGCAACGCACGCCTGCGTTCTCAAAGCGGCGCGCGGCTGTGGCGAGCGCCTTCTGCCCCACGCTGATCATGCCGTTCACGATCTCGTTGGGATCGATGTAGGCGTGCTCGAAAAACAGTTCGCTGTCGTCAACCACGAACAGCACCTTGACTTCCGCCTTCAGTTGCTTGGCCAGGCCAACGGCCTGCGCGATAGCCAGTTCCGACGAGGGGCCGCCATCCACCGCGACAAGTATCCGTTCGTACATCGATTACCTCCGTTTTTGACGTGTCCTTGATGACAAGCATAGTTCCCGGAAAGACGTACGAATTGACCTGAATCAAGACCGCTGTAATCGCAGAAACTTTAATTCAGAAGACAAAGGAAGGGATACGTCACCTATGTTCGGATACGATACGTGGACGCAAAACGCTATCGACTTTCATACGATGACTCTCGCCCCGGTTGCAAACATTGGCCTGAAGCCGAGTCCGGCCTCGCCGTCGTCGCGGCTCATCCGATTGTCCAGAGACCTGCTTGTCTGCGCCGGCACGGCCTGGCTGCTCGGCAACGCAACCGCCGCCTGGGCACAGCCGCCGCAGGGATTGCTCTGGTTTGCCGACGGCCGCCCATCCCAGGCCGCACAGGCGGCCATCACGGCGTTGAGTGAATCCCCGGCGGACGGCCTGGATCCGCGCGACTACGATACCGAGGGCCTGCAGCGCACGCTCTCGCAGTTCGCCGGCAACCCTGCCCCGCCCGCCGATGCGGCGCAGCGATTCGACGCCGCGCTGACCCGCGCGATGACCCGTTACCTGGCGGATCTGCATCGGGGGCGCGTCGACCCACGCAAGGTCCAAGCGAATTTCGTCGCCGGCAATCTGCCGCCGTTCGATCCGGAAAGCTATCTGCGCAATGCCCTGGCGGCCAACCGGCTGCCCGATGCCATGCGCGAAGCCGCGCCATCTTTCCCGCTCTACGGCACCCTGCGCGACGCACTGGCGAAATATCGCGGACTCGCGGCCGAACCGTACTGGAAGTCCCCGCTGCCGCCGCTGCCGGCGGGCAAGCTGACGCCTGGTCAGTCCTACACCGGCTTGCCGCAACTGACCCAGCGCCTGCAAGCACTGGGCGACCTGCCGCAGGGCCAGCCAGCGCCCCAGCGCTACGAAGGTGCGCTCGTCGATGCGGTGAAGGCATTCCAGTTGCGGCACGCGCTGGACGCCGACGGCGTGATTGGTGCGGGGACGCTCGCGCAGCTCAACATATCGCCGGCGGCGCGCGTGGAGCAGATCGGCCTGACGATGGAACGCCTGCGCTGGACGCCGCTGGCCGAAGGCCCTCGCATGATCGTCGTGAACGTGCCGGAGTTTGTGCTGCGCGCCTACGATTATTCGGAGGGCAAGCTCGATATCAAGCTGGAGATGAAGGTCATCGTTGGCAAGGCACTGGACACGCGCACGCCGCTGTTCAAGGAGGACATGCGCTACATCGAGTTCAGCCCTTACTGGAACGTGCCATCGTCGATCGCACGCAAGGAGGTCATTCCTAAGGCGCAACGCGACCCTGGCTACTTCGCGCGGCAGGGCTTTGAGTTTGTGTCCGGCAACCAGGCCGATGCCACGCTGAGCCCGGCCAACATCGATGCGGTGCTGAACGGGCAGGCACGGATTCGCCAGCGTCCCGGCCCGCTCAATGCGCTGGGTGACATCAAATTCATCTTCCCGAACAACCAGGCGATCTATCTACACCACACGCCCACGCCACAGTTGTTCAGCCGCGGGCGGCGCGATTTCAGCCACGGCTGCATCCGTGTGGAGGAACCGGTGGCGTTGGCCCAGTTCGCGCTTCAGGGCATGCCCGAATGGACCGTACCGCGCATCCGTGAGGCAATGACGGCTGGCAAATCGAAGACGGTCGCGCTGCAGCAGCCGGTGCCTGTGGTGCTAGCCTACGGCACTGCCATTGCGCGCGCCGATGGACGGGTATACTTCGTGCCTGATATTTACGGACAGGACAAATTGCTGGACCAGGCGCTGCGGCAGCGCGCGGGGGCCAAGCCTGCCGTACGGCCCTCCTGAACGCCGCATCGTTGTAAAAGTTTCCATGTCCGAATCCAGTTCCAACCAGCGCCGCCGCTTTTTTCATCGTGCCGGCGCCATTGCGCTAGGCGCGGGTCTGTCCACGCTGGCGCCGCGCGCCGCGCTGGCAGCGCTGGGGCCCGACGCCCGCTCGCTCTCCTTCGAGCACACCCATACCGGCGAACACCTGTCGCTGGTCTATGCGTTGGGCGATCAGGTGCTGCCGCAGGCGCAGTCGTCGCTCAATCACTTCCTGCGCGACCACTATTCGGGCACCGTCGGCGAGATCGATCCCAAGCTGTTTGCCCTGCTGTTCGCACTACGCCGCGAGGTGGGCAGCGACGCCGCATACCAGGTCATTTCGGGTTACCGCTGCCCGACTACCAATGATCGCCTGCGCAGGACGCGCGGTGGCGGCGTGGCAAAGCGCAGTCTTCATATGGACGGCATGGCCATCGATATCCGCCTGCCCGGTGTGGCGTTGGCGGACCTGCGTGACGCCGCGCAGTCGTTGCAGATCGGCGGCGTCGGCTTCTATCAGTCCGAGAATTTCATCCACGTGGACACGGGGCGCGTGCGTAGCTGGGGCTAACGCCAGCCGAGCACCGTGCGCAGGGCCGCCTCGAAGCGCGGGTCCTGCAGCGCGCCGACGTTGTAGCGCGACCACGGCGAAGGCGCGTCGGCATCCACACGGAAGATGCGGCCCGGTGCGATCATCACCTTTTCCTGTAGCAGCTTCTCGGCAAGCGCCAGCGAGTCCGGCACATCGGGCAACGCCGCCCACAGGTACAGCGATTGCTCGGGACGTACCAGCACATCGGCGCCAAGCCGGTCGAACAGCGTCAATGCGCGACTGGTGGCATCCGCCAGTCTGGCACGCAACCGCGTGATATAGCGCTGATAGTGGCCTTCACTCAGAATCACGTCGACGGTACGCTCGCAATACTCCGAGCTGCTCACGTGGATCAATGCCTTCAAGTCCGCCAGATCGCTGGCCAGATCGGCGCCGCAGGCGATAAAGCCAACACGGAGCGCCGCCGAGAACGACTTCGAGAAACTGCCGATATAGATCGTCCTGTCGAGCTGATCGAGCGCCGATAGACGCGGCAGCGTGGCCGGCTTGAAGTCGGCCAGCGGATCGTTCTCCACCACCTGCACGTTGTACTTCTGTGCAAGCTGCAACACGCGGAATGCCTTGGCGGCCGACACATCGGAACCGGTCGGGTTATGCCCCACCGATTGCGTGAAAAATAGGCGCGGCCGCTCGCGCACCAGCAGTTGCTCCAGCGCCTCGATATCGGGGCCATCCGCCAGGCGCGGCACCCCGACGATACGCACACCGGCCAGCTTGAGCTTGCCAAACAGCGGGTAGTAGCCCGGATCGTCCACGAGTGCCGTCTCACCCGGCGGCAGGAAGTAGCGGATCACGAGGTCCAGCGCATCGTTGGCGCCATGAGTCAGCACGATCTGCCGCGCCTCGGCGCCTATCCCCAGATCGCCCAACTTACGCACCAGGTGGTCGCGTAGCGGCGCGTAGCCAAAGCGGTTGCCGTAGCGGAACAACGCCCCCAGCCCCGTGCGGACGACCTTGTGGTGATACTTGTCCAGCCGTGCTTCCGACAACCATTCGACAGGCGGGAAACCGTCCCCCACCGCCAGCACGTCGGGACGGCTCTTGAGCTGCTCGCGCATCAGCCAGACGATGTCCATCGCGCGGTTGAGCGAGCCGGCATCCTCGTCAGGCTTCGGCCTGGCCGGCTGCGAGGTGACGAAGTAGCCGGCCCCGCGCCGTGGCTCGACCAGTCCGCGCCCGACCAGGATCTCGAACGCCGCGACGATGGTGTTCTTGCTGTGGCCCTGCAACTGGGCCAGTTCGCGCAACGACGGCAGTTTGTCGCCGCTGCGGTAGGCGCCATCACGGATCTGGCGCTCCAGTGAGTCGGCCAGCGAAACGGAAATCGGTGCGGATCTGGGGCTCATAAGGAAAAGGTCAACGTGAATCCGGGATCGGATGTCGGACGACTGTCCCGCCAAACTGTACCTTTTTATACTGGTACAGTGTCCCTAAACTGTCTCCATCATTACACACATGGAGACATTGATGGCAACCGATTCCGCGCTTCCGAATTTTCGCGCGCTCACCCCGGCGCAGCGGCTGGATCAAGTCGCTGCCTTGACCGGCCTGACCGCCGACGAAGCGCGCCTGATAGCCGAGCCAGGTGCGTTGGGCACGGATCGGGCCAACGGCATGATCGAAAACGTGGTGGGTACGTTCGACCTGCCGTTCGGCGTTGCCGGTTACTTCCAGGTCAATGGCCGCAGCTATGTCGTGCCGATGGTGGTCGAGGAACCGTCGGTAGTCGCCGCGGCCTCGTTCATGGCCAAACTGGCCCGTGATGATGGCGAATTCCAGACCTCCAGCTCGGGGCCGCTGATGCGTGCGCAGGTTCAGGTGCTTGGGATCGCCGACCCATACGGGGCGCGGCAGGCGCTGCTGCGGCAACGCGACGAAATCCTGGCCATCGCCAATGGCCGCGACAAGGTGCTGATCGGCCTGGGCGGCGGCTGCAAGGACATCGAAGTCCACGTGTTCCCCGACACACCGCGCGGCGCCATGATCGTGCTGCATCTGATCGTCGACGTGCGCGACGCGATGGGCGCCAACACCGTCAACACGATGGCCGAGGCCGTGTCGCCGCTGGTGGAGCAAATCACCGGCGGATCGGTTAGATTGCGCATTCTGTCGAATCTGGCGGATCTGCGCCTGGCGCGGGCTCGCGTGCGGCTCACCGCCGCCACGCTTGCCACGCGGGAGCGCAGCGGCGAGGAAATCATCGAAGGCGTGATCGATGCCTACACGTTCGCGGCCATCGACCCGTACCGGGCGGCCACGCACAACAAAGGAATCATGAACGGCATCGATCCGGTGATCGTGGCCACCGGTAACGACTGGCGCGCGGTCGAGGCCGGCGCGCACGCATATGCATGCCGGAGCGGCAGGTACACATCCCTGACGCACTGGGAGAAAGACGCCTCGGGCGCGCTGGTTGGCACCATCGAAATGCCGATGCCGGTGGGCCTGGTGGGCGGTGCCACGAAGACCCATCCGCTGGCGCGAGTCGCATTGAAGATCCTTGACGTCAAGTCGGCGCAGGAGCTTGGCGAAGTTGCCGTGGCGGTAGGCTTGGCGCAGAATCTGGGCGCCTTGCGCGCCCTGGCCACGGAAGGTATCCAGCGCGGCCATATGGCGCTGCACGCGCGCAACATCGCGCTGGTGGCCGGTGCCGTGGGCGATGAGGTGGACCGCATCGCGCGACGCATGGCCGAGGAACACGATGTACGAACCGATCGCGCGGTAACGCTGCTCCAGGAGCTGCGCAACCGCTAGTCCGCAGTCCTTCCTTGAAAGAAGAGCAGGCCCGGCATCCAAGCGCTGCCGAGGCCCGCCAATATCGGAGACAAATCATGCATCCACACGAGAATGCATCGCAGCGCCGCCTGGTGGAGGTCTGGGGCGACACCGCGGACACGCGCCATCTGGCGTGGTCCATCGTCATAGGAGCCACGGTCAGCCTGACCTGCTACTGGCTGGCCAGCCGGTTGCTGGCCGCCGTCGTGGAATCCGCAGAGCTGGCGCGCGCCTATGCGATGCTGGCCGGCCTGTTCGGTTGCCTGCTCGCCGGCCTGATCTGCGCAGTGCTGTTCAAGCCAAAACGCATTGTCGTGGAGAACGAGACCGGCCAGTCGCTGGCGCGTGTGGAAGCGCTGCGCAAGCTGGCGGAGGATGCAGGCGGCATCGGACCCATCCATGCGCTGCCGCCGGTGGTACTGGCCGAGCTGCGCGAACTGCAGCTGCTCGACCTGTTCCATCCGCACGAACAACCCGGTGCCGCACCGGCAAGCGCGTCCACTGCGCAGGCATTGACACAGCGGCAAGCGGTTTGAAGTACCGGGGAGACTATTGATGATCGAATCCACACTGCTTTCGCATATCCTTGTGGCCGCTGGCATGGGCCTGGCCGGCGCCATTGTCTTCGCTGCCATCGGACTGATCTCCGGCACCGACGAAACCACCACGCTTGCGCCATTGACGCTGCTCGTGGTTCTGCTCGGCGTGCCGCCGGAAGGCGTTTTCACATTCTTCCTGGCTGGCGCCGTGGCCAAGCACATGACCCACGCCATTCCCACCGCGCTGCTGGGCATCCCTGGCGACACGATGGCAACGCCGCTGCTGCAGGACGCCAATCACCTGCGCAATCTGGGCGTGCCCCATATCGCCCTGCGCAAGATGATCTCGGGCGCCATCATCGCAGCATTCGTGGCCGTGCCGCTCGCGGTGCTGTTTGCGGTGCTGCTCGCACCGTTCGGGCCTGCCATTACCAAGGCCGCGCCGTGGATCTTCGTGGTGGCCGCCGTCATCATCGCGTACAGCTCGGCAGGCCGCTGGGCGTCGGTGGCCGCGCTGCTGCCGTTCGTCGTGGTGATCGTCGCGTTGCAGACGCTGACGGCCAAGTTCGGCGTCAAGCTCAGCATCAGCTATTTTCTTGGCATCGCGATTGGCCCGCTGATCGCGGACCTGTTCTCGTCGATCTCGCCCGTCGAACGCACGCGCATGCGTCGAGACAAGGTGCGCACGTTCTCGCTGGCGCCCGACGTGAAAGGCTGGTCAGGCTATTTCCCCAACCCGCTGCGTGTGCTCGATCGCAGCCAGGTGAAATGGACCATCGGCACGGCGGTGGTATCCAGCGCGACATTCGTGTTCAGCCCCGTGGCGATGACCGTGGTGCTGGGCGAAATCGTCGGGTCGCGGGTACGGCATGCCTATCACCGGCTGACGACCGTACTCAGCGCGCGCAATGGCGTGACGGAGGCCACATATATCGCGGAGGCGCTGATTCCGCTGATCGCATTCGGTCTGCCGTTGAGTCCCGTGGCTGCCGGCCCGGCGGCGCCGCTATTCAACGCGCCGCCCGTGTTCACGGTCGATGCCGGCGGCGGTCAGACGCACAACCTGCATAACCTGCTGAGCCATTGGGAATTCCTGGGCTACGGACTGCTGGCGGTGCTGCTGGCTGCGCTGGTGTCGTATCCGTTTGCCATGAACTTCGCGCGCCGCGCCGCCCTGTTCGTCGCCCGCAAGATTTCGCACGAAGCGATCATCGCCACGTTCGTCGGCCTGATCCTGGTGATCAGCGTCTGGGAAGGCAACTTCCTCGGGCTGCTGGTGATCGTGACGATGGGCCTGCTGGGCGGCCTGCTGTCGCGGACCATCGGCTTCAATACCGGCGTGCAATTCATGGGGTACTACACGGCGGTGCTGACAGTGCCCGCCGTGCTGAAGCTGGTGGGGTGACGACGGCCGCTATGCCCTGGCTTCGCGGCGTACCGCCTGCGGCGGCATGCCGAAGCCACGGATAAATGCCTCGCGCATATGCCGGCGGTCGCGGAAGCCGGTTTCTTTTGCCACCACATCCAGCGGGTGGCGGCTCTGCTCGATCATCAGCCGGGCCGCCTCCAGGCGCAGGCTTTCCACGGCCTTGGCGGGAGACTGCCCTGTTTCGGCCGTGAAAATGCGGCTGAACTGGCGCGGGCTCAGATGCACGGCATCGGCCAGCTCTTCCACGGTCAGCGGCCGGTGCAGGTTCCGGCGCGCGTAATCGAGCGCGCTCTGGATGCGGTCGGACTTGGGCGCCAGATCCAGCAGTTCCGAATGCTGGGACTGGCCGCCCGACCGGCGCTGGTACATCACCAGCTTGTGCGCGACCGACCGCGCGGCATCGGCACCTAAATCCTTCTCCACCATCGCCAGCGCCAGATCGAGGCCGGCCGTCATGCCGGCCGAGGTCCAGATCGGACCGTCGACGATATGGATGCGGTCGTCCTCGACGTGGATGTCGGGATGCGCGCGTTGCATGTCCCGCGCGTAGAACCAGTGCGTGGTGGCCCGGCGGCCATCCAGCAGCCCTGCTTCAGCCAGGATGAACGCCCCGGTACAGATCGACGCCACACGGCGCGCCCGCGGTGCCGCCTTGCGCACGAAGTCGAGCACTGGCGGAGGCGTCGGGGTGGCGACCGGATCGGCAACGCCGGCCAGCACCCAGGTATCCACCATCGCTCGCGTGCGGGCAGGCCGCGTATCCACCGCCATGCCCAGCGACGACCGCACCGGCCCGCCTTCCAATGAAAAGGCGTCGATCTTATAGAAGGCCTCACCGGCCACCATGTTGGCGTACTCGAACACGCTTTGTGCCGCCAGCGTCATGACCTGAAAGCCATCCGTCAACAGAAATCCCACTCGGTGCATACCGAACTCCGCATTTATTCCCGATGTCCTGAAACATGACTATATACGTCATTTCAGTCATCGGTGAGCGGGACTACGATGCTTCACATGGATGCGCCGCATCCGGCCCCACCCAATCGAATGGAGAAGCATCATGACGCAGCAACAACACCTTGGCACCGCACTGATCACTGGCGCTTCGTCGGGCATCGGCGCCATTTATGCCGAACGCCTCGCACGACGCGGCCATGACCTCGTGCTGGTTGCCCGCAACCGCGCCAAGCTGGACGCTCTGGCGCGCCGCATCAGCGACGAGACGGGCCGCGCCGTGGAAGTCTTCCCCGCCGACCTTAACGACCGCGCGTCGCTGGCCACCGTCGAAGCGAAGCTGCGCGACGATGCCAGCATCACGCTGCTGGTCAACAACGCCGGCGTTGGCACGCACACCCCGCTGCTCGACAGCAACGTCGACGCCATGACGAAAATGATCGAGCTGAACGTCACGGCGCTCACGCGCCTGACCTATGCCGCCGTGCCGGGTTTCGTGGCGCGCGGCAAGGGCGCCATCATCAATATCTCGTCGATCGTCAGCATCGCACCCGAGGTGCTCAATGGCGTCTATGGCGGCAGCAAGGCGTTCGTCACGGCGTTCAGCCAGTCGCTGCATCACGAACTGGGTGCCAAGGGCGTGCGCGTGCAGGCCGTGCTGCCGGGCGCAACGGCAACGGACTTCTGGGAAATCGGGGGTCTGCCCGTGGAACACCTGGACCAATCGATCGTGATGCAGGCCACCGACATGGTCGATGCCGCACTGGTCGGCTTCGACAACGGCGAACTGATCACGATTCCGTCACTGCACGCCGTCGAGCACTGGAACGCCTACGAGGCGGCGCGCGGCGCGATGTCCGGTGTGCTGTCGCGCAACACGCCGGCCCCGCGTTACGTGAAGCAGTAAATGGCAAGCCGGGCCGGCTCAGGAATGACAGACCAGTCCATCCTGAAGCTGGCTCGCTTCATAGGCGACATCGCCAGCGCGCTGCGCACGTGCACGGTCGAGCGCGCCATCGCGCCGCCAGTCGCGCACGGCACGATCGATCCACGCGCTCGATTGCGGATCGGCGCCACGCAGGCCGATCCGTGCCGCCTCCGCATCGGATTGCAAACCAGCATCGAGTGTGCGGTAGAAGCGCCATTCCGGCAGCGTCAGTAGCCGGGCCACGACGGGCGAGTCGTCGGCCAGCGCCTGGCACTCTCCCGCAAGAAAACCGCTCGCCGCGCGAATCGACGACGCATAGACCCTGGGCACGCCATCGAAGTCCCGCGCAATGCGCGACGCATACGCGCTACCCTGCCCCACGCACACTGACTGGCCATGCAGATCCTGAGCGCGCTGGTACCGGCTGCCGCGCAGCACTAGCAGCGCGCCTTCTCCGGTGGCGTAGGACGAAGAAACCGGAAGAATTCCCTCCCCGGCCTTGGCTGCGCCGGCGATCACGATATCGACGCGCCGTTCCGCCACTTGCCACGCGGACGAATCCGGTTCGCCGGGAAGGCCGATGACCTTCAGCGCGACACCGAGGCGGTCCGCCAGAAAGTGCGCCATTGCCACATCGAAGTGATCCGGCTCAGGCGGCGTTGGCGCCTTGGGCGGCGCCGGCCGCGCATACTGCCGCACGCCAACCACCAGCGTGCCGCGCTGTTGCACCGCTGCCAGCCACGGCCCCGGCGCAACCGGGCGCCCGATGCCGTAGGCGGCCGAGATGGCAGTGCCAATGCCGGCGATCACCAGCAGCAGCGCCAGCCACCGGTACTGCCGCAGCTTAGCCATTGAGCGTCAGCCCCTTGCGCCACCGCGTCAGCCGGCGCTCCACGATCGCCAGCACATAGTTGAGCGCCAGTCCCAGCAACGCCAGCAACAGAATGCCCGCATACATCGTCGGAATCTGGAACACCTCCTGCGAATTGAGCGTCAGGAAGCCCAGCCCGGAATGCGCGCCGATCATCTCAGCGGCCACCAATGCGGTAATGCAGTAGGTGCCGGCCAGCCGCACGCCCGTGAAGATCGAAGGCGAAGCCGCGGGCAGCACCACCTTGCGGAACACGAACAGACGGTTGGCTCCCATCGAACGCGCCGAATCGATCAGCAACCGGTCAACCTGTTTGACGCCGCTGATCGTGCTCAGCAGCACCGGCCAGAACGACGCCCAGAAAATGATGGCTACCTTGGAGGTCTCGCCAATCCCCAGGAACAGGATAAATACCGGAAACAGCGCAAACGCCGAGGTCTGCCGGAACAGTTGCAGGATCGGATCGACGATGGCTTCGAAGCGGCTGAACCATCCCATCAGCAGGCCCAGCGTGACGCCGAGCGCGATGGCCGACAGCAGCCCATAGAGCGATCGCTGCAAGCTGGCGAACAGATGCTTGAACAGTGTCCCGCTGCTGACCAGATCCCAGATCGTGACGACGATCTGCGACGGCGGACTCAGATAGGCGTCACTGACGATATGCAGCCGTGGCACCAGTTCCCAGATCACCAGAAAGCCAATGATGCCCAGCATGCCGAGTGCCCGGTCGCCCAGGCGCGATAGCGACGACGCACGGCTCATGTTGCCACCTTCGCCACGTTCGTCGCCGCACGCTCGCCATGCACGCGCTCACCGGGATTGGCCGTGGCCCCCAGCGGACGCGGCACCGCTGCCGGATTCGACAATTGCACTTCGTCCTTGAGGATGTCCCATGCCTGCTGGCGCAGGCGCACAAATTCCGCCGAATTCCGTACCTCGGGCTCCCGTGGCCGAGGCAATGGCACATCGATGATCTGCTTGACCGTGCCGGGACGCCGCGTCATCACCGCGATGCGGTCCGACAGAAAGATCGCCTCATCGAGGCTGTGCGTGATGAACACGATAGTCTTGCGGCGCTGCTCCCAGATCCGCAGCAGTTCACCCTGCAGGATTTCGCGCGTCTGCGCGTCCAGCGCGGCGAACGGTTCGTCCATCAGCAGAACCTCCGGCTGGTACGCGAGCGATCTCGCAATCGCCACGCGCTGCTTCATGCCACCCGAGATTTCGTGCGGATAGCGCTGGCCAAAGCCTTGCAGGCCCACCAGCTCCAGATATTCCTCCGCCACCGCCCGGCGCCTGGCCTTCGGCACGCCGCGAATCTCCAGGCCCACTTCGATGTTCTGCAGCACGGTTCGCCACGGAAACAGCGCATAGCCCTGGAAGACCACGCCCTGCGCCGGATTGATGCCGCGCAGCCGCTGGCCATCGATCGAGATGTCGCCGCCAGTGCGCTCGGTCAGCCCGGCAAGGATGCTCAGGAACGTCGACTTGCCGCATCCTGACGGGCCGAGGATCGAGATGAACTCCCCTTCGCGGATATCGAGATTGAAATCCCGCAGCACGGCCACGTTGTCGGCGCGGCCCGCTTCATTGCGCACGGCATAGTCCATCGTGACACCGCGCGCCACGATCTTGTGGCTCATGGTCGCGGCTCCTATGCCTTGGCGAACGGGTTGAACTCGTTCGTATAGATGTCGCGCGCCGCCACTTTTCCCTTCTGCAGCTTGCCTTCGGCTTCCAGCACGTCGATGTAGTACTGGATCGGCGGCTCCGTGACCACGAGGTTGTCCACGTACGCGTAACGATCGACGTATTCGAGCTGCAGGTTGATGCGCTTGGAGACCAGCTTGCGCGCTTCCTCGGGGTTCGCGTTGACCCAGTTGGCCGCCTTGGCGAGCGCGGTCACCACGTCACGTACGCTCTCCGGATGCTCGCGCAGGAACTTGCCATGCACGCTGTACGGCTGCATGCCGCCCAGGCCGCCATCGAGGTCGAAGTCACTCCACAGCCGCGTGAGCTTGTCCGCATGGTCGGCGCGGCCCGAGAACGGCGCATGGATGATGGCCAGGTCCGTGTTGCCGGTGGCCAGCGTCTGCTCCGCCTGGTCGTCAGGGATGACCACGAAATTGATCTTGTTGACGTCCACGCCCTTCTGCCGCAGGAACGTCTTGGTCACGAACTCCGCGCAGGCGCCAAAGCTGTTGATGCCGATGGTCTTGCCTTCGAGGTCACGGGGCGCGCGGATGCCCGAATCCTTGCGCACGAAGTACTTCATATGCGGCGCATCCTGCAGCGTCTTGTTGCCGGCAGCCACGATCTTGATATCGGCACCGGCCGCCACGGCCGAGATGACCAGCGGCACCATGCGCGACCCGAAATCGATCTCGCCCGTGCCGGTCAGCGGAATGATCTGCGGCGCGGCCACCTTGCCGATGTAGTTCGGCCGAGTGTTGGTGCCTTCGAAGTAGCCAAGCTGGTCCGCCAGATAAACCAGATCGAAGGTGGGATTGTCCGGGTACTTGAACGTGACCTTGTCGCCGGCCTTGCCGATGACGGCCGGCGCGGCAGGCTTTGCGGCGGATTGCGCGGCGGAATCGCCCTTCGAGCAGGCGGCGAGCAGCGGACCCATGCTGCCGGCCACTGCCAGCGATGCCAATTGCTTGAGCGCGCCGCGACGGCCGGGCGCGCGAGTGAAAAGATCGGAGGCCATATAGTTGTGTGATGAGTGCAGTTCCGCTCGCAGTATTGCGAACCGCCGCACTCCCACACAACGAAGACTTTTGACTATCGATATTGCCTAGTCGATGCTGGCACCCGAGTCACGCACCAACCTGGACCATTTCACGGTGTCATGCTGGATCAGGCTCGAAAACTGCGCGGGCGTCGCCGTCAGCGGCGAGGCACCCGCCTGCAGCAGCTTGTCCTTCATCGCCTTGTCCTGCGCAATGCGCGTGATCTCGGCGGAAAGCTTGCTGACGATGTCCGCGGGCATACCCTTCGGCCCCACCACCCCGAACCAGACGTCGGCCTCGTAACCGGCGATGCCCGCTTCGGCCAGCGTCGGTACATCGGGCAGCGCGGGCGAGCGCGTGGCACTGGTCACGGCCAGTGCGCGCAGGCGGCCGGCTTTCACGTGCGGCAGAGATCCCGGCAGGTTGTCGAACATGAGTTGCACCTGGTTGGCCAGCAGATCCGCCATCGCCGGGCCGCTGCCCTTGTACGGTACATGGACGATCTGCACGCCGGCCATCGACTTGAACAGCTCGCCGGACAGGTGATTGGTCGTGCCGTTGCCCGCCGATCCCATGTTCAGCGCATTCGGATGTGCCTTCGCATACTCGACCAGTTCCTTCACGTTCCTGGCCGGCACCTTCGGGTTGACCACCAGGATGTTCGGCACGCCCGCGAACGGCGCAACGGGCGTGAAGTCCTTCTGCGCGTCGAACGGCAGGCGCTTGTAAAGCGAGCTGTTGATCGATTGCGTGCCAACGGTGCCGAACATCAGCGTGTAACCATCCGGCGGCGACTTGGCCACCACGTCCGAGCCGATCGTGCCACCCGCGCCGGGGCGGTTGTCGACGATCACCTGCTGGCCCAGCGTCTCCGACAACCGGTTGGCCAGCACGCGGCCCAGCAGATCGGTGGTGCCGCCCGGCGGGAAAGGCACCACCAGGCGGATCGGCTTGTCAGGGAATGAGCCCGCGGACACCAGCGGGGACGTCAGGGCAGCGCCCAGTGTCAGGCAGACGGCGGCGAGTGCGTGCGCAATCGGTTTCATGAGGGCAGTTCTCCGGGGTCGGACAGTCGTGGAAATAAGCACCGCCTGCTATGCGCGCAGGCTGGCGAGTTGCTCGACCGCGTGCTTCATCGTGGCACGATTCGTACCCGCGGTGTTGCACATCGAGTCGATGGCCTGGCGGTGACGTGCCAGCTCGTCGCGCTGTGCCGCGACCTGGCCGAGCACGAGGTCGGGCGCGGGTCCGCCGGCCGCCCGCCGGGCCGCCACGCCCTGCACGGGATCGAGGCAACGGGCCACGGCCTGCGCATCGAACTGAAAGGCACGGCCGGTGTGATGCAATGCCGCCCGGTTCACCATTTCGCTGTCGATTTCGCAGGCGGGAATGTGCCGGTCCAGCGCCTCGCGCACGACCGCGCCCACCACGTGATGGGCTTCGCGGAAAGACATGCCGGCATCGCGCACGAGCATGTCCGCCAGATCGGTCGCCGATGAAAAGTCGCGCCGGGCACGCGCCAGCATGTTGGCGCGCTGCGGCGTGGCGTTTTGCAGGACCAGCTTCAGCAGGCTCACGCAACGCAGGGACTCATCCATCGCTTCCCAGAAGCCGCGCATGCTTTCACGGTTGCCGTCGCCGGTGTGGGTGAAATTGCTGCCCTTGAGCGCGGCCAGCGATGCCGTAAGCAAGCCGATCATGTGCCCGCCCTTGCCCTTCAGGTATTCCAGTACGACCGGGTTTTTCTTCTGCGGCATGATGCTGGACGTCCCGGCCACGCTGTCCGGGAAATCGATCAACCCGAACTCCGGTGTTGACCAGACGAACAGGTCTTGTGCGACCCGGCCCCAGGTGACGGTAGCAATCGTCACGGCGGACAGGATCTCCCAGGCAAAGTCGCGGGACGCCACAGCATCGAGCGAGTTGGGGGCATACGTCGAGAATCCGAGCCAGTTGGCCGTCGCCGACCGGTCGATCGGGAAAGCCGTGCCGGCCAGCGCGCCGGCACCCAGCGGGCAGGCATCCAGCCCTTCAAGCGCATGACGCAACCGCGCCATGTCGCGGCCCATTGCCTGGGCCACGCCGGACAGGTAATAACCGTAGGTGATCGGTTGCGCGGCCTGCAGGTGCGTGTAGCCGGGCATCACGGTGTCGGCGTGCACCTCGGCCTGCAGCAGCACCGCGTCACGTGCATCCGCCAGCGCGGCAAGAAGCGCCAGCACGGTGTCGCGTGCGCGCAGCCTGTCGTGCGTGGCGAGGATGTCATTGCGGCTGCGCGCGACGTGGAGGCGGCCACCCGCATCCGCGCCGGCCACTTCCATCAAGCGGGCTTCGTAATTGAAATAGGCGTCCTCGCGCTCGGGATCGAGCGGTACCGCTTCGGGGCCTTCCTGCTCGATGCGGATCAATGCCCGCGCCAGCGGTGCAGCCACATCGGCTGGGATCAATCCGGCGCCATGCAGCATCAGCAGGTGCGCCTGGTTGATGTCCGTGAGATAGCGAAAGCCGGGGCCGAATTCCCGCGTCAGGCGCGGCGCATAGATATGCGCGCAGACCTCGGGGGCGGTGGCTTGCGTCAGGCGGCGGCTGACTTTCGATTCCATACAACTTTCTCCTCGATGTTGGAGACCAGTATGGGAATCGCGCCGTCATATCGTCAAATCAGTATTTACGGTGCCAGCATGCGGATTTGATATACCATCGCGACAGCCCTGAAACGCCCCCTCCGACCCATGAACTTCAAGCAGATCGAAGCATTCCGCGCCGTGATGTTGTCCGGCTCGATGACCGTTGCGGCCACGCAGCTGCATACGTCCCAACCCAATATCAGCCGGGTGATTTCGCAGCTTGAGAAGGAAAGCGGCTTCAGGCTGTTCACGCGCATTGCCGGGCGGCTGACGCCGACCGTGGAGGCCGAAGCGCTGTTTCGAGACGTGGAGCGCGCGTTTGTGGGGCTGGACAGCCTGCAGGCATCGGCTCGCTCGATCCGCGAGGTTGGTGTGGGTACGTTGCGCGTGGGCACGGTGCCGTCGATCGCCATGACGGTGATGTCCTCGGCGATTGCCCGCTTCCGCGAGCGGCACCCCGACGTGCCAATCGCGGTGCACACGAGCGACTCCCCGACCGTTGCCAAATGGACGGCCGCGCGCTTCTGCGATTTCGGGCTGGTTTCCTACCTGGTGGAAATGGCCGGCATTCGGAGCGATCCGCTGCGGCGGGAGTCAGGCGTGTGCATCGTGCCCGTCGGGCATCGGCTTGCAAAGAAGCGCCGCATCCGCGCGGAAGACCTGAACGGCGAACGGTTCATCTCGCTGACGCGTGGCGATGGCACGCGCGCCATCGTCGATGCCGCGTTTGTGCCAGACCGGCGCGTGCTGACGCTGGAAACCCCTTACGCGGCCACGATCTGCACGATGGTGGAAATGGGTCTCGGTGTCAGCGTGGTAAATCCGCAGGTCGTGCGCAGCCTCAAGTTGCCGGGGGTGAAGGTGCTGCCGTTCGAGCCAGCCATCCATTTCGAGAGCTACGTGCTGCACAACCAGCAGCACCCCGTACCGGCGCTGGCGCAGGAATTCCTGGACTGCGTGCGGTACGTGACACGGACCTGAGGCAGCCGGCGCAGCTTCAGCCGCGCTCCTTCGCCGCCGCGCTATCGAGCATTGCCTGCCCGATCTTCGTATTGCCCTGCGCCATCAGCGCCTCGCCGGGGCCGCGGATATCGCGCACGTCCTTGTGCTGGCCCAGCTTCACCTTGCCCTGCAGCCGGGTAATCTCGATTTCCAGGCCGACGATGGACTTGAGCATCGTGTCGAGAAAATCTGGCGGCGCGTCGCCCATCTTCCACGGCCGCGGCTGCGCCGCTTCATGCGTGCGGGTCAGCCGCGCCACCACGCTGCGCACGTACCGTTCGTCGTCATGGACGGTAATGCGGCCGTGGGCGTGCACGACCTGATAGTTCCACGTCGGCACTTGCTTGTGGGCCTCGTACCAGTTTGGCGAGATATACGCATCGCCGGCCCGAAAGATCACCATCACTTCGTCACCGTTGGCCACTTCCTGCCAGACCGGGTTCGCGCGCGCCACATGCGCTTTCAGGATGCCATGCTCACCCTGCCCGGCCTCCAGTTCAAACGGCACGTGGTTGGCATCCAGACCGCCGCGGCCATGCGTGACCAGCGTGCCGAACGGATGTGCCGCGATCAGCGCGTGCATGGCCTGCGCGCCGGCGAGTTCGAAATGGGCGGGAACGTACATGGCTGCTCCGTGTGTTTTCTGGGGACGTTGAGGCCGTATTGTGGTGGCAAACTGGAGTAGAGTGTAGGGCCAGTTTGCACCGATTCCACCAGACCACTTTCGAACCTCCCCCCGCCATGTCAAGAACCGCAAAGGTGCCCGATATCCCGTTTCTAGGCGCGCTGGATCGGGATGCGGGGCCGCTGAGCCGGCAACTGGTGCAGGCGCTGCGTGATGCCGTGGCGCGTGGCGACCTGAAGCCCGGCGAATCATTGCCCTCCACACGTGCGCTCGCCGAAACGTTGCGGGTGTCGCGCGGCACCGTGGTCGAAGCGTTTGAGCAGCTGGTTGCCGAGGGCGTATTCGCCGCGCAGCATGGCGCCGGCACGCGTGTCGCGGCGCTGGCGCCAGCCCCCGCTACGCGCCGGCGCGTGCGCGGCAGCGTCGAGCTGCCCGCGACGGCACAGCGATATGCAGCCATCGCCCGCGAATTCACCGCGTTGCCGCAAGTACCGTTTGCCGTATCGGTGCCCGCGGGCGCGGCCGCGCCCAACGAGGACTGGCGCAAACTGGGCAACCGGCTGCGCGCCGGCGGCAGCGCGGCGCCGGCCGGCTATGGCGAACCGCAAGGCGCGCTGCCGCTGCGCGAGGCAATTGCCGACTACCTGCGCCGCTCCCGCTCGGTACTTTGCGATGCCGGCCAGGTGGTAATCACCACGGGCACGCAACAGGGCTTGTTCCTGTCCTGCCAGGTGCTGCTCGATCCGGCCGATGCCGTGTGGGTCGAAAACCCCGCCTACCGCGGCATTACGGCGATCCTGGAGAGCGTCGGGCCGCGCGAGCGCATCGTGCGTGTGCCGGTGGATGACGAAGGCATCGATGTGGAGGCCGGCATTGCCCTGGCGCGCGATGCCCGCGCCGCCTTTGTCACGCCATCTCATCAATATCCGCTGGGCATGCCGATGAGCATGGCCCGCCGCAAGGCACTGCTGGCCTGGGCCGATGCGCGGCAGGCATGGATCATCGAAGACGACTACGACAGCGAATTGCGCTATGCGGGCCATCCATTTCCGTCGCTGCAAGGACTGGCGCCCGAGCGCGTGATCTACCTGGGCACGTTCAGCAAGATCCTGTACCCGTCATTGCGTCTGGGCTACGCGGTGGTACCCGATGCACTGGTCGACGCCTTCATCGGCGCACGCGTGCTGATGGATCGCCATCCGCCCACGGCGGACCAGCATGTGCTGGCGGCGTTCATCGCGGAGGGCTATCTCGATCGCCATATCCGCCGGGTGCGTGGCGTGCATGCCGAGCGGCGCGCGTTCGTGATCAAGACGATCGAACGGGAGATTCCCGCTGCCCTGGCGTGGCTGCAGCCATCGGACCAGGGCATGCACCTGCTGCTGTGGCTGGCGCCCGGCATCGACGACCGGGAAGTGGTCAAACGCGCGGGCGATGCCGGCGTGGCGGTACGGGCGGTGTCGCCAACGTATGCGGGCGACCGTCGGCCAACCGGCCTGGTGCTCGGTTTTGGTGGATTCGAGGACCGCGAGATCGTGGAGGCGGCGCGGCGGTTGGGCAAGGTCATCCAGACCGTGGCCGGCGCACGTTGAGGTCAGGTCGACCCCCGCTCCACTATCCTGAATCCCACATCGACAACCGGCTCCTGCACCGTCTCGCCCCGGCAGCGTTGCAGCAGCAGGCCCGCCGCAAGCGTGCCGATGTTGGCCCCGTCGACCTGCACCGTGGTCAGCGAGGGTGCCATGTACGCGGCAAAGTCCGCGTCGCCGAAGCCGCAGATGGCGATGTCTTCCGGCACACGCAGGCCGCGCGCCCTGGCCTCTTCCATCACGCCTTGCGCAAGCTGGTCGGAGCTGCAGAAGATCGCCTCGATGGCCGGGTCCTGCGCAAGCAGATCGCTCAGGGCCTGGCGCCCGAGTCCGAGGCTGCTTGGTGCCGGTACCCGCGCGGTGGGCACATCGTGCCCCAGTGTCGAGATGAACCCTTCGCGGCGCACGGCGGCGCGCTGGTCGTCGCCGCTGGCAATGCCAAAGCACCGCCATCCCTTGGCCAGGAAGTATCCCGCCACCGCGCTGCCAACCTTCAGATGCGAGAAGCCCACGGCCATGTCGACGGGGCGGTCGCTGAGGTCCCAGGTCTCGACGACGGGGATGCCCGAGCGGCGCAACCGGTCCCGCGACGCCTGCGCATGCACCAGCCCCGTCACCACGATGCCGTCGGGCCGGCGGCTGATCATCGTGCCGAGCAGCGCCTCTTCGCGCGCGTGGTCGTAACCGGTCTGCCCGAGGATCAATTGGTATCCGGCGGCGTCCAGCGCATCGGTCAGCGCCTTCACTGTCGGGATGAACTGCGCCACGGCGATATTGGGCACCAGCGCCGCCACGGTCAGGCTGCGGCGCGACTTGAGCCCGCCGGCCAGCAGATTCGGGATATACCCGGTCACTTCCACCGCCTGCTGCACGCGGGCGATGGTCTTGGCGGAAACCAGCCCCGGATTGCTCAATGCGCGCGACGCGGTGATCAGCGACACGCCGGCTTCGCGTGCCACATCGTGCAGCGTCACGGACTTGCTGCCGGTTGAATCGGACATGCCTGCTCGGATAAATAGGTTGTGCTGCGGGTAAACGACTAGGCCAAGTGCCGCCGCAGCGGTTGACCGGCCAGAATGACAACGTTAGCATTCCCTTCACCCGCTGTCTGGGCGTCAGTAGCCCAGCATGCCCGGATACGAGTTTTCGTTGCCATTACGCGCCAGATTTGCGTGAAAAATGGCGACGGCCCGCATTATAGCAACGCAGATCGGCCGAATTCCGGCCGTTTTTTGACAACGATGTCATACGATGTCCGAAGTCTTTGATGCTTTTCAGGATGCACCGCCCATGACTGCCTCGCCCGCCTCTGACGCCATTACCGCCATCCGCCTGTCGTCCTGCTATCTGCCCCTGGCCACGCCGATCAGCGATGCCAAGGTGCTGACTGGCCGCCAGAAGCCGATGACCGAAGTTGCCATCCTGTTTGCCGAGATTCGCACGGCCAATGGCCACGAAGGGCTGGGCTTCAGCTACTCCAAGCGCGCCGGAGGTCCGGGCCAGTTTGCCCATGCGAAGGAGATCGCCCCCACCCTGCTGGGCGAAGACCCGAGCGATATCGGCAAGCTGTGGGACAAGCTGTGCTGGGCCGGCGCATCCGTGGGCCGCAGCGGCCTGTCGACGCAGGCGATCGGTGCTTTCGACGTGGCCCTGTGGGATCTGAAGGCCAAGCGCGCCGGCCTGTCGCTGGCCAAGCTGCTGGGGTCCCATCGTGATTCAGTGCGCTGCTACAACACGTCCGGCGGCTTTCTGCATACGCCGCTCGACCAGCTGCTGGTCAATGCCGCGGCCTCCGTGGAGCGCGGCATTGGCGGCATCAAGCTCAAGGTCGGCCAGCCGGACGGCAAGATCGACATCCAGCGTGTATCCGCCGTGCGCGAAAAGCTCGGCGATGCCGTACCGATCATGGTCGATGCAAACCAGCAGTGGGATCGCCCCACCGCGCAACGCATGTGCCGCACCTTCGAATCGTTCAATCTGGTCTGGATCGAGGAACCACTCGATGCTTATGACCACGAAGGCCACGCCGCGCTGGCGCAGCAGTTTGACACGCCGATCGCCACCGGCGAGATGTTGACCAGCGCCGCCGAGCACTGGGACCTGATCCGTCATCGCGCCGCCGACTATCTGATGCCCGACGCCCCGCGCGTGGGCGGCATCACGCCGTTCCTGAAAGTTTGCGCACTGGCCGAACATGCCGGCCTGATGATCGCCCCCCACTTTGCGATGGAGCTGCACGTGCACCTGGCCGCCGCCTATCCCCGTGAACCGTGGGTCGAGCATTTCGACTGGCTTGAGCCGCTGTTCAACGAGCGGCTGGAGATCGCCCGTGGCCGGATCATTGTGCCGACCCGCCCTGGCCTGGGACTGACCATCAGCGAGCAGGCACGCGCCTGGACGCGCGAGCAGGCCGAGTTCGGCACGAACTGACACAGCCCGCGTTCATCAGACAACATCACCGCAACAACCCATATAAAAGGAGACATCGATGATGAAGAAAGCCTTGGTATCGCTTCTGCTTGGCGCCACGATGGCCGCCGCACATGCGGCGTGGCCCGAAAAACCGGTCACGATGATCGTGCCCTTCCCGCCCGGAGGCTCCACCGACGTCATCGGGCGCATCCTGAGCGCGAAGTTCCAGCAGACCTTTGGCGGCAGCTTCGTGGTGGACAACCGCCCCGGCGCCGCCGGCATGATTGGCGCGGCGGCTGCCAAGCGTGCGCCGGCCGACGGCTACACGCTGTTCGTATCGTCGCTCGGACCCTTTGTCATCGGCCCGCATCTGACGAAGAACGCCGGCTATGACCCGACCAAGGATTTCGACTACATCAGCGTGGCCGTGCAGGCGCCGAACATCCTGGCCGTGCCGGCCAATTCGCCGCACAAGTCCCTGCAGGACGTGATTGCCTATGAAAAGGCCAATCCGAACAAGATGACGTTTGCGTCCGCCGGCAATGGCACCAGCGACCACCTGACCGCCGAGCTGTTCTGGCAGCAGACCAACACCACCGGCCTGCACGTGCCGTACAAGGGTGGCGCCCCCGCATTGAATGACCTGCTGGGCAGCCAGGTGGACGCCACGTTCATGAACATCAACACCGCCGTGCCGCATATCAAGGCCGGCAAGCTACGCGCGCTGGCCATCACCAGTACCAAGCGCTCGCCGATCCTGCCCGATGTGCCGACGATGGAAGAACTCGGCTACAAGGGCGTGACGGTCTATTCGTGGCAGGCCATTGCCGCGCCAAAGGGCCTGCCCGCCGACATCAAGGCCAAGCTGCACAGCGCGGTGGTTGCCGCGATGAACGACCCGGCCAACAAGCCCAAGCTGCTCGAAGTCGGATTCGAGATCGTCGCCAATACGCCTGAGCAGTTCACTGCGTTCCAGGCCACGGAGTTCGCGCGCTGGAAGAAGGTCATCCAGACCGGCAACATCACCGCCGACTAAGCCGGCTCCAGCCGGCCGGATCACCGTCCGGCCCGCACGCGTAGCACCTTTCAGGGGCGCCTTCATGGCGCCCCTTTGTCATTTCCGTGACATCTCGTCTTTTTACAACTTGTTGCCAATGACGCACATTTCGTCACTGGTCTGTCACTTTCAGTCCTTAGCCTTGCTGGGCCTCCGGAAGCACATCTTTCGAATTACCCCTCCAGTCGAGGACTCCCCAATGCAATCCATGCGCCTGACCAGGGTGCTGCTCGCCGTCTGCCTGACGGCCGCGGCACTGTCCGCCTGTGGCGGCAACGACGACTCCGCTTCGGCGCCGTCCAACCCCGCCAATCCGTCCAACCCGTCCCAGCCGGCCGAAAAGCGCTGCGCGCCGTGATCGGTCCCGGATCGTACGCACCGCCCAACTCTCCCTCGTACCTCACAACATGAACTCTCGCCGCAAATTCCTGCAGGCGAGCGCAGGCGCCGCTTTTTCGGCCGCAGCACTCGCCGCCTTTCCGCCCAGCATCCGCCGCGCGCTCGCCATTCCGGCCAGCAACGTCACCGGCACCATCATGGATGTCCAGCACGTGGTTATCCTGATGCAGGAGAACCGTTCCTTCGACCACTACTTCGGCACGCTCAACGGTGTGCGCGGGTTTGGTGACCGGATGACCATTCCGATGCCGAACGGCCGCAAGGTCTGGCAGCAGGAGCGCACCAACGGCACGCTCATCACGCCGTACCACCTCGATGACAGGGCCGGCAACGCGCAGCGCGTATCGGGCACGCCGCACGCCTGGGCGGACAGCCAGCAAGCCTGGGACAACGGCCGCATGTCGCGCTGGCCGGTAGCCAAGACCGATACGTCGATGGGCTACTACAAGGAAAAGGAGATTCCGTTCCAGTTCGCGCTGGCCAACGCCTTCACGATCTGCGACGCCTACCATTGCTCGATGCACACGGGCACCGATGCCAACCGTTCGTTCCACATGACCGGCACCAACGGCGCAATGCCGCAGAACGCGGCCTTCGTGAACAACGAGTGGGATGCCATCAACGGCGTGGCGGCCGATGCCAATATCGGCTACACGTGGAAGACCTACGCAGAACGGCTGGAAGAAGCCGGCGTCAGCTGGATCAGCTACCAGAACATGCCCGACGAATGGGGCGACAACATGCTCGGCGCGTTCCGCACGTTCCGCCAGGCTAACCTCGCCTCGGGCTTTCCGGTTTCCAGCGGCGGCTCGCCAGGCTCGCCGTACACCAACACCGGCCAGGCGCTGCCCTATCACGCGTACAACGCCGCCACCGACAACGCAGCCAACCCGCTCTACAAGGGCGTCGCCAACACCCTGCCGGGCACGGCGCCCGAGCAATACCTCGATGCCTTCCGCCGCGATGCGATGAACGGCACGCTGCCGCAGGTATCGTGGATCAATGCACCGTCGATCTACTGCGAGCACCCGGGGCCGTCCAGCCCGGTGCAGGGGTCGTGGTTCCTGGCCGAGGTTCTGGATGCCCTGACCGCGAATCCCGAGGTATGGAGCAAGACCGTCTTGCTGATCAACTTCGACGAAAACGACGGCTACTTCGACCACGTACCGTCGCCGTCCGCGCCGTCGCTGAACCCCGACAAGAGCTACGCAGGCAAGACCACGCTGAGCGAAGCGGACCTGAAGTCCGAGTACTTCACGCATCCCGCACCGGCCGGCAGCACGAGCCAGCCCGCGCCGGATGGCCGCGTCTACGGGCCGGGACCACGCGTGCCGCTCTACGCGATTTCGCCGTGGAGCCGTGGCGGGTGGGTCAACTCGCAGGTGTTCGACCACACGTCGGTGCTGCGTTTCCTGGAGGCGCGCTTCGGCGTCAAGGAGCCGAACATCAGTCCGTACCGCCGCGCGGTCTGCGGCGACCTGACCTCGGCATTCAACTTCAAGACGCCCAACACCGAGGCACTGCCCGCGTTCAGCGGCCCGTCCACGCGCGCCGAAGCGGACCAGATTCGCGCCGCGCAGCAGGCCCTGCCCGCCGTGCCGGTACCGCGCGACATGCAGCTGCCGTTGCAGGCACCGGGCACGCGGCCATCGCGGGCGCTGCCCTATGAGCTGCATACCAGTGCCCGCTGCTATGCAAGCGGCCAGGTCGAGCTGATCTTCTCGAACACCGGCACGCAGGCAGCCGTGTTCCATGTCTATGACGTCTTCAAGCTCGACCGCGTGCCGCGCCGCTACATGGTGGAAGCCGGCAAGACGCTGGTCGACAGCTGGGACGCCGCGCTCGACAACTTCGGCGGCTACGACCTCTGGATGCTGGGCCCGAACGGCTACCACCGCCATTTCAAGGGAGACCTGAAACGCCTTGGCGCCGCGCAGGCATCGCCCGAGATCCGTGTCTGCTACGACATCGCCAACGGCAATGTCTTTGTGGACCTGATCAACAAGGGCAACCAGCCGTGCACGTTCACGGTAACGCCGATGGCCTATCGCACCGATGGCCCCTGGCAAGCCAATGTCGCCGCCAATGCCACATCGACGCTTGACTGGAAACTGCAGGAAAGCGGCCAGTGGTACGACTTCGCGGTCACCTGCAGCAGCGATCCGTCCTACTACCGCCGCTTTGCCGGGCGGGTGGAAACGGGCCGGCACACGGTCAGCGATCCGGCGATGAGTCAGGTCTGAGCACGGCCGAAAGCCGCCGGCGTTCGCCCCTGGCGGGTGCCGGTGTCGGCCCGGCCCAGCAGCCGGCGCAACTGGGTAGCGGTGTCCTCCGCCGCCGACAACGGCAGCAGTGGCACGCCAATGGCCTTGTGCCAGTCCATCAGCGCCGCGCTGTGGCCATCGGCAAAGCTGCGGACATTGCGCCGCAGCGCTTCCTGCGAGAAGCCAAGCTCCACCTGCAGTTCGCCGTCGCTGACCACGAGCTGGCCCGACGCGGGCAGTTCAAGCAGGAACGGATCGTAGACCAGCACCGAAAGCACGTCATTGCGGCTGCGCAGCGCCAGCATCAGCTCGCGCGTTTGCTCGTCGCCGCCGTCAAAATCGCTGATCACGATGACAAGGTGGTCATGGTGAGCCAACCGCAGCGCACGCTGCAAGGCACCGTTCAGTTGCGCCGCGCCGCGTTGTGCCCGCGCGTCCGCGCGTAGCCGCTGGTTATGCTGCGCGAGGTCGCCCAGCAGGTGCAGCACGCCGTGCCGGCTGCGCTGGGGCGCCAGGCTGGTTTGTTCCGCATCGCCGAAGATCACGCCGCCAACGCGGTCGCCGTCCGCCAGCACACGCCACGCGGCCAGCGCCGCGGCCTCGGCGGCCGTCACCGATTTCATCGCCCGGCGGCTGCCAAAGAACATGTTCATGCGCTGATCCACCACCAGCAGCACCGGCCGCTCCTTTTCCTCCGCATAGATGCGGACATGCGGCTTGCCGGTGCGCGCGGTCACGCGCCAGTCCATCGTCCGGACATCGTCGCCAGGCAGGTAAAGGCGGAGTTCCTCGAAAGCGAGGCCCCGGCCATGCACGCGCGAACCGTGACGGCCCGACAGCAGGCTATGAACCGGTTGCCGGCTGCGGAAATGAAAGTCGCGCACGCTGGCCTCCAGCATCGCCAGCGCGGCAAGGTCCACGCTGACGCCCGCCGTCGCCCCCGACGCGGCCGGTGAGGAGCCGGGCTGGACACGCGCACGCGCCGCACTGTCCTGTTTCATGGCACCGTTTCCGTGTCAGGCCACCGCCACGCGCTGTAACAACCGGTCGATCACCACATCGGCGGCCACGGCGGCGGCATGCGCTTCATACGAGAGAATCAGCCGGTGGCGGAATACGTCGTGCACCACGGCTTGCACGTCCTCGGGCGTGACGTGGTCGCGCCCGCGCAGCCAGGCGATGGCACGCGCCACCTTGTCCAGCCCGATGGACCCGCGCGGACTGACACCCACTTGAATCCACTTCCGCAGGTCGTCGTCAAAGCGCCCCGCTTCACGGGTAGCCTGCACCAGCGTCACGATATAGCGCTCGACCGGCTCACTGACCGCGATGGCGTGGATCGCTTCGCGCGCGGCGAAGATGGCCTCCGGCGCCAATCGCGCCTGACCGCCCTGTCCGTTGGCCTGCTGGCTCGCGTCTGCTTCCTCGGATCGTGCAAGGCGGATGATTTGCGCTTCGGCATCGGCCTGCGGGTATCCGACGCTCACATGCATCAGAAAGCGGTCCATCTGCGCTTCGGGCAACGGGTAGGTGCCCTCCTGCTCGATGGGATTCTGCGTGGCCATCACCAGGAACAGGCGGTCCAGACGATGGGTATGGCCGCCCACCGTCACCTGCCGTTCCTCCATCGCTTCCAGCAGCGCGGCCTGCACCTTGGCCGGTGAGCGGTTCACTTCGTCCGCCAGTACCAGATTGGCGAACAGCGGTCCCGGCTGGAAGCGGAACTCGCCCTTGCCGCCATCCGTCACGTAGATATCGGAGCCGGTGATGTCGGCGGGCAGCAGGTCTGGTGTGAACTGCACGCGCGACAGACGCGCGTCGAGATGTTTCGCCAGACTCTTGATCGCGCGTGTCTTGGCAAGTCCGGGCAGCCCTTCCACCAGCAGATGGCCATCGGCGAGCAACCCAAGCAGCAGACGTTCGATCATCCGGTCCTGGCCGACGATCGACTCGGTCATGCGCGCTTGCAGCGCCAGGATGTCTTCGCGCGCGCTCATCCCATTTCTCCTGTTCAGTGAGCCGGACGACCGCCGGTAAACCAGCTGTAGTAGGGATTGTCGGGGTCGGCTTGCATGACCGTCGTGATGTCGCGCAGCCATTGGTCCCGGTCTCCGCGATAGGCGTCCAGCCCGGCGGCGTAGAACGTATGCAGCGTGGCGCGTTCGCGCCGGATGTCCTGGTACAGCGCGTCGCTGGCGCCGGTCAGCGGCGGATCGGCCGACAGGTCGAGCAGTTCGCGCACCACGGGCGGAAAGTCCTGGCGCCGCACCCAGCTCGTGTATTCGATCCGGGGACGGTCGTCTGTCACGGCCGGGGCATCGCCGGCAACCCAGTCCAGCCCGGCGCGGTCAGTGACGTAGGTGGCCAGCAGTGCCGCCGGCGACGCCACGCCGACATCGCGCAACGCCGCCGCGACCGTCGGCTGCGCAAAACGGTCGGCGATGCGAGCGGCATCGAGCGGCATCGGCTCCATCGAACCTACCAGCAGCATCTCGTGCAGTTCCGTGGTCCACAGCGTGGCATGCGGGAATACGTCGAGAAAGCTGCGCACCAGCGAGCGGGTGTCGTCCCGGTTCTGCGTCGGCAGCGGCAGCCATTGGGCCACGATACCGCCGGGCTGCAGGCGGGCGGCGGCCAGCCGGTAGAACTCGCGCGAATAGAGGTTGACGACGCCGCTGGCCGATGGCGGCGGCGGTTCCAGCGTAATCAGGTCGTAGCGTTGCCCGCTCTGCAGCAGTTCCCGCCGGCCGTCGCGCAGACGAATGTCCAGCCGCGTATCGCGGCCCGCATCGAAATTGCCGTGAAACAAGGGGACGGCACGCACCACGGCCGGCAGAAGCTCCGCGACCACACGGCGATCCAGCCCCGGATACTGCAGCGTCGCGCCTGCCGTAATGCCCGTGCCCAGGCCGATCACCAGCGATGCGCGCGGCGTTCCGTTATGCACGATCAGCGGCAATAGCGCTTGCAGCCGCATATAGCGCAGCGAAGTCATCGTGTCGCCCGAGTTCGACACGCCCTGGATATAGAGTCGGAGGAAGCGCTGCGCGGCCTTGCCCTGCTCCACCACCGCCACGGTCGCACCGCGGCTTTCCTCGTAGAACGCCAGCGTTCCGCCCCGCGTCTTGGCCAGCAATGCCGCCATGCGGTCGGCCGGTGTGGCCACGGCAAGGATCACCGTGATAACGGCCAGCAATGGGATAGCCAGGCGCGCGCGACGCTGCACGCCATCGCCAAACGCCACGGCCAGCATCGCCACCGCGCCGCTTGCGGTGGCCAGCACGCCGAGCGTATGAATCACGCCGAGCGATGGCACCAGCACGACGCCGGTCAGTACGGAACCCGCAATACCGCCCAGCGTGTTCACGGCCAGCACCGCTCCCACGCCCGTGCCAGCGCGTGCCGGATCGACGGAGAGCCGCACCACGAACGGAAATGCCGCGCCCAGCAGCAGCGTCGGCACGAACACCACAACCAGCGCCGCCACCGCGAAACTCGCGCACGTGGCCGCCAGCAGATTTCCCGTCGCTCCTAGCACACGTTGCGAAACCAGCTGCTGCGCGGCGGGCAGCCATTCTCCCAGCCACGCGAACTCCGCCAGCGCCACCAGTCCGGCCCCGACGATCAGCAGCGCGAAGACGCCCCACGGGTCCCTCGCGCGGTCGACGCGCTTCGCCACGAGAATGCTACCGATCATCAGGCCGGCGAGGTACGTGGCCAGCATCACCGCAAACGCAAACGCACGGGTGCTCAGGAATTGCACGATGGCCTGCGACCAAACCACCTCGTAGCCCAGCGCAATCGCGCCCGCCAATGCATACAGGCCAAGCGCAAGCACACGTTGTCCGGAAGTTCGCGCAGCGGCGGCCGGCGCGGCTGGCGCCTCGGCCTGCGCCGCCATATCGCGGCCGAACCACCATGCCCCGATCGCCGCAAGCCCGTTGAATGCGGCCGCAGCAAACGCGCTGCCCGTCACGCCCAGCAGCGGGATCGACACGAACGCGGCCAGCAGCGTGCCGGCTATCGCGCCGGCCGTATTCGCGGCGTAGAGCCGTCCGCCGGGACCACCCACCGATGCGCCGCCACTTCGGACGGCACGCATCAGCGCCGGCAACGTGCCACCCATCGCAATCGCCGGCAGCGCGACCAGCATCAGCGGCAAGGCCCATGCGGCGCCACCGATACGCGCTTCGAGCCACGCAAATGGCGCGGCGGCGTGGGAAAGCGCCAGCGTGGCGCCAATCCCGAGCACGGCGATCGCGCATTCGAGCCAGACGTAGAGCCGCCATGCAGAGCCCACGCGGTCGGCGAGACGGCCTATCGCCCAGCCTCCCAACGCCAGCCCGCCAAAGAATGCACTGACGCCGATGGTGACCGCATGCACGTCCACGCCCACCACCAACGACAACTGCTTGATCCAGAGAACCTGATAGACGAGTCCGGCGACCCCGGACAGACATAACAATGCCGCGGCCTGCCAGAGGCCGCGGCATACCTGGGCATCCGCACCCGCCTGGGCGGGAACGGATGCCGATGGCTGGCGTGCCGCGCGCTGGCGCTTCACGCCCGGCTCCAGCTTGCGATGGGCCGCCGTCACTTCTTCTGCTGGCCCTGTTGCTGCTTGGCGAGCTGGTCGGCCACCTGCCGCTTGATCTTCTCGCTGGCCTGATCGATCGTGAAGCTGGCCGGAATCTGGCTCGGCGGGAAGTCCACGAACGTCTGCAGGAAGTTGATCGCCCGGCGGTTACCCTCGATGAACACGTACGGGTTTTCCGTTTCAAGCTGGTGGTACTGATTGGTCGGCCCGGTGTCCGCCCGCTCGTATGGGTCCATTCGCAAGTTGAAGTATTTCGGTGCGCGCAGGCAGGTGAACGGTTCCTTCCACACCTCGATGCCTCCCTTCGCCCTTTGCTCGCAGAACACAATCTTCCATGCCGTGGGCACGGTCGCCCCCGTCGTCAGCACGTCGTAGCGCATCGCCACCAGCTCGGCATCGTCATTGAAGTAGTAGAACTCGTTGCGCGCACTCTTATCGGTCTGCCCTGTCAGCATTGGCAACTGGTTGTAGCCGTCCAGGTGGACCTTGGCACTCTTGCCGCCGAGGCTCGTCCCCTTCACCAGGCGGTCCTTGATGTCGCCATCCCCAGCTGCGGCGAGCAGCGTCGGGAACCAGTCCAGCCCCGACATCAACCCGTTAGTCATCGACCCCGGCTGGATGTGGCCAGGCCAGCGCACCATAGCCGGCACACGGAACGCACCTTCCCAGTTGGAATCCTTCTCGCTGCGGAACGGCGTATTCGCGGAGTCGGGCCAGCTGAAGAAGTTCGGGCCGTTGTCGGTGGTGAAGATCACGATCGTGTTGTTCGTGATGCCCGTGTCGTCCAGCACCTTGAGCAGCTTGCCGACGTTCTGGTCCATCTCCCACATGCCGTCCGCATACTCATGGCCCGCGCCAAGGCCGGCCTTGCCGCGATACTCGGGACGCACGTGCGTGAAAAGATGCATGCGCGTGAAGTTCATCCAGACGAAGAACGGCTGCTTCCCCTGCGCCTGCTTCTGGATGTAGTTCACCGCCGCGCCGGTCGTTTCATCGTCGATCGTTTCCATGCGCTTGCGGTTCAGCGGCCCGGTGTCCTCGATCTTGCCGTCGGCGGTGCTGTGCAGCACGCCACGCGGGTTGTAGAACTTCAGGAAGTCGGGATTGTCTTTCGGCCAGTACGGACGCTCCGGTTCTTCCTCGGCGTTCAGGTGGTACAGGTTGCCGAAGAACTCGTCAAAGCCGTGCTTGGTCGGCAGGAAACGGTCCTGGTCGCCAAGGTGGTTCTTGCCGAACTGCGCCGTCGAATAGCCCAGCGGCTTCAATGCCTGCGCAATCGTGATGTCGCGGTCCTGCAGGCCGACCGGCGCGCCCGGCAGGCCGACCTTCGACAAGCCGGTACGGAACACGGACTGCCCTGTGATGAACGTGGACCGGCCCGCCGTGCAGCTGTTCTCGGCGTAGTAGTCGGTCATCATCATGCCTTCGCGGGCAATGCGGTCGATGTTCGGCGTCTTGTAGCCCACCACGCCGTGGCTGAACGCGCTGACGTTGCCAAGGCCCACGTCGTCGCCAAAGATCACGAGGATGTTCGGTTTGCCGCCCTGCGAGCCTGCCGGGGCGGCGGCCACCGGCGAGGCGCCCCCGGCATCGGGTGCGGATGCCACTGGTGCCGGCGTAACCGGCGTGGTTGCAACCGGCGGCGCGGCCGGTGCCTGTGCAGCCGGTGGGGAGGCAGCCGAAGGAGCCGCCTTGTTCTCGTCGGCCTTCTTGCAACCGGCCACCAGCAGCGTGGCGACGATTGCCGCGCTGACGGCCAGCCTGGTCAGCCGCGCATCTGTATCAGGTCTCATCGTAAGCTCCGTTGTTGTGCTTCAGGGCGTTGCGGAGGTTCAGGGTTGTGTTGACGGATATATCCGCGCCCAGTCCTGCTTCATGCTGATGACGGTCCAACCGCGCGTTAGCGCTTCATCGAGCGCCTTGTCCAGCTTGCCGATGCCTGACTTGCGGTCATATGCGAATTCGCGTTCCGCGTCGTCGTGATGCACGAGCACGGCCAATCGCTGACCGGTGCCGGCCATCGTGTACTGCAGCATCTGCAGGTCGCCATCGGAATTGCCCACGGCCAGGATGGGCCGCCTGCCAATCTGCCGATAGATGCCGACTGGTTTTCCGGGGCCGTCATTGATGAATTCGAGCTTGGGGCCACGCACCAGCGTCGGTTGCCCGTTGCGCACCTCATAGGTGACGGTCTGCGTGGAGCCGACCACCTGCTCGGGCGGGATGCCGTAGACGCGCTCCGCCCACGGACGCATGAATTCGATCGTGCCGCCGGACACGATGAACGTCTTGAATCCGTTCGCGCGCAGGTAGCTCAGCAGTTCCAGCTGTGGCTGGTACACCAGATCCGTATAGCGGCGGTTGAATTTGGGATGCCGCGCGCTGTCCAGCCACGCGCGGATCGTGCGGTCGTATTCATCCACCGTCATGCCTGCGTTAGCCGTGGCGATCAGCGGCAGCAGGCGTTTTTCCTCGCGCATCAGCGCCGCCATATCGTTGGCCATCAACGCCTTGAATGCAGGGTTGTTCTTCCATTCGGGATGCTGCGGCGCCACGGCCCGCACTTGGTCCAGCAGGAAGAAGAACTGAAAATACAGCGGCTGCTCGCTCCACAGCGTGCCATCGTTGTCGAACACGGCGATGCGCTCCGCTGGCGGCACGTACTCGGGCGTACCCTGGCGGGTGACCGCCTCCACGAAGCGGACGATCGTCTGCCGCGCCGCGCCGTCGCGCCACGATGGCAACGCGGTGGCAGCGCTGGCCGTGCCAGCCGGCTGCGTGGCCGCGGCCGTATCGGTGCCGGGCGCCGACGCACAGCCGCCCAACGCCGCCAGCAATGACGCCAGTAGGGCCAGGCGCGACAACGCATGGTGCAGACGCCGGTCAGTTCCTGCCGTGACGAATCCCTTCACGCAACTCTCCCTCGTCGTTGAATGGCGCCGGCTTATTGTCTTGATGCGACCGCCGGCTGCCTGCGCATATCGGCCCAGGTGCCGTCATCCATGACCAGCCGGAAGCCAAGATGCGACATGCTCGTGTACGGATCGGTCCCGCGCCGCGCGCTGGGGCGGTAGCTCAGGCAGAAGTCCTCGTTGCACAGGAACGAGCCGCCGCGCGTCACGCGCTTGGGCGCCGATACGGGCACGCCCGGCTCGGTCGGGTCCCAGGAGTCCGCTGGCCCGGCGGGGTTCTGTAGCACTGCCGCGGTGGTTCGTGCCTCGCGCCGGAACTGGTCCGCGCGATACCAGTCGGCAACCCATTGCCAGGCGTTGCCGGTCATGTCGTACAGGCCATAGCCATTCGCGGGAAACGTGCCGACGGGGCTGGTGCCCGCCGCGCCGCCCGCCTTGGCGCTGACCACCGGAAACGGCTGCACCTGCTGGCCTTGCCAGACATTGGCCATCTGGCGGCCATCGGGTGCAAACTTGTCGCCCCAGGTGTAGGTGGCCTGCTCCAGGCCACCGCGCGCCGCAAACTCCCATTCGGCCTCGGTGGGCAGCCGCTTGCCGACCCAGCGCGCGTACGCCTGCACGTCTTCGTACGAGACCTGCACCACGGGATGGTTGTCCTTGCCTTCGATATTGCTGCCGGGGCCGTCCGGGTGCTTCCAGTCTGCACCGGGCACAAAACGCCACCAGCGCCAGTATTCGCGCAGCGGCACCGGGCTACGGGTGCCGACGAACACCATCGCCCCGGCAACCATCGCGCTGTCGGGCGGCCGTGGCGTACCCGGCGGCAACTGGACCTTCATGGTTTCCCAGTCCGGCGCGCGCTCGGCAGTGGTCACATAGCCGGTCGCCTCTGTGAACTTGCGGAACTCGGCGTTGGTGACATGGTGCTGGTCCATCCAGAAGCCTTTGACCTGCACCTTGTGCGCCGGCCGTTCATTGGCTTGCGCCATCTTGTGGTCGCTGCCCATCTGGAATTCGCCGCCTGGCACATGGACCATGCCGCGCGGACCACTCACGCCATCGCCCGGCCGGACGGCGGCCCCTGCGGCCGCACGGCCAGCGCTCGCGGTGTACCAGTACGACGCGCCCGCACCCGCAACGGCCATGCCCAGCACCAGGACCATCAGCCATGCGTTGCGGCGCCAGGCTGGCGCTGCTGTGGCCAAGGCCCCGCGCGGTCGCTTGTGTTCCATCGGCACTCCCTCCAAGGTACGGCGCCATCACCTGATCCGGCCATCCAAGTATGGGTGGGCGTCCGGCAAGAACGGAATGCAAAATTTTGGTTTTTGATCTGAATGATTTTGTCGCCGATGTCGCCTACGGATTCAGCGGCGGCAGCGGCTCGCCAGCCTGCCGCTTCTTCGCGGCATGCGCCGCATGCCAGCGCGGACGCCATCCGCCGAGCCAGCGATACGCCGCATAGCCGACCACCAGTGCCAACGCGGCCAGCGCGGCGGCGGTGCGCGTATCGAGCCAGTCCGGCAGCCCCGGCGAACCACCGGTCGGCGCTAGGCCGATGCCGGGCGCGGCGCGTCCGACATCGACGGTCACGGCCGGAAGCGTCGACTGCGCGCGCTTGCCGGTGGCCGGGTCATACCAGGACACCGAAACCGCCGGGAGTGTGTAGCGGCCGCCGCTTTCGAACACGTAGGTCACGGTTTCCACACGCCTGCCGCCGGTGGCGCCCGCCGGTTCATCGCCAGTCGCGGCCACGCCGTCGCGCAGCACCGGATCGGCGTGGAACTGGCGCACGCCACGTGGCGCCTTCAGCACGGGCGGCTCAAGCATCATGGCCGGTGTGCCGGGCGCAAACATCGTGATGGTTCGCACGAGCGCATCCCCCGCGCGAAGATGGGCCTCCTTGCCGCTGATGGGCTGGTCGAAGGCTTGCCCGATATGGATGCGCGCCGCTGGCAGTGTCGGCGCGCCGGCATCCGCCTGCGCGGGTGTGCGTTGCTGCCCGGCGGCATGGATCGTGGTGGCCGGCAGGATCACGCTGGCGTCGTGGGGCTTGCCGTCTACACCGGAATAGGTGAAGTGGATGTCCGGCGTCGGCAGCACGAAATCGCCGCCTGTCTGCGGGGTGAACACGTAGGTCTTGCGGATGCCCGCGTAACTGGTGCCGTCGATGGTTTCGGTCGAATTGACGCCGCGTTCGTCTGGCATCGTGATCACCGCGCCCGGCACCTGCAGCGCCGGAAACGCAGGTGCCGACAGGAAGAAATTCGGCGCCAGGATCGTCACCTCGACCTGCACGGACTGCCCGGCGACCACGGGCTGCTGCCCCACGATCCTGACGCGCACCGTGGGGTCCGCGGCCTGCGCCGTGGCCGTCAGCCAGAGCAACAACCAGACCAGCCACCGCGCGATCATGGCCTGGCCTGCAGCGCGAACTTGCGCGCCAGCAGTTCCGTGGGAGAGGTCTGGATCGCGCGCATCCACATATCGGCGTTCTGCTGCACCAGGCCCTGCTGCATCTTGTCACCGCCCGGAGGCGGTGGCGGCTTGCCCGCATCCAGCTCGATCTTGTCGGGCTTCAGATCGGGGGGTTCCTCGTCCCCCTTGTCCTGCTGTTTCTGGCGCTCGATGCGCTGCGTCATCAACGCCAGATTGCGTTGCGCGGGCTCCCATCCCGGGCGCTGCTGCAACACCAGACGGTAACGGGCGGCGGCCTCCTGATATTTCTGCTGCTGCGCAAGCGCGTTGCCCAGGTTGAACTGCGCATCGACCGTGCTGATCTGCTCGAAGGCGCGCACCGCATCCTCGAACCTGCCCGCGCGGTAGAGCGCGACGCCGCGCCACATCGGATCGTCGAACAGCGCTGCAGCCGCCGTGTAGTCGCCGCGCTCGAAGGCCCGGCGCCCCTGCTGGTCGTGCGTGAGCCAGAGATCGATGAAGTGCCAGCCGCGTGGCGCGGGGCTGCCCTGCGCGCGGACATCGGCCGGGGGCGCGAGCATCGGCACCACCAACGCCAGGGCGGCCAGCCAGCGGATCGACCAACCCTTGCGGAACCAAAGCAATGTGAGCACGGCGATGGGAATCGTCAGCGGCCAGCCCGCATCGTGCCAGCGCAGGGTGTCTTGCGCGCTGGCCTGCTCCACATGCGACTGGATATGACGCTGCACCCAGGCCACGTCCTCGTCGCTATCGGTCGTCAGCGTTGCCACGGGAATGCCCGCGTCGCGCAGCCGATGCAGCGCCGCCGCGTCAAGCCCGGGGGCCGCGCCGTCGCCCGACTTCAACGGGCCGCCTGCCGCCGTGCCAATCGCCAGCACCACGACCTGCGTACGCTTGTCGCGCTTCTGCAAGGCTTGCGCTGCCGTGGCCTCGACGCCATCGGTCAGCAGCAGGATCGTGCCGGGCACCGGCTCCTTCGACAGCGCTGCGTCGATGGTGCCGACGGCACGCGCGGTGTCTTTGCCGGGCACGGGCATGATGGCGGTTTGCAGCGCGTCCACGAAGGTCTGCAGCAGGCTCGCGTCGTCGGTCAGCGGCAGCACCAGATGCGTGGAACCGGCGTAGGCATAAAGCGCGGTACGTCCGCCGTCACGATGCGCGAGCAACGCCTTCACCTTGAGCTTGGCCCGCTCAAGCCGCGTCGGCGTGATGTCGATGGCATTCATCTCCGGCGTCAGGTCGACCGCTATCGCCAGCGGCGCCTTGTCCGAGAGGAACGGTGGCCGCTCGCGCTCCCAGGTTGGGCCCGCGAGCGCGATGGCACCCAACGCCAATGCCAGCGCGGTCAGGTGCACGGGGCGCGCCGCGCGCCGTTGATCGCCGTTCACGACCAGCGCATCGAGCAGGTGCGGTGCGATGGTTCCACGCCAGCGCCGCCGCATATCGCTTTGCCGGCCCACCGCCCACGGCAGCCAGACGGCGGCAATCAGCACCAGCAGCCACCACGGCCGCAGGAAGTGGAACTGGCCAAGCGTATGCAGCCATTCGCTCATGCCGCCGGCTCCTTGCGGATGGCGGGTGCGCGTGTCGCCGAACGCGCATAGCCTGCCATCGCCAGTTGATACGCCACCACCAGCAGCACGGCAGCGCCCAGCGGCCACATGAACAGTTCACGGCGCGGCCGCCAGCTCAACGTTTTTTCCTTGTGCGGCGTCACGCGATCCAGCGTGGCGTAGATCGACGCCAGCGCGGTCTGGTCCGCGCCGAAGAAGTAGCGCCCGCCCGTGGTGGAGGCAATGCGCTTCAGCGTTTCCAGATCCACCTTCTGCTCGCCCGTGGCCGCCGGGTCGCCAATTCCCACGGTGTGCACCACCACGCCACGGGCCTTGGCAATATCGGCCGCCTGGGCCGGAGGCATGCGGCTGGCCGTGTCATTGCCATCGGTCAGCAGGATCAGCACTTTTTCGGCGGCGTGGCTGTTGTCGAACATCTTGATACCCAGGCCGATGGCGTCGCCGAGCGACGTGCTGGCGCCGGCCATGCCCGGCACCATGTCATCGATCAGCGTGCGCACCAGCGCGTGGTCGAGCGTAAACGGCGCCAGCGGATACGGCGCGTCGCCAAATACGATCAGGCCGATGCGATCTCCGGGCCGGTGTGCCACGAAGTCGCTGACCACCTGCCGCACGGCCTGCACGCGCGCTTCCACTACACCGGCCGGATTCCGGAAGTCGCGGGTATCCATCGACTGCGACAGGTCGAGCGCCAGCAGCAGGTCGCGCACTGGCTCGGTCTTGTAGATGGGCGGTTCCAGGAACTGCGGCCGGGCCAGTGCCGCGACGACCAGTGCCCATGCCAATGGCGCCAGCAAGTGCTGTGCGAGGTTGCGCCGGGGCACGTGAGCGCCGGCGGACGGCTGCAATCCCGCGGCGCTCGCCACTTCGCCAAAGAACGGCAGACGTACCGACGCACTGCTTTCCCGATACGGCGGCAGGCGCCACCACACCAACAGGGGCAGCGGCAACAGCGCGAAAAGCCACGGATAGGCGAACGCGATCATGGTTGCGGCGCCTGATGTCCGGCAATCCAGCGGCGGCAGGCCGTGGCGGTATCGGTTGCCTGCTGTGCCGGCCAATGCGCCAGCGCGGCGCGATCCAGATACTCGGTCTCGACCAGAACGGCCAGCGGCGGCACGGCGTCCGTGGCCTTGCCGGCGTGGGTCCGCAGGAAATCGCGCCAGGTGGTCCCCGACAAGCCGGCCACCGTTTCGCGCGGCCAGGCCGCCAACGCCGTGCGCTTGAGCAGTTCCGCCACCAGCAGCAGCGCATGGGCACGCGCCTGGCCATCGGCATTCAGCGCGGGCTGCAGGCGCGCAAGTTCCCGCAGCGCGGCGCGGCGATAACGATTTGCGCGCCAGTGACGCCACGTTCGCCAGCCCAGCCAGAGCAGCGCACCGAGCATGCCAACGCCGAGCACCAGCCAGCCGGGCGTTTGAGGTAACCAGGATGGCGGAAGCGGCGTGACGATATCGGCCAGATCGGTCACCGTGTGTACCCTCCCCTCAGGCATGCCGGACCGCCGGCATGCGGGCAGGTTACGCCCTGGCGCAAGGAAACCGAATTAAGAGTTTTGGACCGGGATGTTGAATGAAATCGGCAACCGCCGGCGTCAAAGACCTTGCGGCAGCAAGGTGCGGACGGCGTCGCGCATGACCCGCGCCAGCAATTGCTGCCGTTCGCGTGGCATGCGCGCCAGCGTGGTGGCCACGCTGATGCCGGCCACGGGTTCGCCGTCGCGGTCCGCCACCGCCATACCCACGGCGAGCGCGCCGCGCGTGGCGTGATTGCCGATCACCGAATACCCGCGTTCGCGCGTGGCGCGGATCAGGATGCGCATGCGATCCGGCGTCATGCCGCCGTATTGCGCCAGCACCTCGGCATTCGTAGCAATCACATCGTCCACGGTCGGGTCCGGCAGCGCGGCCAGCAGCGCCAGGCCCGCGGCGCCCACGCCAAGCGGCTGGCGCGTGCCCACCTGGATCACCAGTACCTGCACCGGATGCGTGCCGACATGCCGCGCAATGCAGCGCGACAGCGATCCATCGCGGATGATGCCGAACGCCGCATCGCCGCAGTTCTGGCTGATGCGTGCCAGCACGGGGTTGAGCCTTTCGGCCAGATCGGCCGATTCCCCGCGCTGCGGCAAGGCCGCCAGTCTTGGCCCCTTTCCGTAGCGGAAGCGGCCACGCTGTACCACGTAGCCACACTCGATCAGCGTTGCCAGCAGGCGGTATACGGTGGGCCGCTCCAGACCGGCCGCGCGGCACAGATCCACCACGCGCAGGCCATCCTTGCCGCCGGCCAGGATGGCGTCCAGCAGCGTCAGGCCGCGTCGCAGGGCACGGGTGCCCTCCTCGGCGGGCGGCGGCAAAACGTCCGCCTGCCGGACGTTTCGATTCGCAGTACGAGAGGTCATCGGAAAGAATTTGCTGGCCGGAAGCAGTCCGCAGTATGCCGCACATCGAGCAGACGGACGCGCACTGGCCACGATATTCGATAACAGGAGACAGCCATCATGACCATCCGTAGCGCGGCGCGCAGGCGCCTGATCAGCCATGCCCTTGTTCTTGCCACCGCGCTGGCGTGCGGCCCTTCCCTGGTCCGGGCCGCCGATGCCGGCTATCCCACGCGGCCGGTGCGGCTGGTGGTGGGCTACGCGGCAGGCGGCGCCACCGACGTGCTGGCGCGGCTGGTGGCCCAGAAGATGGGCGAGGCGCTGGGGCAGCCGATGGTCGTGGAAAACCGGGCCGGCGCCAACAGCAACGTCGGCGCGGAGGTCGTGGCCAAGGCCGCGCCGGACGGCTACACGCTCTACGTCTACACCATCGCCAACACGATCAACGCCACGCTCTACGACAAGCTCAATTACGACCCCGCAAAGGATTTCGAACTGGTTGGCATGATCGCCAGGATTCCGAACGTGCTGGTGGTGAACCCCAGCCTGCCGGTCAAGAGCGTGGCGGACTATGTGAAGCTGGCGAAGTCATCGCCGAACGGGGTGACGTTCGCCTCATCGGGCAGCGGTTCGTCGATCCATCTGTCCGGCGAGATCTTCCGCGCCCGCAGCGGCGCCAACATGCTGCACGTGCCCTACAAAGGCAGCGCACCGGCCGTGACGGACCTGATGGGTGGACAGGTCCAGTCGATGTTCGACAACACGCCGTCAGCGCTGCCGCATGTGAAATCCGGCAAGCTGCGCGCCATTGCCGTAACCAGCGCACAGCGCATGCCGCTGCTGCCCGACGTGCCGACCGTGGCCGAATCCGGCTATCCCGGCTTCGATGTCCAGTCGTGGTTCGCCATCTCCGCGCCGGCCGGCACCCCGCGACCGGTGGTCGACCGCCTGAACGCCGCCCTGAACAAGGCACTGGCCAATACCGAAGTGCGCGACCGTCTGCGGGACCTGGCGGCCACGCCCGAGCCTGGCACGCCGGAACAGTGCCGCACCTTCGCGATGTCCGAAATCAAGCGCTGGCACGACGTGGTGCAGCAGTCGGGCGCTCGCGTCAACTAAGGAGTCCGAGAATCCCATGCTTCCGATCGACCTGTTCTGGCGTGCTGCCGACCGCTGGCCCGACAACATCGCCATCGACGCGCCCGACGGCCAATACCGTTATCGCGAGCTGGCTGCCCAGGTGGCGGCCCTGGCCACGCATTTCCTTCGCATCGATCCCGCGCCGCAGCGCTGCGTAGGCATCTGCGCCGGCAACTCGGCGCAGCACATCGTTGCGTTGCTGGCGGTCCTGGCCAGCGGCAAGATCTGGGTGCCGCTGAATCCAAAAAGCACGCAGCCTGAATTGCGGCGCATTCTCGATGCGACCGAACCGGGCATCATCGTGCTCGATGCCGGATGTGAGGCGCTGCTGGACGGTGCACCGGGGACGCGCATCTATACGGACCACGCACGCGCACCGGGGCGCGGCGAAACGCTGGCTTCGGCCATCGTCCAGTATCCCGATGCCGCGCGCCCAGTGCTGGACCTGGACCGCGATGCCACGCAGGCCATCAAGTTCACCGGCGGCACCACCGGCGCACCGAAAGGCGTGATGCAGCCCTATCGCGCGTGGCTTGCCAATATCGTCAACCAGATCCACGCCTGGGGCTTTACCGGGGCGGATCGCTACGTCATGGCGGCCCCGATCACGCACGGCACCTCCACCTATGTGATGCCGATCCTGGCACAGGGTGGCTGCCACGTGATCATGGAAGGCAGCGGCGCCGAAGCCGTGCGGACCGCGTTCCGCCATCGCGGGGCAACCATCTGCTTCATGCCGCCGACGCTGATCTACATGCTGATGGCGCTACCCGGCGCGTCCCGTGCCGACTACCCCGCGCTGCGCCGCCTGATCTATGGCGGTGCACCGATGCCCCCGGAGAAGATCCGCCAGGCACGCGAATTCTTCGGCCCCGTGGTGGCCACCACCTACGGCCAGACCGAAGCGCCGCAACTGCTGACCGTCATCGGCCCCGAGGATTTCGACGACGAGCGCAATCTGGCCTCGGTGGGCCGCGCTACCTGGTTCAGCGATGTCGCCATCATGGCGCCCGATGGTCGCCTGCTGCCCCCCGGCGAAGTCGGCGAAGTGGTGGCACGGGGCGATCTGGTCATGACCGGTTACTGGAAGCGGCCGGACCTGACGGCCGCGACGATCGTCGATGGCTGGCTGCATACCGGCGACCGGGGCCTGATCGATCCGCGCGGCTACCTGTACCTGAAGGACCGCCTGCGTGACGTGGTCATCACCGGCGGCTTCAACGTCTACCCGATCGATGTGGAAAACGCGCTGGGCCAGCATCCGGCCGTGCACGAGTGCGCCGTGTTTGGCGTGCCCGACGACAAATGGGGCGAAGCCGTACACGCCGCCGTGCAATTGCGCGACGGCTGCGAGGCCGCCGCCGCCGACCTGATCGCTTTCGTGCGCGAGCGGCTTGGTCCCGTGCAGACCCCCAAGCAGATCCACTTCCATGCCAGCCTGCCGCGCTCGACCGTCGGCAAGGTGCTCAAGAACACCGTGCGCGACCACGCCCTGGCCGAGTTGCCCACCACCGGAGACCAATCATGAGTCAGCAAGAAAAACAAAAGCCGGTGACCCGGCTCTGCACCCATACCCTGACCAGCCTACACTACCGCGACGCCGATCTCGTGGAAGACCTGCTGGGCAAGAAGACCTTTACCGAGGTGATGCTGATGCAGATCCTGGGCCGCACACCGCGCCCCGTGGACATGCGCATTGCGGACATGGTGCTGGTCGTGCTGATGGAACATGGCCTGACGCCCAGCGCGATCGCCACGCGGCTGATCTATATGAGCGCCCCCGAGAACCTGCAGGGCGCGGTCTCCGCCGGGCTGCTCGCTGTGGGCAGCTCGTTTGTCGGCACGATGGAAAACTGCTCGGTGCTGCTGGACCGCATTCTTGCCGCGCAGGACCCCGATGCCGAAGCACTGGCCATCGCGCGCGACTGCAAGGAGAGAAAGGCGCCGGTGCCGGGCTTCGGCCACCATCTGCACAAGCCGGTGGACCCGCGCGCCTACAAGCTGCTGGAGCTTGGCCAAGCCGAAAGCGAACTCGGTGGCGCGCACATCGGTGCGTTGAAACGCCTGTCGGCAGCCGTGGACGAAGTATCGGGCCGCCCGATCACGATCAACGCCACGGGTGCGGTGGCCGCCCTGCTTGGCGAAATCGGCGTGCCGACCGCCGTCATGCGTGGATTCGCGGTGATTTCGCGCGCGGCGGGGCTGGTCGCGCATATCGTCGAGGAGCAGCAAAGCCCATCGGGGCGCTACATCTGGGACGTGGTCGAGGAAGCCATTCCATACGCCGGCAACGCGCCCCACGGAGACGGCAGATGAACGCCCTGCCGTTGAGCCTGCAAGACCGGACCGTGTTCGTAGCCGGCGGCGGCTCGGCAGGCCCCGGCTGGAGCATCGGCCGTGCGGCCAGCCTGACCTATGCGCGCCTTGGCGCGCGGGTCTGTGTGGCGGATCGCGACGCAGCGTCGGCTGCCGAAACCACCGCGCTGATTCGCGCCGAAGGCGGCACGGCGGAAACGTTCGTCGGCGACGTGGCGGTGGAGGCCGATATCGCGCGCCTGTTCGCCGCGGCACGCGAGTGCTTTGGTCCCATCGATGTGCTGCACCATAACGTGGGCATCGGCAAGCCCGGCGGCCCCCTGAACACCGACATCGCTGACTTCGACGCCGCCCACAACGTCAATGTGCGCAGCCTGCTGCTGGCATCGCAGCAGGTATTGCCATCGATGGTCGAGCGCGGGCGTGGCGCCATTGTCACGATTTCGTCGGTGGCGGGACTGCGCTACCTCGGTTACCCGCACCTGTCCTATTGCGTGACCAAGGCGGCCGTGATCCAGTTCACGCGCATGATCGCGCAGCAATATGCGGCGCACGGTATCCGTGCCAATTGCGTGGTGCCGGGGCTGATCGATACGCCGCGCATCGCGCATACCGTGGCCAGGCAGTTCTCGGAGACCAGCCTCGACGATGCGCGCGAAGCACGCAGCAGGCAGGTGCCGTTGCAACGCATGGGTACCGCATGGGACGTCGCCCATGCGTGCGCGTTTCTGGTGTCGGATGCGGCGGCCTATGTCACCGGCACCGAACTGGTGGTCGATGGCGGCCTGACCGGCAAATACGTATAGCGCCGCGCGCCTTAATGCAGCTCGACGTCGGCGTAGGCGGCGGTAGTGCTGATCGAGGCATGGCCCAACTGCTCCTGCACGGCCTTGCGCGCCATGCCTCTGGACAGCGCATGGGCGCCCGCCGTATGCCGCAGCCAGTGCGCGCTGGCCTGCGCAAGCCGCACGGCTGCCGTGGGATCGTCGTCGGCCAGCCATTGCCCCGCGCGCGTGAAGCAGCGCTTCCAGATCGCGGCCACCTGCGCGACCGACAGCGGCACGTCGTCCGCACCCTGCTGAACACGTCCGATCAGCGGCGTAGTGGCGGGCAAGCGCTCGAAGTCTCGTCCCAGTCCGCGCGCCTCCATGTGATCGCGCAAGGCATCGATGACGGTCTCCGGCAAGGCATTGGTGCGTGAACGATTGCCGGGCACGCTCAGCTTCCACCCATCGGCCAGCGCCAGATGGCCAACCAGTGCCTGCGCCTGCTCCGAAACGCGGAGTCCCGTGGCATGCGCCAGCCGGAGCATGAAACGCAGCCGTGCCGCACGGGGATCGTCCGCCGGCAAGTCTCCGACGTACCGTTTCAGATGCTGCCATTGGGTACGTCCAAGACTGCGATCCACCTGAATGCGCGGCGCGCTTTGGGCATCCGGCATCGCGGCCGATTCGAACGGATTCGCTTGCAGGTGCCCTTGCCGCACCAGCCATCCGCAGAGCGCCTTCAGGATCTTGCCCGCGTGGCGAATACTGGCCGGCGACAACGGGCCTTCGAACGGCCGCCAGTCATGGCGGTCCCGTGGTGTGCCGCGTGGCCCCACCCATTGCGCGGCCGGCTGCGGGTCGGCCAGGAAAGCCAGGTATGCGCCGCAGTCTTCCGCGTCCAGGCGGCCCAGCGTCTTGCCGCGCGCGAAAACCGTCCAAAGCAGAAAGCGCTCGGCCTGTGTGCGATAGCTGCGCCAGGTGTGGCTGCCCTCTGGCTGATAGCCCTGAAGCCATGCCTGAACGGCGCCCACATCCGACTGGGCCGCCGCGTGTTTCAGCGATTCGAGCGGGGCCAGATTCGGCGGCAGCTCGGGCGCGCCAGCTTCCAGCGACTGCGCGCGCAGCCATGCCTCGATCTCGCGCGCCGTCGCGTCACCGATGCCCTGCGCGTGGCGATACCAGTGACGCGCATCGGCGGCCACGGCCGTCCGTAGCGCGCCTAGCGTCGGCCATCCCGCATCGGCCAGCCGCGTGGCAACGGCGGGCGTGAACCAGCCCGCAACGGCGTCGCCGGGTGATGGGTGCGCCAGCAGCAGCGGCTGCAGCGCGTCCAGCGCCCGCAGCAGCTTGCGCTGCCTTGTCTGCCTGGCCGCGCCGCGCTCGCCGGACGGCGGCACGATCATGGCCAGCCACGTTTTCTCGGTCAGGATCGTGGCTTCGCCATCGTGCCGGGGCCGCGTTGCCAGGCGCTTCACGCCGCGCACCAGCTCGCCTTCGATCCAGGCCAGCGTGGTACGCGCCTGGCGCAGGTCAAGGCCCGGCGTCAGATAGCGCGTGGCCAGCCGCCCAAGGTCGAGACCCTGCAGATGACCGCGGTAATAGGCAAAGTGATGAGGCCCGAGCAGGCGCGCCGGGGCAACGGGCGGCCGCTGGCGGCGGCGTGCTGCGGCGCTGGGTACGGCTTGAGACAAGGGACTGGAGCGAAAACGGCAAAGGGCGCGATGATACCCGATTGGCCCGGTCAGCCAGCGTTGGACGCGGCAGGTAGCCGCACGCTGACCGCCAGCCCGCCCAGCGGAGACTTTGCCAGCGCAAACGTGCCGCCATAAAGCGCGCTGACATCGCGTACGATGGCCAATCCAAGGCCGCTACCGTCGGCGGACTCGTCGAGCCGCGTAAAGCGCTGCGCCGCCTGGATCATGACGTCGTCGGGCATGCCGGGGCCATCGTCTTCGATGCGGATCTCCACCTCGTTCTCCGATGGCACCAGCGCAACGCGGATCCGGCCCTGCGCCCACTGCCAGGCGTTATCGAGCAGGTTGCCGAGCATTTCCACAAGGTCCTGGCGGTCGCCCGCAAAGCTGGCCTGTCCGTCGATCTGGACCGCTATTGGCTTGTCCGCATGCAGCCGCTGCAAGGCCCGCACGAGTTCTTCCACGGCGGGCCGGATCGCCACGGCGTTGCCTGCCGCCCCGCCGGCCCCCGCCGCCCTGGCGCGCGCCAGGTGCCGGTCCACCTGCTTGCGCATGGCATCGACCTGCTGCGCCACGCGCTGCGATGCAGGCGCGGGCAAGGTGGCGGCATCGTTGGCCAGGATCGCCAGCGGCGTCTTGACCGCATGCGCCAAATCCGCCGCCTGCCGGCGAGATCGCTCGACGGCCTCATGATTGCGCCGCAGCAGCAGGTGAATCTCGTCGACCAGCGGCTGGACTTCGGCGGGCCAGTCGCCCGGCAGCGTCGGTTCGCGCCCCGCCTGCAGCCGCGCCACCGCCGCACGCAATCGCGCCAGCGGCGCCAGTCCAAAGCGCACCTGGGCCCAGACGGCGCCCAGGATGCCCACGCCAAGCACCCCTAGCGACAGCCACAGCAAATGCCGGAACGACCGCTTGGCCTGCCGCAGCTCCGTGCGGTCCAGCGCGACGGTGATGTCGACGAACGCGTCGCCACCGGTCAATTGCAGCCGTCGCGTCTTCACCAGCAGCGACTGGTCCTTGGGGCCGACGCGCACGTCGGCATCGCCAAGACCGACTTGCCGTTCCACGGCGGCCGGGATATCGACGTCCCACAGCGACCGCGAGCGCAGCGTCTGCGTGCCTGACGACGCCTGCCAGTAGGCGCCCGAATACGGCAGTTCGAAGCGAGGATCGGCCGGCTGCCGTGTCAGTTCGAGTTGATTGTCGCCACGCCATTCCAGCGCGGCGGCCAGGCTGGTCAGGTCGCGGTCCAGCTCCGTGATATAGGTGCGGTCGACATGCCGGCCGAACAGTGTGTCGAGCAGCCATCCCGTAGTGCAGAGCGTGCCCGCAACCCACAGCGTGGCGATCAGCAGCAGGCGCCGCGCGAGCGAGGCGCGCTTCATGCCGCGTCGGCCGGCGGGCGCATGCGATAACCGAGGCCGCGCACGGTTTCGATCACGTCGACGCCAAGCTTCTTGCGCAAGCGGCCGACGAAGACCTCGATCGTATTGCTGTCCCGGTCGAAATCCTGCGCATAGATATGCTCGGTCAGCGTGGTCTTGCTGACAATCTCGCCCTGGTGGTGCATCAGGTAGTCCAGCACCTTGAACTCATGCGCGGTCAGCGTGACGGGGCTGCCGTTCACGCTCACCTGACCGCTGCCGGGCGCCAGCAGCACCGGGCCACAGGCCAGCGTCGGCGACGTACGGCCAGCGGAGCGGCGGATCAGCGCGCGGATACGGGCGAGCAGTTCTTCGGTGCGGAATGGCTTGGTCAGGTAGTCGTCGGCACCGGCATCGATGCCCTCCACCTTTTCCACCCAGCTATCGCGCGCGGTCAGGATCAGCACCGGCACGTCATTACCGGCCTGGCGCCAGCGCTTTAACACGGTCAGGCCGTCGAGCCGGGGCAGGCCCAGATCCAGCACTATCGTGTCGTAGGGGTGTTCGGTGCCAAGGTGCTCGGCGTCGATGCCGTCGGCGGCATGGTCCACCGCATAGCCGGCCTGGCCCAGCACCTGCATTAGCTGTGCCGCCAGCGTGCTTTCGTCTTCGACTAGCAGGATGCGCATGGCGGTCAGGGCTTGCGCGCGCGTTCGAGGTCGTGGCCCTTGGCCTTGAGCAGCCTGGCGTCGCGCGCATCGTATTCGAGCTTGGCGATGGTGCTGGTGGGCAACAGCAGCTTGACTTCGTACTTCCAGATGCCGTCGTCGCGGTCGAGCTTCACGTCGATCACATCACCGGCGTACTGGCGAGACACGGTTTCGAGGATGCGCGACAGCGGCAGGATCTCTCCCGAGCGTAGCGCTGCGCGGGCGCGGTCGGCATCGGTATCGGCCAGGGAAACGCCAGCGGTGCCCGCCGCGCCAAGCACGGCCAGCAGGATCGCCACACGGGCAAGGGCACGCCACCGCGTGGCGGGGCGGGACCGGAAAGAGACGGATGAGGATGGGGGCGAGGCAGTCATCTGCGGCATTGTTCGCCGGGTAAGCTGAACGGCGCCTGAACGGATTGCTCAGGTGCCATTCAGGTACCACGGCGCATGATGCCCTCAAGATTCCCACAACCTCGGCACCATGTCACGTTCCCGCAAACTGCTTACCTCGCGCTCCCCGGTTCTGCGCACCCTTGGCGCAGGCCTGGCCCAGCTTGCGCCGCTGGCCGTGGCGATGGCCGGGGCCGGCCTGCCCTTCTGGCTCCAGACGCTAGGCCATTAGGACAGGCTGCATCCCCGCCTTTGCCTTTACGAGCCGACCGTCACGAACACCGGGTTCGAATAGAACCACAGGTCGTTGTAGTTGCGCGCGTTGATCGCGTTGAAACGCGCGTCGGGTTCCGTCACGGTGGTCTTCTGGTCGGGCAGCGGGTTGCCGTTGGACGTTTCGCCGGGCACGTTCATGCCCAGGTTCGTGCCGCGCAGACGGAAATACTGGTTCTTCGTGGCCGTGTAGGTATAGGTCACGGTGTTATACCCGTCCTTGTCCAGCTTCCAGTCCGTCGACGTAAACGTGGCGATCACCTTGGTCGAATCGTTCGTTTCCTTGCTGTAGCCCGGCGTACCAGTCGCGGCGCGCGGCGTCACATCGCCAGCGATCAGGTCGACGTGATCCACCACGGGGCGCATGTTGACATTGACACCGCCATTGATCGGGTATTGGTAGTTGTTGTGGTCCGGGCTCTTGAAGCGGATGGTCACGGTGACCGTCTCGCCCGCCTTGGCCTTGAGTTCGCCGCCCATCTCGCTTTTACCGGCGCCGCTGGCGATGTTGAAGTCCAGCGCATTGATCAGGTCACCGAAGACCGAGAACATCTTGCCGGAGCGGACGCCTTCGAGCACGCCCTTGATGCCCGTGTTCCGGTTATCGATCCAGACATAGGTCTTGGCGTATTCGCCCGGAAAGTAGCCGCTGCTGTTCGTGCCAACGGTCTTGAAGTGGTGATCGGAGTCACCCACGTTCCAGAACCGGCGGCCGTCGCCAAGCAGCGCGTCCCAGATGCCGCCGACCTGCGCCACCACGTAATCCACGCCGCCGTAGACACGGTTCTTCAGGTTGGCGTCCACATAAGTGGTGGCGTAACCGCCACGGTCCGGTTCCATCTGGTTGCCGACCATGCCTTCCACCGCAAAGGCGATCTTCGGCGCCGTGTCGTTGAACTCGCGGTAGTCCGCCGCCGTGTACTTGCCCGTGTTGCGCGACGGATGGTTGATCAGCGCGTAACTGGTGTCCGGGTAGTTGTCGCGCAGCCAGGCCACGGCGCGCACCGCGTCCGCGTGCGTGGTGTAGCCCTTGGTGCCGGTGGCGTTCCAGTTGGCCACGTCCACGGCATCAAACTGGGCGGCCGGGCGATCAGTGAAGTAGTACTCGAACTGGTTCGCGGCCTTCGTGGCCGTGCCGAGCGGGCTGCCCGTGAAGATGCCCACGTTCATATGGTCGTGGGTCGGCATGTCCCATTCGAAGGCCGAAAAGATCAGCTTGCTGAGATAGCTGCCGTTGACCTGCAACTGGCGAACCGCCGGAATCTCGTAGTCCGCCATCGCCTTGGAGAATGGCAGCGGACCGCCGACGATGGCCGTGCCGTTCTGGTCTCGCGTGGACACACGCAGGTGGTTGGAGATCGCGGTCCAGTCGAGATTGTTGGAGATCATCGCCTGGTCCAGCACGTCGACGAGCTTGCTTTGTGCATCGTCGGACTCGGTCGTGTGGACATGCAGATCGCCCGTGGTCCACTTGCCCGTGACCTCGGCAACTGGCGTCGAAGGCGCGGCCGGCTGGGTAGCGGGCGGCGTGGTGGTGTTACTCGCGCTGGTGTCGTCGCCGTTGCAGCCATAGAAGCCGAAAGCGACGGTCATGGCGGCGGCCAGGCCGATGGCGGACTTGATGTGACGCATTAGAATTCCCCGTTTACTACTTGATTATTCGACCATTTTTAGCCGTGCGTCTTCGGCCTTGAAGTCAAACGTCAACGGGAATTGCGTGCCCAAGGTCCCAGCCGCACTGGCAAGGATTTGTGCACGCGATGATGGCGGCGTCACATGACACCCAAGTGATGCTTTGGTGATATTTCGGCGTCGGGCGCCGAATCAGAAGACCAGCGTGGCAGTTGCCATGACGGTTGCGGTACTGTCCAGCCGGTTCTTGCTGGTCACAGTGGGCACCCATCGCAGGCTGAAGGAGAGCGGCGCCTTGCCGCCGAGCTTGGTGTCGTAGGTGATGATCGGCCCGATCGTGAAGTCGTGGCCGCGGAACCCGTTCAGCCGATCGGCGATGGGGCCGGTATCGTCGCCCAGCTGCTGGACCGTACCCATTACCAGACCAGCGCCCCAGTTGCCAAACTTCTTCACGCCCATTACGTCCAGCGTGAATAGCGGCGCGTTCTGGTAGTTGGTGGCGGAGTTGCGCGTGTAGAATTGGAACGCCGCCACGGCGTTGAATTCCAGCCCGTATTGCGGCATCAGGTGCGTGAAGGCGACCTGCGGCACGAAGGTCCAGGTATTCAGGCTCGGATTGGCCAGTGCGTTCTTGTCGTACTGTCCCGTGGGCGCCCAGACATTGAAGCTCAGCGCCATATGGCTGGTCTTCGAGAAGTGGTAGCCGGCAATCAGCGGCGAGAAGTAGATGTCATAGAGATTTGACGCACGGTCCGAACTGCCACGCGAGAACGCTCCATTCGTGCCGGTAAAGGCGGCGTTGGCATGCACCGTGGTCCAGACGTACGGCAACGTAAAACTCGATGCGAAATTCCATGCGCCCGGGCCGGTGTCCCAGACCTTCATCATCGTCGCCAGCGTAAATGCGACCTTGGCGTCGATACCCGCGGTCGTGCGCCCGCCAATCGCCACTTCGCGGCCGGAGCTGATCGATCCGTCCAAATAGAGCTGCTGCAGGTTGGCGATCCAGACCGGTTGGTCCGGGATCACGCCTACATTGGGCGACACGCTGGTGCCAGCCACCGGCCGCCCCAGCGCGCCCTCGGTGGCGTGCGCGGCCAGCGGTGCCAGCAGCCCGGTTGCGGCCATTGCGGCCATCGCACCGAGGAAGGCCGAACTTGCGCGTTTCATGAGGTTTCCTTGCGAGGGCATTCACCATGCGGATGCAGAATCCTCGCAGATTCCAACCCCATTGGAATTCACTTTTCTAGGTTGCCGAGTTGAATGTTTTCTTCGTGTTTATGGTGCATCGCCCCGGAAAACGCCGCCCCGATCGATCCAATAAAAAAGGTTCTTCGGAGAATTCCGGGGACTGAATTGCCACATTCCGTATCCTAATGGCCGTTAAGACGGCTGTTGAGGAACGGGATGCTGGATCGGAAGACGCTGCAGGCCTTGGGCTGCTGGGATGGCTACAGGCTGGATCGGGTGGTATGGCCTGAAGGGGAGAGCCGTACGCTGGCGCTGTACTTGAAGCCAGTCAGCAAGGTCATGTACTGCGAGGAATGCGGATCGAAGTGCCGGCAGGTCCATGAAACGGTGGTGCGGCGCGTGCGCGATCTTCCGCTGTTCGAGTACCGGGTGGTGCTGCATGTCCCCCGCAGGCGCGTCTGGTGCGATCAATGCGGGGGGCCGCGACTCGAGCGGCTCGAATGGCTTGGGCGCTACCAGCGTGTCACAGCCAGGCTGGCGCAGGCCTGCGGGCAGTTGCTGCGTCACTGCACGGTGCAGGCCGTGGCGGCTTTCTATGACCTGGGCTGGCATACCGTCAAGACGATCGACAAGGCGCGCCTGCGCGAGGCAGTCGTCGAGCCGGACTGGTCCAGCATCCGCTACCTGGCCATGGACGAATTCGCGCTGCACAAGGGCCATCGCTATGCGACGGTGGTGGTCGATCCGATTGGGCGGCAAGTGCTCTGGATCGGTCAGGGCCGCTCGCGCGAGACGGCGCGCGCCTTCTTTGCGCAACTCCCGGCAGGCGCGGCAGAGCGCATCGAGGCCGTTGCCATCGACATGACGACCGCCTATGAACTGGAGATCCGCGAGCATTGCCCGCAGGCTGAGGTGGTCTTCGACCTCTTCCACGTCGTGGCCAAGTACGGGCGCGAGGTGATCGACCGGGTCCGTGTAGATCAGGCCAACCGCCTGCGGCACGACCGTCCGGCCAGACGGGTACTCAAGTCCACGCGCTGGCTACTGCTGCGCAACAAGGAGAACCTGAGCGACCCTCAAGCCGTGCATCTGAACGAGGTGCTGCAGGCCAATCAGCCGTTGCTGACGGTCTACATCCTGAGAGACGAGCTCAAGCGGCTGTGGTTCTACCGCCGCCCGGGATGGGCGCAAAAGGCGTGGGAGCATTGGTGTGAACAGGCAAGCCAGAGCCGGATTCCGGCTCTCGAACTGTTCGCCCAGCGCCTGAAAGCCTATTGGCACGGCATCATCGCCCGATGCCGGCACCCGCTGAACACGAGCGTCGTAGAGGGCATCAACAACACCATCAAGGTCATCAAGCGTAGGGCCTACGGCTACCGCGACGAGGAATACTTCTTCCTGAAGATCAAGGCTGCCTTCCCCGGAATTCCTCGTTGAACC
>NZ_JBYOJV010000020.1:0-117581 GCF_057798835.1 Cupriavidus sp. 291-E7
CACAAGATCGGGTAAGGACACGCCGTCGCCGGCGCATCCTCCCCTAAGAACCGTACGTGCGAGTTTCCCCGCATACGGCTCACGCTCTCGAAAAACTGTCTATGGATAAACAGTCGGCTCTCGACTTCAATTGAGCCTACGCATCGATGAACGGTCGTCGCTCAGCGCAAGCGCCGAGAGGTGCAGACGCCATAGCTGGCGCTCTTCCATGCTTCCCCTCGTTGAACCCAGACCAAGTTTCTGCGCTCGAGAACCTAGCGGAAGTCTGCTCGCTTTCGCGCGAGGCGATGTTGCAGCCCCTATCCACACGATTACGGCGCGGCATTCGCGTTTTCCGCCTTCTCATACCCGCACAGTCAACAGCTTGCCTCACGGCTCGCTTGCCACGAGGGCAACGGTACGGGCTTACCACGTTCCCGTTTCATCACACGACTGAGTAAGGACCCGCCTCTTCGCCGGTGGCGCTTACGGCGACGTGTTGCTTGATAGCAGAGCAACATCCGGCCACTTCCCATTTTGGGTCATGCCTAACAGCAGCTTTGGCATGTCAATAATAACGACGTTTATCAGCGATTCACATGTGTTGCCCATGTCAGCCAGCTTCGCATCTCAGCCCCATTGCTGCTCGGAGCTTCCACGCAGTGCCTCGCGACACTGCGCGCTTACGGACACTTTGTCGGAGCGGCTTCGCACAACGCCGTTACCAGCGATGCACGCGCTCCCAAGCTACCGCCGGTCGCACGGCGGGTTCACTACCGCACCAGACTGCATGCAGTTGAACAATGATGAAACGAGCATGCATTGCGCCTAACCAACGGCCTCATGCTTCGTGTCGCACACTACCTCTTATTTTAAGAGGTGCCGGGTGTCCTGAGATTCAAGGGGCCGCTCCATCTGCAGAGTGGGCTGACCATCAGCCGCCATCAATATGGTCCTCACTCGTCGCACCAGTGAGTGAGGCAGCGAACGTGAACGGCTCATTGAGGCGAGTTGCTCCCGTTCACCGGCTGACACTTCCACGTTGATTCCTGGTCGCCCCATGGTCGCTCCTCACAAAAGCAGTGACCATCAGACCTCGCACCATTAATAAAGTTTCTTATGGGACAGAACACTAGAGGTTTTAATGAATGGGCGCGAGTTCCTTCTTCAAACTGAGTATCCCTTCACGGGGCGAAAAGAACCCTTCCTAGTCACGTCCGTTCGAGAGCCTCTGATTTTGACACTCCGTTCCAACGCCCCAACAACTGCAATCCCTGCCCCAATTCCAGATCAGAAATTCCTACAAGATACGCCATTGGAAGATTTTCAAGCGCAAGTTTAAACAGTTGATCACGATTCTTCGAGCCAATTTCGTTCATAACAGCAACATAGCTCTTAATAGAGTCGACATCCACGCCTCGGCTGACAAGCAAGTTCTTTCCTATGACGGTTATCGCGCTAATACCTGCCCGTGCTTGGGAATATTTGTCGAAATCTGATTTCCTGCCATCTTTAAGTGCCTTGAATCCTAACTCTAGTAGGGCGCTACTATAAACGTTAAGAACCCCGAGCGTCTTGAGAATAGCTTGTGATGGAATGTTACTTTTGGTTAGTTGATAGAATGCACTTTCAATATTCCGACCATTTTTTCGCCAGCGTTCGCCTCCCGCGCTGCTTGCGCTGGATTCTTCGTCAGATAGCTTGGCAGCATCGCCCACGAAAGCCTTAGCCAAAGCGTTATCAAATAAATTGGCCACAATAATAGGAGAGTAAAATTTCTTTGATACTTCAATTGGACTGCATCCAATCGAAATGTCACTGGCTTCATCGTAGCGTTTTAGGGAAATTAAGTTTTGCTTCAAATGCATGGTATGCGCTTCGATAAGCTCAGCTCGAAGACGAACTAAATCATAATATATTTTATCGACTTGCGAGCTTTTTGTGAGATGTTTCCTAATAATTTCTTGATATGATGCATTCGATCTTATGCTAATAGAGCGCATAGATTCTGCCCGCTCTAGCCGAAAAAGGCTCTTGGCAAGGGGTGATTCCGCATCATATTCAGCATCCACATATGCAGCGGCCATCAAGAAATCAATACTATTATTGATCTCATCTATGCCGTATATTAAATCATTGCGCTCGACTGAGTTGGCCGTATGGGCATTTATCGCCGCAGCTAGATCCATTCTTTTTCTTAAAAGAACTTTGACTTCCTCTAGATTAGACGACTCGGCGATCGCCATTTTCTCTCTGGTTACTAAGAGTTTTGCCTCATCGATAGCAGCCCTGTATCTGGGGGTGAGCTGATCGAATGAGGCCTCCCAGTTATTAACTTCCTGGGTTATCTCACTAAGTTCAATTACGTTTTTATCAAACTCCCTTTTCCTCTCAATAATAGCATCTAATAAACCGGCTTCCCGCCGCTCGATGGCACCAATCCGCCAGTTAATAGGATTAACCGTATTTGACGCAGTATTCCGTCTTATTTCAAGGAGGCAAGTCGGTATTGCACGATGATTGCTGAGCCCCACATGATCTCGATTCGTATAGATCTCTTTTTTGTACTCTTCATGGGCGCTGTCATTAAAATTGCCACGACTTGCTTGCAGGCGTAAGAAATCCGACTTACTGATGTCTTTTGCCTCGACAAAGTCGAATCTAATGCCTTTGGCTCCGAACAGAAAATCAAGAAGATTGATTATCCATGCCAGCAATCGGCTTGATCTTTCTGTTTGAAAAGGGGACGCCAGCGACGCCATAACGTTGGCCGATCCAGTATGATGCCAAGCGACCCACGTACATCCTAGGCAAGGGCTACCGCATCGCTCCAAATTGCCTGATTCTGAAGAAAATCTATATAAAATATCGGTTTCTAAAACATTTTTTGACTTTACTTCAACCCCGCTATCTGTTCGATAATTATCCCAATTTGCAGCGACATGGACTTTAACATCGCAATCGCCGCAGGAAATGCTGATAGACTTGGAGTCCGGCGAGGCGAATTGATAGCCTCTTGTAGTTCTATTTATGGCGCGATCCGAGGCATTTATAAATTCAGGATCAGTAATTATCTCCGCGACTTCTTGAGCGATCGATACTGCATCATTTGTATTTCGGAAGCTTGACTCAATCGCCGTGGCGATTAAACGGACGACCTCGTATCCCTTTTCAGTCGCCGTTAATCTATCGTTCGTGCGAAGTACCTCGAAATCCAGAATCTTGCCGTCTATTATTACTTCTACTCTATTATCTAAAATCGATCCGGAGATGCCGGAGTAATTGACCTTGCCATTAATTAATTTTTCCGCTTGCAATTCTTCAAAAAGACTATTAAAAATTGGGACACGGCTGCAAGCATATGACGCGCTGATTAACGGCATTTATATAGAATATTCTATTTATGAAGTAATCGTAACAAGGTCGTCAGATTGCTTTCGGCGACAAGCATTTTGACGGGCAAGTTGTTTGGAAACTACGCTAAATGACGAAGGTTTGCAACGCATCTGCCGTAGGTGAGACGTTAAGGTTGACCGCGCCGCATTATAAAATCCGAATATCGCTCGTCATTAAAATATACGGCTCCGACCATGTACATTCGATTGAGCGAAACCGATAAGGCATCAGATGCTACCGAGCCTCCGCCCTGCTTTGCTATCGATTTTTGTCGGAATTTTTGGATTTTGTACACGAACACCGCATCTGCAAGCGGCCGGTCGTTAGCTGCCGCGCGAAGAGTTCGCCGTCGACATTTAAATAAACAGCTGGACCGTTTTTCTAAAAGTTTATAGCCGCGGTACCAGTTTGGTACCGCGGATAAAGGCGCAGCAAAGCGTTCGATGAACCCTTTAAATAACAGGCATTCATAACCTTCTTTACATGCTCGAGAAGATGATACTTGAAGATTCCATGGACAGCATGTTAGGTCGCAGTCCTGTGGCCATTCCGAGCAGATCTAGCGGCACCTCATTGAGATGTTCCGTGCTTCGGCCGTATCAATTATTATTGATGCGGTCGCGAACTAACTTCAAAACTTCACCGGCTTCTTCATGACGGTCATTCAACATTAAAAGTTGAGATATTTTCGTTGCAATTTCTAATGCATTACCGTGCAATGAGTGCATTTCATCTCCCTCTAACATCCATTTGATACTATCGATATCAATGGCGGATCCATTCTTAATTTCCGACTCAATGTGTTTGAGTTGGGACGTGATCTTCATATCTCTCATGCGTATGTAATGTTCATCGCCCGACTGTGTAGAATTGGAGGCCAGTTCCGCAAGAGTTTGCATTTCCATATCAAACGTCTTTACGGCCATGTCATACATGGATGATGCAAGATCGTGAAAATTCGCCGCTGCAAATATATCACCAGCGCATGCATAGGCAGTTCCGAAATCCTCGAAGGTACTTGTCAAACCTGCTTGCTCTTCAAAACACTTTTTTGCGTTATCTAATGCCTGAGAAGATGTTTCTGTTTGGTTTGGATGAAGCAATGCGATAGCGATCCAAGCTTCGGCGGAACTTGAATAGTTCTGTTGACGTTCGCATAACTCTGCAACCTTTTTATGCATCTCCGTAGCCTTTGAGACGGCACCTATCGTTGTAAATGCGGCGGCCGCCAATTTGTAGAGGGTTGTGGTAACTATTATACTGTTTCCCTTAATTTCTGACTTCTGCGCATCTGCCGCTAAACTATCTGCATGCATCAGAGCTTTGGCTCGCATCGCTTCATCTGAAGCATTGATGTGCGTCGAAGAATTTTGCGGTTGCCACTTGAGCGCTTCTGCCAATTTCTCTAGCTCCTTTAGCGAGCTGTGTGCGGTATTAAGGTTGCTCACATTTCGCTCATCGTTTTTATATAGGCGGTAATTTGCCCCGGTAAATCCTAAAGCCACCGCCCCGAGCCCAGTCGCAGCCGTGGTCGCAACTGCAAGGGCGCTTCCGCTGCCAACGGACGCAGCTAGCGCAGCTAGTGCCGCACCGGCCCCGACAATTGGTAGCCCTACTAAAGAGAAGACGCCGGAAGCTATCAGAACAGCTCCGACCGCAACTATGAGAGCCGCACAAAGCCCGAACAATATTTTGTGAAGTGACGAGTAGCCTTCCTTGTGTTCAGAATTTTCAATCTCTTTTTTCAATGATCCAATAGATTTATTGAAATCGTTTATTTTGTCATCCAAATTGATCGTAGAATCCTGAGAATATCTAGGGGCTGTTCCAAGGATTCCTGCGCTATCATTCGTACGCTTTTGTTGTCCTATGGTGCTATTTAATTCTTCAAATGTTCTTTTGCACTCAACATACAGTTCTGTGAGTTCATTTCTTCGTTTAGAAGGGAAATGATCAATTGTTACACCGAGATCAGTCAAAAATTTTCCGGCTAGCTCCAAGTTATTTGCATAGACATCTGCTGCCGTTTGACGGAAAGACGTTGCACCGATTTCAGCGGCGCATTCCTGTGAATTTGGCGTCGCATGGCTTTCGGCCATCGCTGTACCATCTTCAAATTTGTAGGGGGATAGTTTTGGAGCAATGCTGAAAGTATTTGTCATGATTTATCAACCTATGAACACTTACATAAGTGAAGCGAAATTTTGGCGTACTTTCTCGAAATAGAAAGATACCATTTTTGGGATAAATAGAGGTCGCCAGCTTGTCAGTAGCGCTGTCGGCCACGGTGAATAAGCCTGAGATTCAGCGAGTGTTCCTTTACAGTGCTCCGGTGCGTACCGCAATGCCGCGAACGGACGAGATCCGCCGAAAAACTCTAGACGTTTGTACGTTTCGTATCTCGGAATGGGCGAGCCTTGGTCAGATGCGGGAGCGCTTCAACCTGTCCTGGTTACTCGTCGTGCTCGCTTGACCAACTCCACTTTCTGTGGTCAAGCAAGCCCCGCCTTTTTTGCGAACAGCACCTTGGGGCAGGGGCTCTGCATTTCCAATAGTCGCGTTGCAGGGACTACTGGACATAAAGCTCCGAGCTGCCAAGGCTTCCGCCGCCGTTACCGAAGCCCCCGGTCACTAGTACCGTACCGTTGAGCAACAACGTGGCAGTGTGGGAGTCGCGAGGCACACTCATGCTCCCTACGGCTGTCCACGTCCTGCTGACAGGATCGTACGTCTCCGCGCTGCTGATGCGACCACTGCTCCCATACCCACCGGCGGCTAGGATGGTACCGTCGGGTAGCAGAGTAGCGGTATGCAGTTCACGCACCGCGCTCATGCTTGCCACGGGCTTCCACGCCTTACTGAGCGGGTCGTACAGTTCCGCGCTGTTGAGGCGGCCGCTGTTGTTTATGCCACCCGCTACTAGCACGGATCCATCGGGCAGCAGCGTTGCGCTGTGGTTGACGCGAGTCTCGCCCATATTTCCGATGCTGGTCCAGGTTTTGCTAGCCGGATCATATAGCTCCGCGCTACTCAGGCCGACACCGCTGCCGCCCATCCCTCCTTCGACAAGTACGGTTCCATCGCGCAGTAGCGTCGCGGAGTGGCTGCTGCGAGCAGAGTTCAGGGTACCCACCTGCGACCAGGTTTTGCTCACAGGATCGTATAGCTCGGCGTCGCGAAGGCTGCCACTTGTACCGAATCCCCCGGCGACGAGTACCGATCCATTGGGCAGCAATGTAGCGGTATGGGAGTCCCGAGGTACGCTCATGTTTCCTACAGGGGTCCACGTCATGCTGACGGCGTCGTACAATTCTGCACTGCTAAGGCTGCGGCTGTTATCGAACCCGCCGGCGACGAGCACGCTACCATCTGCGAGCCGCGTGGCGGTGTGGCCGCTTCGAGCTGCACTCATACTTCCTGCCGGCACCCATGCCTTACCGATCGGATCGTACAGCTCAGCGCTACCGAGGCGGTCGCTATTGGCGAAGCCGCCGGCGACGAGGACGGTGCCATCGGAAAGCAATGTCGTAGTGTGGTGAGCGCGCCCCGTGCTCAAGCTTTCCGCCGCTATCCATTCCTTGGACTTCGGAAGAACCTCAATAGCGACCTGGGCGGTGACGCTGCCGGCGCCATTGCTTCCGGTTACTTTATAGACCGTTCGTGGCTGCGCCGTGGTCGGGGTCCCAGTGATTCCCCCTAATTGGTCGCTCAGGGAAAGTCCGACCGGAAGGGATGGCGAAACGGAATAGTTCATGACCGCCCCACCAGATACTGTTGGCACATTGGCAGTAATGACGTTGCCCACAGTGTAGACGACGTCTGGATCGGAGTAGGCCATTGCAGTAGGAGGAGCCGGGGTGTCTTGCACCGCAATATTAACCTTCACCCATATACTGCCCGCGCTGTTTGTCCCCGTTACGGTATAGTAGGATGGACCGATTGCAGCCGTTGGCGTGCCACTGATGACGCCTGTCGCTGAATTGAGGGCCAGCCCAATGGGCAACGCAGGCGAAACGGCAAAGCCTGTAATCTCGCCTCCGGACATCATTGGTACGTTAGGACGGGTTGGCACACCGGTGGCATAGATCACAGGGTTGTCCGGATAGGCAAGTGATTCCGGTGCGATGGCCTTAGCTTTAATTTCGATATGGATACCCGCAGTAACACTGCCGGCGGAGTTCGCGCCCGTCACCGTATAATTAGCGGCATTGGTCACGGTCGTAGGAGTGCCAGAAATTTCGCCTGTCACAGAGTCCAAGGATAACCCGGCAGGTAGCGCCGGAGATATAACGTATTTTTTAATCAACCCGCCACTACTTGTGGGAGTGTTGGGGACGATTTCGGTGCCAACCGCATACACAAGAGACGATTTCGTGTAGCTTAGGCCGAGCGGAGGCGCGTCAGCCGTGTGGCCTCCACCGCAACCAGCGAGCACGATGAAGAAGCAGCAAAAGATGATGCTCCTGAGATTACTTAATGACATTGTGAATTTTCGTTTCAAGTTGGTGAAAACGATCCCGTTTCGCGTTGTAAAAAATTAACAAGGTTCCAGCTCACAACAACCGTGCCGAAAACCGAGATAACCGTCCCGACGTTTTTTTAAAACTATTGAAATGCCATAAAATATCACCAGACATGGTTATTTTTCATTCGTATAATATTTATCCGAGCCAATTGTTTTGATTACGATTAGAGAACAAAAACCTAACACCGTTTTCACCGGTTCATGTTTCCATCTAGATTGCTTATTAATCGCGTTCAAAGATAGCTATGCGAGGGTACACGGCTACTGCGGGGCGGTACGTCAGTGGAACACCTGAATCCTCTACACACTTGTCGCATTTTTAGAGAAATGACGTGTTCTAGGGCAAGGTCCAAGACGCTGATATATGGGTGTTGGATGTGCCTGAACCGGCATTTGAGGATAGTTGCGCGTTCCCCGGCGAATGCTCTTCGCGGAAAGTGACGCTGGCAACTAAACTATGCGCATGAACTCAACTAACGCCGACACTTGACGGCTTGTTGCCAAGAAGGCCTCTGAACGGCACTTCTTTCTTGAAGAATCTATGCCGCGCGCGCTTCATAAGCTGCTTTTAGAACTCATTTCAAAATAATGACTCGTCACGCTGAAGGGTGCGCCAGCAAATAAGGCAGCAGGCAAGCTTGAGCAAGTGCTGGTGGATGTCGGCGCGACGTTCGGAGCGGGTGCGTAGACGCCGGAATGCATGCAACCAAGCATGAGTACGCTGATATTTGTCGTGGTTGTACGCGCGATCAGCGTAGATGCGGCCAGGCTTGCGCGACAACTGGGCCTCGGCGTCCTCGGATAGCCGGAATCGCTTCGATTAGCGGCAGAAGCTGGGTGATGTCGTTACGGTTTGCGCCGGTCTGGATGACCGCGATCGGCGTGCCGTTCGCATCTGTAGCGACGTGGTGCTTGGATGTTGATTTGCACCGAGAACGAACCCACCAATTGCATCGAAAACTGACCCACCCTAGGGTCATGCACTCCAGTCGAACTGGAACGCTTCGCCTTCGGCAAAGCGCAGCGGGATGAAAGTTCCCTTGCTTGCAGTGCTATTGCTGCTCTTGCCGCCATCGTCGTGCGAATACCGCCACGCGATCATAGGAGCCGGTAAAACCAAGTGCGCACAGATCGGTGTGGATCTGCTTGAGTGTGCGTCGCTGCTTGCGCGGCTTGTTGGCCTCGGTCTTGAGCCACGCAGCGAGCTTGGCGGCATGACCGTCGAGCTTGCTCGGGCTGTGCCGGGGTGGATAGGCGGGAACCGTGATATCGGCGCGCAGATAGCGCCTCACGGTGTTGCGGGAGATACCCAGACGTCTGGCGATCTCGCGAAGCGGGATCTGGTCGCGCAGGTGCCAGCGTCGAAGACGCTCAGTATGGCCACGTCGATCACTCCGAACTCCTGCACGTTGCCGAGCAGGACAGTGTTCTACAGGGGCGCGTATCTTCCGCATTTTGCATCGCAATCGTCAACTGCACATGTGAAACCAACACGATTGCATGGGAGGTACGTCAGCGGCGTACTAGCAGATTCTTGGCTATTTACCATGCCGAGTTTCTACCGTCTTCTGCCCGAATTCGACAGGTGAGAAGAGCCAGTTTCGCGTGACAAACTTAAACACTCGGGCTACGAGTGTCACGCTGTGACAAGCCCCTTCTCGACCAGCTTCGAAAGTTCTGTGTTGAGCGATTGGCTCACCCTTGTAACGGACGGCGAATAAGACCGGGATATCTAAATTCCACGGCAAATTTGCGTTGAGTAACGAAAGCGTCGTGCAGCGTTTACCGAGAAGAGGGCAATGTATGTCGACTCTACCGCTTAGCGCATCATAACCGACGATCAACATCGTGTGGTTTCCGATCCCACATATAACAGGCCCATACCGAAGCGCGGCAAGCAGATCATCGGGGGCAAAATTTCTTTCATCGGAAGGACGAATTGCAAATGAAGTAAGGCCCGCCGACGCACACAAATCCGCTGGGTCTACCCCTTCATAGAATGGTCTTTTTCTAACAGAAAGCGCAGATTGATCTCTACCGTGCCACGCCAAAAGTATCCGGACACAAGTATCGGCGCAAGTATTGATATTCTCCTGAAAGCTGTGAACGATCTCATGTTTGATCGAACAGGGTTGGATAAGGTGATCGCTTCTATTGAAATCAGCTGCTTCTACAGCACCATTTTTTACATTGCCAGATCTAGCCACCAATACTTCAGAATCTTTTCTTCTTTGAAGAGGACGAAATGGATCCTGCTTGTTGAGAGAGGAAGGATGGCGACTTGCGATGATTGCTGCGCGTTTTATGAGGCGATCGTCGAGCTCTGTTTCACTAGTAATTTTCAACGCACCAATAACCGTTTCGTGCGCCAAATCCCCATATTCTGATGCCAATGCCTTTAGGAAAGCTGACATCGCGTCACTTCGTTCCCTCCCTACCTCGTCGGCGTATTTTTGGATAGTCGCACGATCCGAAAAAATGGGGATATTTTTGAGAAATGCGAGAAACTTTCCTCCTATCTCTTGTCGCGCAACCACTACTTCAAAATCACCATTCGACTTCTTTGATACTCGGATTCGATCTCCGGGATTGCACTCGTTACAAATACGATAAAACTCGCTTATACTGCAGTTTAACACCTTGCCTCCCGCGACTGAAGATAAATTGCAATCAAGCAATTTTACTAATTTTCGCGCAAACGTGCTCGTGATAGCTCAAAAAAACTTCCATCGAAGAAAGCGCTTCATCCACGCATTTCGGAACCAAAATCTGGTCCGCATAGAGCAAGACGTCTGTATTTGGCGGGATGACAATCCTCCCGGCATTTTCTTTCATTAGAACTAAGTTCAATCCCATAATTGATTTCCAGTACGAAATTTGAATGGCTGGGGATAATTTATCCACCATTCCATAAAATCTCCAAAAATCCTGGGATACGAATAACGAAAAAAAATGTGCCCCGACGATAAATGAACACTGTCGGGCATCGTCTAATTCTATCTCCACTCCCAGTCGGAATCCTAGCTGTCTTAAAATTTGATTTTCGATCATTCGTTATAAAGAACGAAACGGCAACTATGAAATCTAAGAAGAGGAGCTCAGTGACAATTAAGCTCCTCTTTTTTCGATTTACGGAGATTAATGTTAATCCATATATTTGAGTTTTTCGAGGTCCGTTATTACTCTCATTACCGCATCGTACGTCTGTTGCGCCGTGCTTCGAAGACGATCACTGTCATCCTTATGATTATTTCCGCTTCGCTCCATAGAATCAGCGTTACTTTTGAGAATGTCAACCATCATCTTGGCATCCTCCGCGGCTTTAATTTTTGAGGCCGAAACCGCTTCTGATACACCTCCCGGCGCCTTATCCAAAACCGGTGTGATTTGCCCGGCAACCTGCATGCCACCGAGGGTCTGCCCCGCACGCCAGCCCACCCCTGCGCCGACGACAGTTGCTGCGGCGGTAAGGCCTGCTGAAAGCATCTGAGCGGCGGCCCTCCAATTGCTGGCGGAAAGATTCTCGTCATTCGACTTCTGGTATTTCTCCAACTGCTCAAGATGGATAGCCCATGTCAGATTCTCCGTGGTTGCCTCATTTTCCTTCATGGCCTCATACAACCGTCGGTTCAATTGCATCAAAAAGGCTAAGACTTGAGAAGGCGTGACAAAATTCTGATAAATTCCGGGATCCTCTGCCCCACCAACGGACATATTCGATGCATCTTCATACTCATCAGAAGGGCCGTTGATGGCCGCGATATTGTTCGTTCCAGTTACCGAATTCGATGGAATAGTTGTCATAATATGGTTACAATTAGTTTTAAATATTTATACCATTCCGCCAGCTTGGGCGGCGATTGTATTGCTAATCAACTTTATATTTTCGTTCGCATTCCTTTCGGCATCAGAATACTGATCGCCGCGCTCTGCAAGGAGATCTTTTTGACCGGAAATTAGGAACGTGAATATGGTTTTAACCAACTCAATGAACATTATTTGCTCCAAAAGCTCATTGATTCCTTTTTGCATCTTATTTGTTTGTAGAGATGTGACCGCGCTCATCGTCGTGGACCCGGTCTGAACTGCAGTTGACGCGATAGTTATAGACCCAGCTAAGGTAGCATAGGCCCTTGCAGTGTTCATCGCTATTTCTTTATTAATCTCCCAAACAAGTTGCTTAGATAGTTTCTCAACCAGCTTCTTGGCTACTTCTTCTGCCAACTCGCCCGTCAGTTGTGTTGGAAGCTCGGCGGTGAGCTTTGTGCCAACCTTCATCATAGATTTTGAGACTAATTCCGCAATTTCATCTCTGCCGAGTATTTTTGAAAAGAATTTTTCGAATGCCTTATCGCCAGACATTCCAAATATCTTCTTGACAAAGATATCTTTCACAGAATCCGCCGCCTCTTCTGCCACCGCTTTCCCTACTCCCTTACAGAGCAACTCGGCGTCCGCTTTTGTGGCGTTAGCACCAAACGCCCTAAATACGGTGTTACCGAACGAACGTGTGCTAGCGGCACTCGACTGCCCAACGATCTCCGTCGTAGTCGCCGCGATCTTAGTGCCGGCAGAAGAGAGTCGTTTAAAATCGATCATGCCAACGGCAGCACCGATAACCGCGAGAGAAAGCTCTGCCTTTTCCAGCCTGCTAATGTGACTTTTCAATCGGCCATTGAGCTCAGGATGAGTAAAGACGAGGGTTTTTAGAACAGCGTTAGTTATAGAGGTTAAGCCAGATGCAATCTCAATCGCGCCTTGTGGCATTCCTACTACGAGTTTACCGACGCCGGAGAGAAGTTGAGCCGATCCCATTACCCAGGATGTGACAAGGCCGAATATTTTTGCCTTTTTTGAACTTCGTTCGGCATCCTCGTTTTGTTTCTTAGCATCCAGTTCAATCTTGAGTTGCTTCTTTTGAACTTGTGCCTCGCTCTCCCTGATTTCCGCCATTGTTTCCTGGCTTTCCCCGGCGCTTCGCAGGTAAAAATCTCTCTGCAACTCCAAGAAACGAATTTGCATCTCGGTGAGCGTAAGAGTTGCCGCTAGGAAATCAGTCCCGTACTCCCCGTTTTTCCCGGGGTCCATAAAATCTTCAGGCGGATCAGTCAGAGACTTGAGGTCAGTCTTTCCCTTTATGTCCTCCATTTCATTCAGCGCCGATAACGCTGAAGTTATTGCACCCCAAGCTTCTTCAATTGTGAATTTCTCAAAATCATTCAGCTCGATTCTCTTAATGCCAAATATTCCTTGCGTGGAAGCCAACTTTGCCTCTTCTGGACGCGAAGTTGGTCGTTCATCACTCAGATAGGTTACTGCCTCCATATTCGTGTCGACGGTTCTTGCGTACGATCCCTTTACATTTTCGTTAGTTGCAGCAGACGCCGATGAATATCTTGCAACACTATTTATCTCGTTACTCATGTATTAGTTTCTTAGCACGTTTATTTCGACCAGAAGATGTAAAAATCCAATATATACGATGAATATGATTTAAGATTTTGCATCATTCTGGTCGCAGTTCGTGAAATGGCAAATCACTCGAAGACGGGTCATAGATGCGACATACTTATCCGTATGTCGCCCGCTGTATCGATGAAATGAGATCTTCGCATTTCTTTTGAAAGCCCTTCATCTCGTCGGTTGTGGTTGTAAGATTGGTCATCGACTGCTGAACGCGCGTGGCGTTCTTCGTATTGCGATCCCCGTACACAGCGCCAGCCTTTTGGACATCAATGATAAGCGTCTTTAACTCGCCGTAGTTATATACCTCCTGAATTCTCGCGGCATATGGATTCGTAGATAAAGTAATCTTTTCTTTATTAATCCAATCGATAATATCCTGAGGTAGTCGTGTCGTCTCACCCTTATCTTTAGTCGCGAGATCGGCAGCGATTACATCTAATTTTCCGCGCATAGCCTCATATTCGTTATATTTTTCCATATCCGCCGCCGCTTCATCCATTGTCGCAATGAGCTTTTGCTGGGACCAGTCGTGACACATAGCGAGAAATTTCTTAACCATCGCCTCAAATCCTAGGCGTTGCTCGTCTAATTCGGCGAAGAACTTTGAGTTTCGATTGGAAATAGGAGCTTCAGGTTTATCAGGTCCAGGCTCTTCTGGAATAGGATCGTTCGGCTCATCGGGAATTTGTGGATCCTCCGGATCTGCTCTTCTGAATTGAGGAGGAAGTTGTTTTTCGAACCAGTTGTCGTAATAGGGCATATTCTTTACCGGATTAAATTTTTATCCTACGCAAACGTGCGGCGTCGATTGATAGGGGCACGAATTTTGCTCGTCTCAAGGCCATCGTCGATAGTCGAATTCACATTTTTCGTATCAGAAATCTCGACCTCAAGTGTATCGATACTCGAATTTATTTCGTTAGTCCATTTGTCAATCTCCTCTGAAAATGCCGATCCCTTACCAATTTTTTTCCAAATTTCGAACATTTTTTCTTTCGTTCCATCGCTTTGACGTTCCGAGCCGATATGATTTGCTAGGCTGTCACGTAGTAATTTCAATGAATCGCAAACGCTCATCATTGTTGCTCCTGTTTCAGATAGCTGATTGTGAAATTCACGCGGAGTTGAGTGTTTGTTGTCATTCATCAGAAGACTTTAATAAAAAAGTTGCTCGAGAATACGGGATAAAATGGATTTTTTACATAATATTATGCTTGTTGTATTTTTTTTGCTTTAAGGTTTTGGCTCGAATTTTAAGTAATGTAACTAATCCCGTCTCGCACAACAGTTTCATCCGACTAAGATCTCTGTACTGCTCCGGCCTTTGCGGTAGATTTAGCGACATTCTTATATTGTCGAGGGCTATTAATAGCCTGCGGCGCTGTTCAATTCCGAGCGTCTCATCTTCATCAATTTTTTCTTGTCCTAGTGATTTCAATTGACTATCCTTTAATAGATTTAAAGTTCCAGAGGGAGATGTATAAGTTCACCATCTCGTTCAAGGGCGATACCTGCGCGGTCTATGTTTGTGACTGCATAGCCACTTGGTAGCCGGCTTCCCAGTTTTAAGCGTGTTCCGTTCGCCAGATCGAGAAAAGCAAGGTCACGGCTGCCGCCGAAACTTATGATTGGGGACGGAAAGATGCCAGTCTGTAGGCGGGATGTCGGAATGTTTTGGAAGATGGTCTTCGGCGCGTCCGGGAAGCGCTGAGAAAACTCGTCGAGCACCGACATGAGCTTGCGCTGTGCCCCTTCATCAAGTACTCCTGTTAGCAGGATTAATCCGTTCTCCCGCATTACACTTAGCTTCCCGATTAGGTTTGCGCTCCGCAACATGTCGATCATTGCGCGAACTTGTGCTCCAGCCGCGTCTTCGACAGACCATTGTTCCAGTCCACGCATGGTCGCCATGGCAGCTACTGCGCTCTGCCAGCGTGCATCGGCGAGGATGCGACCTGTGATGATGACTGCGCCAGCCTCGGCCCCCTGCCGAACTCGCACGTCATTGAATCCGTGCAAGCCCAGTAGAACTTGAACGTTGCGGACTAGTTCGTCTTGGCATTGGGTGGTGTCACGGAACATGACGCCGTGATCTCGCAATCGACGCACTAAGCGATTACGATCCGCCGAGCTCTCGCAGTTACCGACGAGTTCACGCTGGCCCTCCACGTTCGCTGCTAGTCGGAGACCGGATTTGTGCGCATCGACTTCCCATTGCTTCAGCCATTCTGCCGTGTCGTTGTCCGCATTTTCGGATTGGACATGCCCGTAACTCCAAATGGCTCCCCCTGCCCCAAGGGATACAGTTAGCATCATCCCGGCAATTGCCGCGCGTTTTCGCCAACGCGCTTGAGGTCCTTTGCGTCTGTTGGGAACAGTGGATTTTTTGATCGTGGCGTCGGCTGTGCCCACTACAAGCCCGAGGCCGCCAACGTCGATCACTACGTCTCGCGGAATCAACTCGGGCAGCTTCGTGACTGGCTCACCATCCATCCAACAGCGCGCCTCGGTAATGAGCGTCACGCCGGCGTCATCCACACTCAGCACCGCACGGTGACCGCCCTCAAGGGCAATGTCGAGATCCGGGTCTTCTCCCCCGATGGTGAAGTCGCCCGGAGGCAGTGTGACCTGGCGGCCCGCAAGCGGGCCAGTCAACAGCTTGACTTTGTATTTTCGTTTCATGTCCGCGTCAGCCCAATGAGTGCGGTTCAGCCTTGATTAGAAACAGGCGGACAACACGGTTGCTCTCACGTGTCTGGTTGCGGAACATACCCCCAATAAATGGTAGGTCGCCGAGCAGCGGAATTTTTGTAGCGCCCTCTCGCTGCTTCTCGTCGACGAACCCTCCCAACAGTAGGCTTTGCCCTGGTTTGAGGATGGCCTGCGTCGCAATGCCCGAATTTTTTATCTGGGGCAGTTGCTCGAAGTTGCTGGTCACGCCCTCTTGGCGACCGTCCTGGATGTCAAGCGTCAGCATCACTTCCTTCTCGCCGTGCGCATCAATTAGGCGCGGCGTCACTCGAAGCAAGGAGCCCGTGGCCACTGAGGCGAGTTCGGCCACGCGCTCGCCCTCAACTTTGGTATAGAACGTCACACTTCGGTCGAGAACGGCCTGGACGTTGTTTAACGTTACCACCGAAGGGCGTGAGAGGATCTTTGCTTTGGAGTTCTGCTCGAGCGCATTGACCTTGACGAAGAACTCCGACGAATTGTTGAGAAGTGCCGAGAACGTGCCGTTGGAGGCGGTCGTACCGTTGGCTACCCCGCTAGCTGTGTTAAAGGAGATCTTTCCGCCGCCGAAGCTAGCCGTGCCGCTGTAGTTCAAGCCAAGCTCTCGCATGTCACCTGCATCGACGTCGATGATGACCAGCGAGATTTCGATTTGCTGCGGTTTCTGGTCGAGTTGTCGGATCAGCTCCGCATAAAGAGCCATGTTGGCTTTGCGGTCTCGAACGATGACCGCGTTGTTGCGCGCATCAGCGGAGAAAGTGGTCTCGGTTCCAGCAACGGGTGCCATTTGGCCGCCGGCCGTTGGAACTGCTAGCGCCCGGCCTTTGACCATGTCACGTAATTCCGAAACCACACCGGGAATCGTCACCTGCTGGTCGCGGTACGCGTACGACGAATCTATCGCCGAAGCGTACCGCAACGGAAACACCTGGACGACTTCCTTGTTCTGCGTGTGGTTCAGTGTCTTCTGATCTAGATCTTTGGCGAGCTTGACTACGCGCTGTACGCACACAGGGACGCCGTACACCTCAACCGCATTGAAATTATTGACCTCCCTTACCGAACAAGAACCGGCTGTGAGCAGTCCAGCCTCACGCAGATACTCGGCCAGTTCTCCGGCTTCAATGTACGAGGGATTTAGCACGTCGCTTTGCACTTCCTGAGACTTGTAGACGTATAGCACTCGGCCGTCGAAGTACCACGACAAGTTGTACAACACTGAGAGCTGTTCAAGCACCTGTTGGGGGTTCTTGTCTTCGATGGTACCGACAAATGTGTCTGTGACCTCCGGGCTTACGATTACCGGAACGCCGAAATTGGCGCCAAAGTCCTTAAGGAGCATACTGACCTTCATACCGCGAGAGGACACGGAAAACTCACCTCCTTTCAGATTGAGCTTCGCGGCTTGAGCAACACCGACGTCCACAAGACAGATAAGCACAGTAATAAGTGCAATTTTTCTAATTATCATATTATCATTCCGATAGTTAACGGATCACCGCCATGTTCTGCATGACATATTCTTAACAATCTTTGTGCGAATTCTACGAGCGAAACCAATCTGTCATTAAACTGATCTTGGCTTATTCCGTGACAAAAAAATCTCCACAGCATCCAACGATCTGCTTGTTTTGATAAGCAGTCTTCGCTAGCTTCTGGGATTGTCGCGATACATAGAGATGTTTCATTTATCCAAGAATAAGACTCATCAATAAAATCCAGTCGCACGCCAATGCATATCCCGATATCACACAGCCAGGCCTCTGCCATCAACGATCCGAGTTCAATTCTGGCTATGGAACCGCTAACTTCAACTAGTTTGACAAGATCGCAACGCATTATGCTTTCGATCCATTCCACGTTTTTCATTATTGAGTTACAAACAATAGTTTGTTTCTATGGATTTTTTATTTACAAAGTACATTTACAAAATTAATTTATAGTATCTTTATTTTTATCTATGAATTAGTTTGGCACGAAATGAATTCAGTCGATTTTTTGAATCATAATTCTTGAGGAGGCATCGCTTTTTGTGCTTTTAATCAACGTTGGTACGTACTCCACCGTCCATGCGACGCCATTGGCCAGTGACATAGGTATTTTTTACTACCGCCATGCCAGGAGCTGATCTTCCTGGGCGGCGACTTTCGTCAAAGTCGACTGTCGCCATGCCACCAACTATTTGGTCCGCTTGCGAGCCAGAGCCCGATGAGGTCAGTGCCGCCTCGACCAAGCCGAGCACGTTGGGCACCACACCTCCAGCCCTCTCTGTGCCCGCGGTGCGGTCCGGCCTCGCGGGCCAAACTGCGCGCGACGCTGAACCCTGCGCATAAGGAGATTTCTCGTCCAAATGTGCTAGCACCTTTGTCACATAGGTCTGCGTCTCTGGATACGGCGGGATTTGACGGCCGAACTTCTCCACCGCTCCCTCCCCCGCGTTATAAGCTGCCAGTGCCAACCTGAGATTGCCGTCGAAGCGGGTCAGCAACTTGCTCAAGTACTCCGTTCCAACATGGATATTGGTGTGCGGATCGACGAGATTGGTAGCGCCGAAGCGCTTCGCGGTCGCCGGCATTACTTGCATGAGGCCCATAGCGCCTTTTGGCGAGCGCGCATGCGGTTGAAAATTGGACTCTACTTTCACCACGGCGCGGACCAGATCGGCGGCTATGCCGTGCTTGCGAGCCGCCGCCTCGATGAAAGGATCAAAGATGGACCTCAGCCCCGCACCACTTGCATTCTTGTCTGGAGATCGGCCAATGTCCGATTCGACATGGGCAGTTGGCAATCCTTGTGCCGACGGCAAGTGGGAAGTAGGATTACCCGAGTCGACCCGAACGTTTGTTATCTCCCTCCCTGTGATTTTGTCTGTCCCAACTCCCTTTGAGGCACGCGCGGGGACGGCCTCGATATCGTTTTTGGCCTCGCCTGCAACGGGTGTACTTTCCGTGATAGCAGCGCCATCCGAGCTTCCTGGCAATGCAGCACGTATCAGCGCACTAGCGTCGCTATCTGGACGGCGCCAGATCGTCGCGGGAGCGCCTCGCCACATATTCCTAGCGGGGCCGGCTTGGGACGGCGATGGTGTCACTGGCATGCCATGCGCTCTTGCGGTGGCCACCGTGGTCGCCCCATCCCCTTTGCTCCCTATGGATGCCGGCTGCACGGGCGTCGTCACCACGGGCGGTGGCAACGGGAGCCATTCAACGTTTGAGTCAATCCATGCGCTCGGAGACGATGAACCCGAGGTAACGGACAACCGGGATTCCATCGTCTCGGCAACTGCGGCCGCAGCAACAATGAGGGAGAGGATCGGCAGCATTGCCTTGCAAAACATCATCGAGAACTCCGGTTCAACTCGGTAAAATGTCCAGTCGCGCTATGCGCTTAACCGCGCCACCATTTACGGCGGCCGGCTCGCACTCCGTCCGCATGTAGATTTGGCTCTATTACGTTGTAACTAGTTTTCCCGCCCTCATAGTTGGCATGGAGTTCGCCGATGGCGGTAAGGTCATCGGGGTCACCAGGCACGGTCGATATTGTTCTTCGCTCGGCATGCGGGACAGATTCAGACCCCGAGACATTGAAATCAACGTCATCCAGTAGCCCTTCCTCAGCGAGGTCGTTGTCGAGCGTCTGGTCGCGCATCTCGTTGACGAGATGAAGTACTTCGGCTACCGGCTCAAACAGGTCGGCGGGAACGTATTCCCCTACTCCCGTCCGAGTAAATAGGGCACGTGCCAGTGGCACCTGTTCTACAAGGGGAACACCGGCCTCTTCGGCCACACCGATGATGCGCAGCGCACGTTCGCCGTCACCCTTCTCAATCACGCGTGGCAACGGCGTTTCTCCGGGAACAAAGTAGATGCAGACCGCGAAATGAGTCGGATTACGAACTACGGCAGTGGCCTTCTTCACGTTGCCATCAAGGCTCCCGCTCTGCAGTTCACGATGGGCTTCCTTGCGCTTGTGTTTGAGTTCGGGATCCCCTTCGGAGTTCTTGTACTCCTTCATGATCTCGTCGCGACTCATCATTAATTGCTTGGTGAGCTGCCGCTTCTGATAAGCAAGATCGACTGCGCCGAACACCACGTAGCAAAGTACCAATGTCCCCCACAACCAATAAACTATCTGTCCCGTCGCACGCAGGCCGCAATCGACGCCACACAGGGACAAAAATTGGAACGAGTTGAGGTTGTCCCTCATCAACAAATAGGTGGCCCAGGTTAGCACCGTCACTTTTAGCAACGACTTGCAGAACTCGAACACTGACTTCATGGAAAACAGGTTCTTGGCGTTCTTAATCACGCTCAGACGCTCGCCCTTTGGTTGCAATACCTTGGGTGAGAACATTAGTCCGACCTGACCGAAGAGGCTTGCGATTGTGCCCACCAACAACACGAGGATCATCGGGACCAGCAGGTCCAAGAACAGCGAGACGGAAGCGCCGAGCACACGGTCGAGGGCTACCGGCAAGGGCAACGTGATACTAGCCACACCCACGCGCATGAGGTCCTGCATGCCAGCCATCATGTCCGTTCCGCGCCACCAAAAATAGCCGAGGAGAATGGCCAACTGGACTCCGGTGGTTACATCATTGCTTTTCGCAACCTGCCCCTCCTCGCGAGCATCTTTAATTTTCTTGGGTGTCGGTTTCTCGTTTTTCTCACTCATCGCAACGTCCCCATCAGCTGCAAGGTCAGGGCACCAAACTCGTTGAAGCGCTGCGTGAATGGGCTCAGACCATAAGATAGTGAGATGGCCAATATGAATAACGCCAGTCCGCTTTTGATGGGCATCGCGACGAAGAACACATTAAGTTGCTGCGCGGAACGATTGACAAGTCCCAATGCCACGTCCACTAAGACCATAACGGAGATTGATGGCAGCGCAAATGCCACGCACATCTCGATCATGGCCTGCCACTGCTGGCCGATAAATTTGGATAACGACGCTCCCGATGTCAGCGTAATTGGCGTCAGCGTCGGTATAGATGTATAGGATGCGTACAACGCCGTGAGCATGGTATTGAATCCACCACTTACAAAAAATATCACAACGAGAATCTGTGAGAACAAGATGCCGAAGACGGAAGACTGCTCGCCGAGCAACGGATTTAGCACCGAGGCCATCGATGACCCTCGTATGGTGTCGATAGCCGTACCCGCCATCTCGATGGCCCAGAACGGCATTGCGACGCAAAAACCAATTACGAAACCGATCGCGACCTCCTTTAAACCGAGAATCGCAAGCATCGTAATCGAGATAGCGGTCAACTCAGGTGCTTTGGCTAGCTGGAGCGGTACGATTGGCAAGGCCATCACCAAGACGACCGCATTGCGGCAAAGGCTGCCGCCAAGCACGCGTGACGACAACATTGGCATCATCAGTATCAGGCCAAACGGGCGCAGCATGGCCACTGCGAGCATTAGCAGAAATGGCTCTCCGGGAGGCACCTTACTTTCCCATTGTCGAAATCTGATCGAACACCGCTATCGTGTACTGCAGTATCGTCACGCCCATCCAGTGATAGGACGCGACAAGTGTGAGACACACCGCTACGAGCTTGATCAAGAACTGAATGGTCTGGTCCTGAACTTGGGTCAGTGCCTGCACCAGGCTGACCACGACGCCTACTACGGCCGCTACTATTACTACGGGGAGCGACAGAAGTAGAACAAGCCAAAGAACGCCGGAAGCAAGCTGAACGATAACTTCGTTGCTCACGCTGCCCCCTCAAAAATAGGACTCGACGAGTTGGCCGAGCAATCGCTCCCAGCCCCCGACGAGAACGAACAGCAATAGCTTGATAGGCAACGAGATGGTGACAGGCGACACCATCATCATCCCCATGGCAAGCAAAATATTGGAAACAATAAGGTCGATAGCAATGAATGGTAAATAGAGAAGTAGGCCGATCTTAAAGGCCTCGATCAGCTCACTGACGGTAAATGCTGGCATCAGGATCAGCAACGAATCGTTGGGAATCCGTTTCCGATAGGCTTCTGGCCACATCTTGTCGCCTATATCGCTGAAAAATTTTACCTGTTTTTCTTTAACCTTAGCTTTTAGAAATTGGCGATATGGCTCGAGTATTTCTGTCTCGATTTGGCCGGAGGTTCCCGTCGTTTCCAACTTTATCGGATTGGCCTTAAGGTTGTCGCTGATGTTCAGACCGACGGGGGCCATAATGAACAGGGTCAGGACAAGCGAAAGACCGTATACGGCCATGTTTGGCGGAATCTGTTGGATTCCGAGGGCATTACGTAGCGTCGAAAGGACGATCGAGATTTTCAAGAACGACGTCCCCATGACCACAAAAAGCGGCATCAAGGACAAGGCGAATAGCAGCAGCATCAACTGCAGCGGTTGGTCAGCGATCGACATTAGACATTTGGCAGTTCCGTCAGTACCGGAACCATTCTGTTGACGGACACGTGGTTTTCCCACCAGGTGAAAACCTGAATCTGAAGGGGCGTGAGCGCGTAACACAAAGCTCTGGGACGTACGAGACCTACACAACCAACCTCACGCTTGGGTGGCTCAACGCATTGCCTAGCAATATGAAGTTACGGAAGATCGATATCAGAGCGGTGCCCTCTGTCGCGGCCCTTCTCGATCTTCCTCAAGCTATTCAATACGCATGACCAGGCGGTCATCTACGCGGAATAGCGAGCCGGTTGCAACGGTACGTCCGGATACCGTCAACGCCACCTTCCCTGTGACGCACGCAATATCAAGTACTTGTCCCGTATGGAGGGAGCGCAATGCATCGAGTGACATCGTCGATCGCGCCACTTCAACTACTGCAGTAAGTTTGATCCATTCGTCCGCGAGTCCTCCCAAGTCGGAACCAATCGTGGTCACAGGGTCACAGCGTTTTAGTTCGACGTGTTTGTGGGTGGCTTCGTGGCGGTGCACATCGTCTGGCACACCGATGAGCGACGAGTGAATAAGGTCCGGCATACTTTCTCCCGAGCGCAGCGCGCTCTCGATCTTCCAAAAATAGTTGTTCTCTTCCGACGCAGACTCGACCTTCTTCACACATTGAATGCGCGCTAGTACGTGGTCAGCCACAAGCCATGCTTGTCCTTCCTCAACGCGAGTCGCATCGTCGAGTACTACTGCGTCGCCTGGCGACAGCGACTTCACCTGCGAAAGCGTGAGTGTGGCCAACCCTGCAGCAAAGGTCACCGGGATCGGTGGCAAGGCAAACGGTAGAGCACGAGATTCCATCGTGGCTCCAAGCGCCGCAACCCAGTGGGCGGGAAATTGAAGCAGTCGCAGAGTGAGCATCGCGCCGCCACGGGAGACCGTCAAAGTCGGTGCAAATTCAAAGGCACAACTGGCGGCCGCTGTGCTGACGAATTCCAAGGACCCTAATCCCTCGGCAGCGGCATATTCCTGCAGGGGGATAAGTGCCCACTGCCCGAGTAGCGGCCTCAGCTCTTCGGGTGTGTGCGAGAATCGCTGTACCGTAAGTTGGGGTGATAGCCAATCGCACCATTGCTGTTCTTCCACCCACGCGTAGGCCGGCATTCCGTCGATACGCAAGGCGATTCCTACGCCATCTCCACCGCACTCCCGATACTTGAGATGAAAACTATCTCCCGCGGCACCTTTGAATGTATGGGGAAGCGGACTTGCGTTTTGTTCGGCGGAGTTGCAAGCCTCTTGAAGGCGATCGACCCGATCGATCTCACCGAGATCATGTATTTCGCCCTCTATGTCGAACGACGGGGCGTACATTTCTGGGCGACCCTGGGCCGCCGGTTGGCGCCGGCGCTGAGACGGCGTGTTGGCGGGGGCGTCGCTATCTCGCCCAAATCCGCGGCCACCGTCTATTGCGCGTGCCATCGCAGCTTCTTCGCTGCTCCAGTCATCGAGTAACATCTATCGCTTCCTTAAATTCGACTCTGACATCCGCACCCGCCTGCGCCTTAATTTCGTTGACGAGTGCGTCGCGGGCCAGCGCCAACCGCTTTTCCTGTATCCGAGTCTGGGGCCGTAGCGTCAGCACGATGGCGCTCGCATGCATTGCCGCTCGGATCTCGAGTCCAGCCCACGGTCCCGCGCTGAATCGCAGATTAAGTTCTCCCGCCTTGCTCCCCAAGGCGACTAGATGTGCGTCCGGCGGCAGATCGGAGAAGTCGCTTTTGGCGATTGCCGATGCCTTCGAAGCCGTGCGCACGATTTCGCCATCCACCGAATGCATGCCACGTCTGACGTGCATACCAGGCAGCATGAACCCGGCGCCGGGGAGGCCGCTCACTTGTTGCTGCGCACCAGACTCTTCGCTCACGCTGGCTTGGGCCGGCTCTCGTTTGCGTCGCTTGAGCAACCCTGCAAACGCTTCGCGATCCCCGCTGTTCGGAGGGCGCCGCTCCGTCACAGCACGAACAGCCGTCTGGTTAGGGCTTTTTAGCGACCTCACCGTCATATCCACTCCTCTATCACCACCGCCAATTTTTCCTGCCCGCGCAGGTTTGCCTTGAGTTCGTTGGCGACCTCTCGCGACTCTCGTTCCTTCGCCTGTATCTCAGCGCCTAGTTTCTCTAGCCGCTCGCTCAGGGCCTGCTCGCGCGCGTAGAAGTCATGCAAGCTCTCCTTAAGCTTGCGTAACGCGGTGCCCGCTACTTCCCGCTCAATGCGCGACGCCTCGCTCCACGCTTGGCGCAGCGCTAACTGGTCCGCTCTATTTGTTTGGCGCGCTTCCCGGGTTGCCGCGATGTCAGCCTCGAGACGACGGATGCGGTTGCGAAGGCCGATCTCGCGGCACCGCTTGATTTTCATCAGTTGGCTTAGCATCACCCTTCTACAACGTTACGCAGGCCAGCAAGTGTTTCGGAGAAGCTCGGCTTTTCGCCGGACGACTGCCGTAGAAAGGAATCGAGCCGCGCGCGTCGATCCAGCGCATCGTCGGCCTCGGCGTCATTTCCACGCTGGTACTCGCCAACCCGCACGAGCAACTCGATCTCCTCATACTGCGCAGACAGGCGTACCGCCCGTCCTGCCAACGCGCGGTGATCAGCTGACGTCACCTGCCCCATCACCCGGCTCTTGCTTTGCCGGATGTCGATGGCCGGGTAGTGGTTTCGCTCGGCGAGCTTGCGCGTCAACACGATGTGCCCGTCCAAGATCGACCGCACCTCGTCGGCGATCGGTTCGTTCATGTTGTCTCCCTCGACGAGAACGGTATAAAGACCGGTAATACTTCCACGTGCAGCGCAACCGGCCCGCTCAAGCAGGCGTGGCAGTCGTGCGAACACACTTGGAGGAAAACTCCCTGCAGCGGGGGGCTCGCCGGCAGCCAAGCCGATTTCGCGCCCCGCACGCGCGAAGCGCGTCAGCGAATCAATCATAAGTAGGACATTGAGTCCTTGGTCGCGGAAGTGCTCGGCGATTGTGGTCGCGGTGTAGGCCGCCTTCAGGCGCTCCAGCGCGGGACGATCGGATGTCGACACCACCACTACCGCCCGCTCGCGCGCCTCGCGCGTGAGTGTCTGGTCAAGAAACTCGCCCACCTCACGGCCACGCTCGCCGACGAGGGCCAGTACGACTACATCCGCGAGGCTGCCGTCGCAAATCATGCCTAGTAGCGTGCTCTTCCCGCCGCCCGCTGCCGCGAAGATGCCGACTCGCTGTCCGCGGCCGCATGTAAGGATTGCATCGATCGCGCGCACGCCGAGCGGCAGCGGCTCATCGATCGGCTGTCGTGTGAGTGGGTCGGGCACCTCGGCATCTAGCGCACGCATCTCGCAGACTTGTGGCACCGGTGGCCCACTCAGCCGCCTACCCAATCCGTCGACTACGGATCCGATAAGATGAGAACCCACCGGAATCCTATGTACGGACCCAAGCGGCTTGACAAGCGCGCCGCAAGCCATGCCCAGCGGCTCGGCGAAGGGCGAAAGCACGGCGATCTCGCACTGAAGTCCCACGACCTCGGCGAGGATGCTTTCCACCTCACAGACCTCGCCAAGCGTTGCACCGGGCAGTGTCGCCTTGAGCAACGTCGGCCCAACTTCCACCACGCGGCCAAATCGCTCGATTGGTCCGACGACGGGGTGCCTGCATCGCGTGAATGAGGAATCCAGCAGGGCGACAACCGACGCTTCGTTAATGGAGCGCATCTTCTATCTCCCCAATCAGATCTATATTGCCAAGCACGCGTAATTGCACATCGTCGCCCAACTCCTGAAACGACAGTACCGGCACGCGAAATAGATCGCGCTCGAGAAACTTGCGTAGGAACCGACGTACATCGATAGCGGTCACTAGGGCACCATCTGCTCCTTCATACTCACCAATGCCCTCCTTGATTCGTGCCACGATTTTTTCGACCTGGTCAGCTTGAAGTGTTGAGTAGGATCCCGCAGCCGTCTGGCGGATCGAATCGCGGATCACGTTCTCGATGCTTTCGCCAATCAACCACACATTGGCTCTCGCATCGTTCTGGGCGTGTCGGCTCACAATTTGTCGACGCAGCGCTACTCGCACGTACTCGGTAAGCATTACGGCCTCCTTCTCTTTTGGGGCCCATTCGATCATGGCCTCAAAGACCGTCCGCATGTCCCGGATCGAGATACCTTCTGCGACCAGCCGCTGAAGCACATCCGACACCTTGCTGACGGGCACTTGACGTTGGAGTTCCTTCACCAGTTCCGGATAACGGCCTTCCATCGCGTCCATTAGGAAGCGGGCTTCCTGAACGCCGATGAATTCGTCGGCGAAGCGGTCAACAACCAGCGACGCCACATAGACGATACAATCCAAGTCGAATAGGAGCGGCAGGCCGGCCTGCCGCAGGCTGTCGGCGCGCTGCGTATCTACCCACTGGAGTGTCAGTCCACCAAAGGGGAGCTCGTCCACTTCGAGAACCGCGCCCATGCGGGCGCACTGCTTACCAAGCAACAGCATGCCGTTGCGTAGGGTTACGTTTATTACAGGTTCGTTGTAAAGAAGCATCGAAAAAGTCCCGGGCGGTAGCGCCTTGTCCGCCCGCAGCTCGATCTTCGAAAGTGCTACGCCGAGACGTTCAAACTTCTCCCAGCGCAACCGCTCGAGGGCTTCGGCTAACTCCGGCCGCGCGGCCAAGTCCAGTGACAGCTTCAGCGTCAGAGGCTCGGCGCCCGGCGTCATCTCTGCACTCTTCTCGCCAGAGCCTTCCGGCGGATTGCCGGCCTCTCCCGTGGCCTTTAGCTTGCGTAGTGAGAAAAAGCCAATTAGCCCGATACCAACGCCTAGCGGGAGAAAGATGAAGGCGGGGAAGCCCGGCACGAGCGAGAAAATAAACATTACCCCGCCGGCGATCATAAGCGCGTAGGGTTGCCGCGAGAACTGGACCACCAAGTCCTGCGCCAGGTTCTCGCGCTTCTCGCCAGGCACACGTGTAACAACGATTCCCGCTGCGATCGAGATCAGCAACGCGGGGATCTGCGCGATTAGTCCATCGCCGATCGACAGCACCGCATAAATGTCGACAGCCTTACCCACACCCATACCATGCTGCATCACGCCTACAGCGATGCCCCCCACAATGTTGACGAGGATTACGATGATGCCCGCGATTGCATCGCCCTTGACGAACTTCATAGATCCGTCCATCGCGCCATACAACTGACTTTCCTTTTGCACCATCCTGCGCTGCCGCTTGGCCTCGGCCGCGTCGATGGTGCCGGCGCGGAGGTCGCCGTCGATGCTCATCTGCTTTCCAGGCATAGCGTCGAGAGAAAAGCGCGCACCAACCTCTGCAACACGCTCGGCGCCTTTTGTGATTACGATAAACTGCACGATGGTGATAATTGAGAAGACGATGACACCTACCGCCAAGTTGCCTCCAACCACGAAGTTGCCAAATGCCGTGACAATCTCGCCAGCATCGTGCTGCAGCAGGATTAGACGGCTCGTACTTACAGTCAGCGCCAGACGAAAGAGCGTGGTGATCAGCAGCAGCGACGGCAGAGCGGAAAGGTCGAGCGGATCGCGTACATAGATCGCGGTCATGAGAAGCATCAACGCCATGCCGAAATTCAGCGCAATAAGCAGATCCACAATGAGCGTAGGCAGCGGCAGGATCATCATAAAGACCGCCACCATCAGGACGATCGCGAGCACGACGTCCTGGCGCCCCCGTAAGGCAATAAGCCATGAGGCGATGCGCTTCATGACAGTTTCCTCTTTAGAAGACTGACTTCGCGGCTAGCGAAAAAGGCAGACATCGACCGTGAAGGGAAGATTGCTGCGGCAGCAAACGGTAGGAAGCGCATGGCTTTCAAAAACGGCATGCCGTCTCCTGTAGGCAACTTTCCAACAGCCTGCGCTGCGCACGGGCCATCCGATACCAAAGTTCAGCCAAGCTTCCTTCGGGAAAAGTCGCGGAAACGTAAATTCCGTCGCCCGCATAGAAAGCCCGTACGGGGATGCCCCCTGTGCAGCTAGGAGACCATAGCGACATAAGAGTCTCCAGCACTGCCGGCGCTTCCCGGTCGTCGATCTGACGCATCGATGAGAGCATCACCCGATCGTTGCAAATTTCTACGAAGAGCCGAAAGTTCCCATCACAGATTTCCATCGTTGGCTCAATGCGAATATGGCGCATGTCTAACATTGAGAAAAATTTGTCTAAATTTCTTTTGGTTTTTATATCCATAATAGATAATTAAAAAACCTACAAATATATATTCTGACAACTAAAATAGACAAACTCGAAAATAAAAACGTTTTTTTACACTAAAATTATGAAAATACGATTCGCATAGCGTTGAAAATATGAATTTCATCGATCTATCGGATTCTATAATTCACTCTTTCAGCATCAAACATTCTGCGTTTTCAATCGCCTTACTTAGGCTATCCAATATTTGACTCCGATGCTCCTCGTCACGGAAACATGGGTCCGGAAGCCCTTTACTGAGGTCGTACAATTTTATTGAAAGCAGCTGTATTTCGGACGGATTAAGAAATATTGCACGCCCTTCTTCGACTATCCATTCTGGCGTCAGCCAGAAATTATCAACCATTTTCAATAACATCTTGAGCACATCATCTGCACTAAGTTTTGCCGACTTTATGTTTTCTGCAATATGTCGACAGCGCTCCTCGCAACCAATAAAAAGCAGCAGGCGTTTAAGGTCGAAAATCACTTCTGCAAGATGTTCCTTTTCCAGGATTCTCTCGTCGATTCCTGATAATTGGAAACCTAGCGCCCGGATCAATACCTTGATCTTCCGGTCCCTATTTTTCATGCCTGCTAGTTTCTCGAAGAACCTAACCAGCCCCTGCCGCACTAGGGATGATTGCTGATAGAGCATCCGCATTTGAGCCATCGTGTCACGGCTTGTGGCCCCGAACTCCAACCAGCCCAGCAGCGTAAACTCCCAGTCCGACCCGGAGCCCACGAGCGCCTCCAATTCCGCCTCTAACCGCTTGCGTCGCGCCCCGGGAGGGCTACTTTCCGCAGCATGGCTTAACAGAAGCGCCATCGCGGCCGGATGGAGCGAAACTCTTCGCATAGACAACAGAAGATGATCCGGATCATCGCAGTCAGGGAACTGTCGCAATAGGTCCTCCAAGACTGGGTCCTTCGTCTGAAATAAGCGACGCGAGATCGTATTAACCAGCCCGCGTGCTACAAGTGCATCGTTGCGAAAGTCCCCCCGGAGGGCAGCATAGTGTCGTGCGCTATGCTGTCGAGCGAAGTGCACCCCACGCGCGGAAGCTAGCGTTCGAGCAGCAATGTCAACTACTGATGAAGCGGGGGTAACCTGAAACGGGCGATTCGCGCCGCTCGCCCCGCCTGCATTAGAAGTGCGACCGCTTTGTTTGACTGCTTGAGGTAAAGGAATAATCCGGCCGTTGAGGCCGTTCGTTCGGGTCACAAGAGTACCTCCTATTTGCGCGGAGAAACGGTACACATCACTGATTCAAAGCTGGCCAATGCGTCAATTTTAGTACTCAAAATAGCTGTCTAATTACTGTGCCATTGCGAATACGGAATCAATAAAATATTAGTAGCATCCCTTTAATTATCTTCGTTCGATAAAATCCTTGCGGCGCGCATCGAATCGATGCTAGATGGCATTCAAAAAAACTATTTGTCTAGCCTTGGAAAATCGTTAATAGACCTCAATAATCGACTGAGGTGGCTCTCAATATCTATTTTTATTCTGGCAAACTTATTTTCTAAAATTGCCGTACCCGTATCGATATTGGAATCAACAATTATCTCAAATGAGATGTCATCGGGAAACGAACGCACTACCTCCTCAAAGTCGAGCGGAGAAATATGTACCGAGAACGCGCCTCTGGCAGACATCTCGTTTATACACGTCCTGATTTTCGCGGAAATTAGGTCGGCTCGACTGGCTTCACCGGCAAATTGTCTGACCACATCAGCGACCCATTCGCAGCACATTTTTTCCACACGGGAAGCTAGTTTCATCTCTAGATCATGAGCATCCATCAGCCAATGTATGGAATCAGAAATTGCGGCAGTGGTCGCCTCATGGACATGTGCACAGACTTGAGAATGTCCTTCGCTGACTATCTCCCTTTGACGTTCGCGTGCTTTTCGTAGGATGCTTGCGGCCCGGATACGGGCGCACCTCAGTATGTCGACCGCCTCAAAAATTTTTTCAAATTTATCCCGGTTTATAACACCAGAAATCGAACTTGATTCGACGTGTAAATGCGGAACCTTTAAAAGAAATGGGTTCATAAAATTCTATCCATCTTGAATAGCAACGGCAGCGGGTGGGAATCGGGAATCAGGCTAGTATCTGGGTGAGGGAGCGGGAAACACCCCGCTAGGGCCTGCCATACTGGGCAATCACCAAGCTGGCGGTTTAGCCACGCACACCCAATTTCCAGCAACCTCGATGAATGTCGGTCAACGTCTACTGGCGTTTCAATGCCGCCTACCGGCACCAATATCGCAAGCTGTTCGCATGACTGACTCCCCAACATCTTCCTCAACCGATCGCCGAACCCCCGAAGCAGCATATATTCAGGAGAGCCAAGTGCACAAAATCCAAGTGCTGGCAACAACTTTGGCAAGCGCGATTCAAGACCGATCAGGCGAGCCTGATCGACGTTAAGAGCGGCCGGTAATGCTGTAAGAGGGAAGCCGCGTCTTCGGACGATGAGTGTGTCAAGCTCCCGTCTGCAACCAGGATGCATCCTATAATCTTCCTGCCATCCTTCAAGCCCCAGCTCCGCCCACCAGGATTCATGTAGAGATCTCCCCGGGTGCCACGCCAATGTGTGCAACCGCTGAAGCTCCGGCGTTAGCACTACATTGGCCGGAAGTTCACGCATCGCCGACTTCACTACGAGTACTCCTGCGCGATACTGTGACCAGTAGCCACACAGCCACGCACAGTCCCATAAAAATGGCCGCCCCAAGTATGGCGGCTAGCGTCACATGGTCTTTTGTCCAGGAGCGCCAGGCTGACGGTCCCTGCTTTACTTTCGTATCCAAGTAACGAATGTCTGCGGGCTGCATCACGACACTGATTTCGCTGGGCTCAACACCGGGAACACCTTCCGCGACCAAACTGCGAATTTGCATCTCATAATTCAAAAGATTTATGAGTGGGGAATACTTTACGAAAACAGCCACAGAAGGCCTCGTCATCGACTTCCCATGTTCGTCGGTCTTTTCAGCAATGGCGACTCTCGCACTGATCACTCCGTCCATTACCGAGATCATTCCTTCAATCTGCTGTTCTTTGAGCAGTTGAATCTTGGCTCGTTCCTGGGAGGGTGACGTCACTAGCTGATTCGCTGGAAACAGGTCCTCCATTACTAGGCGTTTCTTCCTGGGTAAGCCATTCAAGCGTAAGACCTCAACAGCGGACACGAAAGCATCGTCGTTTACTCGAATGGTAATCAACCCTCCCTTTTCCTGGACCTTCTGCGCTTCGATATGGTTCAGCATTAATAGGGAGATCATCTCATTTGCCTCGGCCTCGGAGATGTTCGAGAACAAAACAACCTTACATCCACCAAGAAAAAGAGCGCAAGCAATAACCAACCAACGAGCACCACGATGAATCATGACATCGACGTTAATTTATTAATCCCCATTGCTGCAGAACCAAGTATTTTTGAAAGCACCGTCATGGATCGCAAATGACCCTGATAGGTGGACTCGGTATCAAGCAGTTGTTGAACGCCTACAAATCCATTAGGACCATCCATATCTGTACGCCGGACGGCTTCCAGCAAGGCGCCCCCCCTTTCCGCGCTCTGCCGCATCTCAGACAAGAGCATCGATTCTGGTTTTGGTGCCTTCGCAACCATTAGCGCAGCGAACTGATCCGCCTCAGAATAGCCGGCCGAATCATCGACGCCATTTACATTCATGAACGGTATCGAATAAGCTTTCGTTTCAGAAACCATTGGTCAAATCCTTCGTGAAGTTGTGATTTCGGCAGAACCGCCTATAAATATATATGTTCAGCGCCCATTTATATCAATATTTTGCAAATCTTTTGCAACACAGTTTTTCAACTAATTCAAAATTAATCTCGCAGAAATTCATTCCCGAATCGTCACGCTCCATAAGATAAATTGCCATCTCTGACATTTTTTTAGCGTCATCCCCGGTGACATCGGAAAGCATTAAGACGGCTTCTCTATATTTTCGAATTTCTATGAGAATGCACGCAATAAACAAAACACGATCGAGTTCATCGTAGATCAGGAGATCAATGGATTCACACAATATTTTAAGCTCACGAAATAATCCGTGTTTTGCTGCGCAAAGTATTATTTTTAGAATCGATTTTCTTTCTTCAGTGCCAAGCATTCTTCAATTTATATTGGAAATGATTTTCATTTGCATGTCATGCAACGCCTTCATCATTCCCGAATATGCATTGGTTTTCCTCTGGGTGTCGTTTACTTTTTCCTGGGCCGCAAGATAATCTATCGTCTCCCCCGTAGTTGCAGCCTGTTTCATTGCGCTCTCAGCCTCTCGCTGGCTACTTTTGACGCTAGTATCCAAGTAACCTAACAAATCCATATTTGACATAACACTTCCTCGCGATTATCTAAGATCAGAAATACGTCGATATTGACTTGGACTGCAGTCAAAACGAGCTCGAAAACTAGAGCTAAAATGTGAATGACTATTAAATCCGCTAGCAAAAGCAATGTCAGAAAATGACATCGATGTGTTTAGCACTAATTTACGCGCATTTCTCAGTCGACATTCAATTAACCACTCCTTAACGGACATATTGAATTTTTCAGAAAACACCATATTTAGCTTGCGAACTGATATTCCGAGTGCCTTCGCGTACGTTGCTGCCGACCAGGGACGAAGGCTGTTGGCCTCGATGAACTCGAATAGATCTCGACTTCCATCTACGATGTAATGCAAAAACCTTGAAAAATATTCCGGCTCGCGCGTGAGGCAGTGCATATAAACAACTCTAAGCAACGCTAACGGATCGGCGCCACCAAGCTTCTTAATCAACTCCATAGACTCCAAAGGAATAGTTGTACTCTTTACCTTTTCTGTCCAAAACGGCTTGGAACACTTGTAGTGAGACGTGATGCGATGCAGGTCGCTATAGATCATCTGAAAGTCCCCGCATCGGTACACAAAAGAATCGACATCCTTGGAATCAGCAGCTGCTATAGAATCTGCATGGGCAAACGCCAACGCACCTTCCTGCAGATCGAAAAACTCATCTTGACAGAAGAGCTTTCCAGGGCGCCTAAAGATAAATAGTTTGATTGCCACAGATCGTCTCCGCCGCTACTTGTTGCATCTCCGTATCGTCGCACCATAAGACGCCTTTTCTGATCAGGTGAACACCTGAAAGTCCACTTTGTACATGAAGAGAGCATCATTATCTAAAGCTAGCAACGGACTAAGAGTCCTCGCAGCCAATTTCAAGTGAAGCGTGCGCTCCAGGTTCTCAACATCGAAATATAGTTAGAGAAGATCGCTTCTAATGCACCCGGAACGATATCGGAACAATATATCTGTTGATACAGTATTAACATACCGCTTGACGATTCCATTCCAAACGATGCTCCACCGTCTCGTAATGAACGAAAATTCTCCCCAAGCATTTCAGCGTAGATACTATGGGAAATAGCAGTTGAAAGATTCTCAGTGAGAAGGCTCATCACTAACAGGCAGTTATTGTTTCCATGTGCTCGGATAACAACGGGATATATCTCGTCTACTAAAATATGGCACAAGCCATCTCGATCGAAAAACAATTCAGAAAGTCCTATTATCCGACCAAAGCTCGTCAAAAATTCGTTCATATGCAACGCAAACTTGTATATTTAATCAATCACTTGTATTGTCGGCTACCTCGCCATTATTTAAATGGCATCACCTTTCTGCAAATCTCGCTCTAGCGCCATCTCCAGAAATAAGGTTATCTATCTTCTTAGCCAGTAGTTCTTCAGATTTTCTTTGCAGAGAAGCGACGCCCGTCAATTGCGCCAACTTGAAGGCTCTAAGGTATAAAGGATTAATCCCTAAATCGACAAGAGTCGATTTTATAAATTTCCTGGACAGGGCATTCTCGTCACGCCTATCCCGTAGCATCTCAATCGTTTCCGAAATGCATTGAGATTTTTCGTTATTCTTCGGGATCTCGACCAACGAGTTATTTTTGTTTCTGGCAGAGGAATAGATAAGCCATATTGCTGTTAAGATTGAGGCGCCCAGTCCTATCGCAATACCAACGAGCGGATTCGCAATCCCAAGCAAAACTAGGGCCAACGAACATCCACCGAATACGGTCGAAATTGCGCCGTACACCAGTCTATTTTTAGCGACTTGAAGATCGGTTGATGATTTCGTTTCATTGGCCTTACTATGACCAAGCAATGACTGTGATAATTTCAAAACAGACATGTCAAGCTCGCTCTTTGTCATATGCATCTCGTACTTCCTTCGTCTTACATGATCCTGAAAGAAGGTTGGCAAGTCCTTTCTGGATACCAATTCGTCGTGTACTTTCTTTGTGATCTCAGACGATTGAGATATATTCTTGAGAGATCCGTCTAACGCTGCTATTTTGGAAAGTACTTGCTTACTAGCTTCGTCACTATTTTTTGCTACTCTATACGCCAACACTCCGGACACAATATGGGCACCGCCTATTGCAGTTACTATTGCTGGGCCCGCAATGGACAACGCGGCTCCGTTCACGGCGATCGAAAAAAACGTCGATATTTGCTTGGTGAATGCGCAAGCGGCGTTGCCGGACTGCAATAGGGTGTCGCGGAAAAATGTCACGCAGTGGCCCTTGAAATTCCTCTTTGCTACGTCGATGTCTTTGTGGGATAGCTCAGATGTCAAAAATGAATCCAATGATTTTTGTTGGAGATCCGCTTCATTTTCTCTGATGGTTAAATGTTTATTTTTGAATGCTTCTCTTACCGCGGCAAACCTCTCTTCAAGAGGACGGGCATCGCTCGAGCTGCGTGCTGCAAAGAACTCTTTTATCGCTTTATAAAAAGCTGTCGCTCCCGCGACGGCCTGGATAGTCGACATAACGCCAGCGAGCATTGAGAGTCCCCGTTCGGAGATCCGCATTGTTGCCTCCGGTGGTTTTAGTTCACCAAAGTGCGAAACTAGCTTGGTGGCAAAATGAGCGACTCGTCCAACGGTGACAGTGGCCCACACGCCCAAGAACTTGAAGTTGAATTTCGCGACTTCGTTGATTTTATATTCGACGCCGGAATTGATAGCTAAAATTGCCGAAGCTGGATCCATTTTACTTCTATCTCCAAATTCTAAAAGAATGTTTTGTGGGTATAATATTTTTGTTAGATATATTTGATCGATATTTCTTAAATGTATGGCGACATACGCCCAGATATTACTAGGCGTAAAATATATACGTAAATCACATGACGGAAATTATTCTTGCATATAAATAGGCGACCATATAGTCGTCGTCTGGCACGGTAGCATATGTATCAGAAATTTATTTTAGATAATATCAAAATATTGTCATAATTTGACATCGCCCTTTAGGCTATTTTTCAGTGAAATAATATTCGAATAACGTTAAAATATTCCCAAAGATTTACCTGGCACTCGTATTCCAGAGGGGGTACGGAGAATCTCGTTGTTGTCTACGGCTACTTTACGGCCGGCGGCACGGTGAGGAAGCAGGGTTTCGCTGATGGCGCTTCACATTTACTTAAATTTCGAGATCGTGACGAAGGCGAGCGTTAGAGCTCTCGTGTAAAGATTTTTCCTCATTACGTCGACAAGACGGATGCTCGTAACCCCGAACGATGAATTTGCCTCATCGCGGGGCTGTTGAGGTTCAGAAGCGTGTCGCGGCTCGGTCTGTCAGGTGCGAATGCACATTCATTCTGATTCCCCGCCTGATCTGGAGGAAATCGATATGCAAGCACGAGGACGCCGGCAGCTACCAGCCCAAAGAGTTTCGGGAGCAGGTCCCTTCCAACGTAAGCCAGCTAGCGTGATCGATCACAGGCGTGGTAATGGAGCACGCGCTAAACTCGACCATCGCCTCCGAGTTGCGGCGTCACAAGGCAGCCTAGGGCTGTCCCCGTCACGCACCGATTTGCTTTCATAATTTGAATGCGGAGGTGGTAGCGCCTCTGGTGAGCTAGATGCATTACGTGTCGTTCTGACATGTGACGACACATGATGATCCTAGGATTGTCCGCGGGCAAGGGCCTGACTGGCTGCGCGCGTGGCATGCCTGCGAGCATGCCTTTAACAGTTGATAGGCCACGGTCGGCACACGTCGCCGCATCAACGTTGCGACATTGTGTGCGTGAGTCCAAATCCAACTCTCGACAATCCTTGAAGGTGTCGATTTGCGCCAGTCGATACGCATTTCGAAGGTGATCTCGACGTCAACTTGGCACTGGTTCTTCGGTTCCTCGATGCCTGAATCGAACACGTGACGACCCTGATCGCAAAACTGCAAGGCATAAAGTCGAGTATGGATGTCGTAGCAGTTGGACAGCTAGATCGATACAACCCAATTACGGCTGACACCGGAGCTGGCCGGAATTCCGTCTTGTCGTCCATAGACGCACCTACAGCGTTTCATGCCCAGTTCGTTTCCTAGTCGGCGCCCCACGGCTCACAGCTTTGCCGGACGTCGAAACGTTCGCGTATTCTTTAACTGAGAGCCGGTGCGGAGTAGGAGGCTCATCGATACGAAATATTGCAGCCATTGGGAAGTATCGGAGATCGATCAACCAATGCCGAGCGCACAGCGTCGCGTCAGCCCGTGTTGACAGTGCGACTCCGCCATATCTGGCGCAATCAGACTTTGTGGCAAGCGCGCACGACGGGGAAAGCAGCGCTCGAAATAGCACCTTCGTGGTCCCTGCAGCCAGCCAAAGAACTTCTCCCGGGCTACCGTGATGTTTGGTGGGCCCCCCGTGAGTCGAACACGGCACCAATGGATTATGAGTCCACTGCTCTAACCACACATGAGCTAGAGGCCCTTTGATCAATAAGCTAGTTTCCTACACAATTCTTCATATCGAAATTTGAATGCATAAATATTAGCTACTGATAAGGTTGAGCGCTAGCGAAAATCTTCAATTGTTGTAGATATTGCGCCGATACGCTCATTTGTCACATGCAAATTGGTTGCTAACGTAGTACGCTCTACCCCCAGTGGCTTCGTAGACTTTTATTTGCGTCTATGCAATCTAAACCGCCCTTAGCTCAGTGGATAGAGCACTTGCCTTCTAAGCGAGCGGTCAGAGGTTCGAATCCTCTAGGGCGGGCCACAAAAATATTTGCTAACGTGGCGGAAATCGATTGTAGAGATTTGGGTTTTGGAGCGAGTTTTCGCTGTTCAATGCGTGTTAGGTAGCGACCAACATAGCAGGGCGATGCTGGACGTCGCGCTCCAATGGCAATATGGTTTGCCATGACCCCACGGATGACCACTCCATGTATATAAATAATTCACATTCAAGACTCTTGGATATGGAATATCTATAATGGATATATATTCAGGAATATATAGTCAACATATGTCGAGGAGGCGAAAAGGATGTTCTGAATGCAGTTTGCATCACAATCCAGAACTTGTCGATCGCACCCTCAGCGACTCACTTCCAGAATCATCGGAAGTGAATTCTAATTCGAATAATTCGCGAGACGTAACTGCCTTGGCGATTGCTATAAAATATGGCCCGCTCCATCGCGTAAGATCCTGCTTAGAAAAGCACCACATAGACCCCAATCATGGATTAAAAAGCTGCTGCACTTCGCTAATCGAAGCAACTATTTTGAATCGACTTGAAGTCGTACGAGAGTTGCTTCAGGATCGCCGTATTGACCCAAATCTACAATGTAAGGAAGGAAGGACGGCCCTTATTTTTGCCGTAGAGCATAATTATCCACTAATTGTAAGAGAACTTCTCAAACATCCAGATCTCGATCCGAATATCGCTTTGAGGAACGGTATGACTGCATTGATGATTGCGTCGTCGACTGATCAGCTTAACATAGCTTCCATGCTAATCGCAGACAGGAGACTCATAGTAGATTTGGTGCGTCGAGATGGAAAAACTGCGCTTGCACTCGCTTTAGACGCCGAGCACAATCTGCTCGCGCGGTTGCTGAGTAGAAACGCGGCATTGTGATTTGTCACGCTGGATGCCGCTAGGGGCGCCCGCCTTTCATCATGGGCGCAGCGCTGAGCTGCGCGCAGGAGAGGGCTAAAACTGAAGCCCAGAGATGCTGATTGATGACGGTGCGCAGCGATTGCCGCGACCCATGACGCGCCACTTGCCGAACACACCATACAGGTCTTGTTTGGACCGCGAACCGGCCACTTTGACATCCCCAAGTGCCGGTGACGGAATTGTTGGCTTGGCACCGCGATGTGATGTTCCACTTATATTCATTCATACATAAATCCTCAGAATAGAATTTTCGAGTGCTGACAATGACCTGCCCCCGGTTTTCGTACGAAGAGCAACTAGAGTCCAGGGTTAAAAACTCTGTCTGCCGCTGAGCGAATTGCGCAGGGGTCAGGTAGCCGAGCGAGCTATGAGGCCGCTCGGTGTTGTACTCATTGCGCCAATCTTCAATCAGCGTCTTGGCGTGACGCATCGAAACAAACCAGTGTTCGTTCAGGCATTCGTCGCGGAGCCGACCGTTGAAGCTCTCGATATAAGCATTCTCCACAGGCTTGCCCGCCCGTGAACGAGAGCGTAACGCCTGCCTCATAGGCCCACGCATCCAGCACCTTACCAGCGAACTCCGGACCGTTGTCCACCGTGATGGACGCCGGCAAGCCGCGCGCTTCCTTCAACCGCTCAAGAACCTGCATCACCCCCAGGCCCGGCAATGAGGTGTCCACCTCGATAACCAGGCATTCGCGCGTGTAGTCATCCACCACGTTCAGGCACCGGAACCGCCGATCGTGCGCCAGTCCATCCGAGACGAAGTCCATCGACCAACTCTGATTCGGGCCAGTTGTTATCGGCAAGCGCGTGCGTTCGACGGCGGCACCTCGTCGTCGATTCGGCGACGCGATTCATAGTGAAACAGCGAGCGCGAAATCCCTACCAGCCCGCAGGCCCGGGTGACACCCATAGCGCGTTCGGCCACCAACGTCTGGACCGCTTCGCGCCTGGCCTGCGGGCTGACTATTTTCGCGACAACAGATCCTTCAGCGCCACGTTGTCGAGCATCGAATCGGCAAGCAGGCGCTTGAGCTTGTTGTTCTCCTGCTCCGGCTCCTTCAGGCGCTGCGCGTCGGAGACAGTCATCCCGCCGAACTTTGCCTTCCAGTTGTAGTACGTGGCCTCCGAGATGCCGTGTTTGCGGCAAAGCTCCGCGGGCCTCAGGCCCGCCTCGGCTTCCTTCAGCACGCCGATGATCTATTCTTCGGTGAATCGCTTCTTCATGACCGTTCCTCCCGGGAACGGACTCTACATCGTCACGGTACTAAACGCGGGGAGCAGGTCAACAACGCCAACATTTCGGACCGTCGATTTAAACGGCAATGGCAGTACATTTTATACTTCACCGGTAAAACATAATATTGAAATTTTTCAAACACTAATTAATCCAAATCGCCTAGCCAAAATCGATAGTTCTGCGATGTTGTGCGCGTTGAGCTTTCTCATTAAATTTGTTCTATGCGTTTCAACTGTCTTGATGCTGATGAATAGCTGCTCCGCAATTTGCCGATTTTTTCTACCCTCCGCGATAAGTTTTAGAATTTGGCGCTCCCGATTTGTTAGTTTTTCGCCGGAGTAAATTGACATTTCATGAGTTCTAGGCGAAGATCTACCTTCAACCTCAGGGAAGTGGATAGCGGAATCGATATATTTTTCGCCACCCCGGACAACACTTATTGCCGAAATAAGCTTTGCTGCTCCACTTTGCTTCAAAACAAATCCGTTGGCCCCAGCTCTAATAGCTTCAGCAGCCTGAATATCGGATAATGTACTTGATAGAACTATTATCCGTAACGAAGGATTTTTACGACGTAGTATTTGTATAGTGTCAATCCCGTCCAGAGACTTCAAAACAAGGTCCATAACAACTATATCAGGACGTAGTCGGGAACAGAGTTCGATTGCTTCGCCGCCGTCAGATGATTCTCCGATTACGATCGCATACGATTCGCGAAGCAAAAGTTTCAATCCATCTCTTACGATGATTTGTGGGTCTATCAAGAGAATTCTTGTTACTTTTCTGGAACCAACGCATGCCGTCTGGATGGGTAACAACGGATTTTTTAGGAAACTAAACTCGTTGTCACTTTCAAAGGCCTTCAACATTCTTGCTCCTGTGTACTAAGCCTACTATGAGGTATTTTCCCCAATCGAGGCAGATAGGGTGAACTGCCCATTCAATGTAGAGTTCGTAAGTGAGCTTAGAATGAGGGCTGGCGCCGTGAGACGCGCACATTGATTCCCGTCCAAAATTGCGCCCAAGCGGGTGCAAACGCAGGATTTCCTCGGTGGAGCAACGGGATGGCCGAGAGCTTCGTGAAGACCATGAAGCTCGACTGTATCGCCTTCATGCCGATACCTGACGCCGAGCCGGCCGTTCGCAATCTGGCCATTGCCTTTGAGCACTACAACGAGCAGCACCGCCATAGCTCCCTGAATTTCCGCTCTCCGCACGAGTTCAGACGTGCGATGTGCTGTGCGGGAACGGGGCAAACAATCAGGGCTTTCTCCCATATTGCCGCAAGCGTTGTCGTTCAGCGGTTCTCGTCAACGCTGGAAACGCGTTTTCGAAACAATGCATCACATTGTGTTCGGCTAGCCAGGGCAGCTTCAGAGAAACGTGGCTCATGCGTCACGGCGAAAAGACATCGGAGCGGCACTGCGTACCGGCGTTCGCCGCAGCTCTTCAAAAGGCCTCGGATCTTCTGATCTCCTCAATATCGGAGCGATCAGTCGCCTAGCGCTACGCCTTCTTAAGCAATCCCCGTACTAGGGCGTAGTAAATCACGTGCGCGACTCCACAGCTTTCCAGGACACCTCCACTTCCATCGCATGAGTCGTGAATTGTGGCCTTGCTTCACCGCTTTGCACAGTCGGGCGATAGCACCGCGTGGCCGGTCTGTCCGCTGGGACGGGGCGTCCTAGCATGTCGCGCGTCAGCACGTGCCACCACCGGAGATACTTGTTCAGTTCGCTTACGGCTGCACCAAACTCCGGGCGAGGCGAAGTGCGGAGTTCGATTGTATTTCCAATTTTTTGGGGGTGAGCTGCATTGGTTTTGCCCCCCGTGCTTCCGGGCGTCACACCAAGGTTGATGATTCCGCTTTGCGTCTGAACTCGCGAGGCGAGCGATACTTCAACGCGCTATGTGGGTGTTTCTCGTTGTAATGTTCGAACGCAGCCGCCAGGTTACGAACAGCGGTCGCAGCGTACGGCTTGGGTATGAAGGCAACGTAATCGCGCTTCATCGTCTTCACGAAGCTCTTAGCCATGCCATCGCTCTGAGGACGGCATACCCGCGTCGTGAGCGGCTTGAGCCCGAGGCCAGGGGCAAACGCGCGCGTCTCGTGGGCAATGTATCCCGAGCCGTTATCGCTTAGCCATTCAATCGATGCGGGCGCCGCGTCGACATTGCCAAACCGATGTTCCACAGCCGCAAGCATAACGTCGCGGACAATCGTTCCCGGTTTAGCCGCCCGTGGTCGCTACCCAGCTCATCGCCTCCCGGTCGCAGCAATCCAGCGCGAAGGTGACCCGCAATGGCTCGCCGTTCTCACACCGGAACTCGAAGCCATCGGAGCACCATCGCTGGTTGCTTCGCGCCACAGCAACCCGCCCGTCATGTCGTCGTGTGATGGGGGGACGTTTCGGTCTGCGTTGCAGCAGCAGGCCGTGAACACGCATGACCCGGTAAATGCCTTTCACGTTCACCGGCCAATGCCGCGCGCCTCACGCTGGCTGCGAATCAAGCCCCAAACGCGCCGGTAGCCGTAGCTCGGCAAATCGGCGACGGCATGCTGGATCTCCGTCACCAACTCCGCGTCGTCTGTCTGCACGGCCCTGCGCCCATCTTGCCAACCTGCCGAGCGTGCGCGCCTCACCGTGACGTTTGAGCACGCAACGCCGAGGACATCACAGACCCCTGCTTCACAGGTCGTCCCCCGGCAATAATGGCGAGCGCGCTATCCATTTTTTGCCCGACCGTAAGGACACGCCGTTGCCTGCGCATCCTCCCCTAAAAACCGTATGGGCGAGTTTCCTCGCATACGGCTCAAGCCCTCACGAAACTGCATATAACTAAACAGCCGGCTAGTATCCAGCCGGCGCATCGATTAAGGGTCGTCATTCAATGCGAGCCCCGAAGGGGCAGACACCAAGACGGCGTTCTCCCATGCTCTCCCTCTTCGAACCTAGACCAATTCTCTGCGCCCGAGGACCCGGCAGAAGTCTGCTCGCTTTCGCGCAGGGCAATGTTGCAGCCCCTATCCGTGCCATTACGGCACGGCCTTCGCTTTTTCCGCCTTCTCATACCCGCACGGTCGACAGCTTTCCTTACGGTCAGCCTGCCTGACGGCAACCATACGGGCTTACCACGTTCCCGCACCATCACACGACTGAGTTAGGGCCAGCCTCTTCGGCGGTTGCTCGATTGGCGACGTATCGCGTGGTAGGAGAACGATATCCTGCCACATTCCATTTTTGGGCAATGCCTATCGGCAGCTTTGGTATTTCAATAGTAACGACGTTTATCAGCGATTCACATGTGTTGCCCTTATCAGCCAGCCTAGCGTCTCAACCTCGGTGCCGCTCGGAGCTTCCGTGCAAGTACTTCACAGCACTACACGCTTTCGGACTTCATCGTCAGAGCGGCTTCGCACCTCACCGTTACCAGCAACGCACGCGCTCTTAGCGCTACCGTCGGTCGCACGACGGGTCCACTACCGCAAAGGACAACCATTTGACGGTTGGACAATGATGAAACGAGCATGCACTGCACCCGGTCGCCCGGACCTCATGCTTCATGTCGCACCCTACCCGCTATTTTAAGGTAGAAACCGTGTGCGGCTCTTCAGGGGCCGCTCCAGTCGGCACTAAGCCTTGTCATTAATGCTACTCAGTTCCAGCGCCAGCCACGCGCACGAACGTGTAGTGTCGCACGCGACAGAAAACTAGCACGTACTACTCACGAGCACCCAGGGAAGTAAGAGAAATTTGTATTGAATGCACCTTTATTAAAAAGGTCCCAAGATTTTGGCATATCATGCTTTTGCCGGGTTCCCGGCATTAAACAAATAAGTATTTTGAAGAATCTTTCCACATAGCTAAACCTATACTTCTATCAATATGCCATACTTTAACGGAAGCATGACCACCCAAACGGCGGCCTCACCGAGAATCACAAATGCGCTTTTGGAAATTTGTAACAGCACCACGGAAACTCCATGCAGCAAGGAGGACTATGAAAAAATCTACTATAATGTTGCCGTTAATAGAAAAGAAATAAAAGTTAACGGGATTCCGGTCGATTTCAGCTGGCTTCTCAGTGAGGAGTCCATTTCCGACGCCGATAAAGGAAAGGAAGTTGTGGATACGTTGACAAAGCAGCTTGCTGGCACGATCCCCAAAGAAAAGAATTCCGCAACGATTGCAAGAAAAATTATAGAAGAGATAACTTCTCCTGATGGATGCATGAGTCATGACATAAGAGCAGTAAATGCCACCACCGAAAATTCAAAGATTAATGGGACTCGATTTGAAATGCCAGCACCAACTCGCGAGTTTATTAACATATCAACAGGAAATTGCGACGAGATTGTCGTACACAAAACGTCAGAATGGGATAAATGCTACTCCGTTGATTCCACTGGCAAGATAATTGCCATCGAGCAGACAAATGCGCTTAAGACGGACTTGCAGTGTGTGTTTAACCATCAGCGACTAACGAGTTTAGGGCACGTAATGCGCCTAGACGTTGGCTCCTGGAACCACACAGGCACTTGCGAGCAACTAGTTGCTCACCTGGCAGGAATGGATAAGCTCCCGAGCTTATGGGAGCAGTTTGTGGAGATGCTACGGACATACCTTTTAGGTCAATCTGCAATAATTTTCGAGTTCACAATGCCGGAAAAAACAGAAGCTCCCTCTTCGAATAAAGGCTGTGACCCAAGCCACAGTGGCGAGATAGGAAGTTCGGCCCATTTTATGGCTCTCAATCAAGGAGCTATAAAGGGGAGAACAATGGTAGTCGGCCCGTCCCCTGCGCCGAAGCTCGGGTGAGGTACGTAACATCTAAGCGAGTGGGCTTAACGCCCACTCTTTTCGTGCGAGAGTAATGGACTCTTGGGTCCAGGCTATCGCCGCGATTGATGTTCCAGAAGTCGTATCGGGAATCGATGGCGTCGACACAGATATACCGCACCATTAATACAGAACAAAACACACTTGATGATTGAGACTAATTTCCCTTGAAAATCCTGAGCTTTCCTTGTTGTGCCATTGATTTAACAGCATCAGAAATCTTCACAGTGGGGGTTTTCTTGCATTGCTCAATGACATCTAGCGCAACAGGATGCGCTGTCTCGATGGTCAACTGATCTGTCTCACGCACGCCAATTCCATCGACGCCTGTCGCCCAATATATAATGGCCGGCTTATAGACATCCTCTAGCGCCACGAATTCGGTACAGGTCATTTTAGCTGGCATAACGGTCTTTTGCGGCGACTGTGAAAATGATGAACCAGTCGCCAACAAGGAGCAGCACGCTGCTCCGCACAGTATGGTTTTTTTCATTTGCGTTTCCAGTGATTTGTGATTGTGCCGTCGCGCGGAACGTATCGAACGACTAGGCAATCTTAGTAAAGATTTTGATGAGTGCCACACATTTTGCCAGAGTGAACCCCCGGTTATAGCTCAGCACTCACCAAGTGGCTTACTAAGCGGTCAGGCCTTTACATAGAGAACATCCGTCGCAAGGATGTGGGGACAGAGACCATCGCGATAGGCGGTATCCACGAAACGCGACGACCGCGATCACGTGGTGGTCGGCCCCCGGGCTACGTGGCTATCTATTTCATGAGCCACATACGCTTCCAGCAAGGGTCTGGCGCAGATCGACGGAGATCGCCTGTCGCAACAGTGACCGTAATCCATACAGTCTAAGCACGCGCACGAGTTGCGCCCCCGCCAAGCGTTGCTCCACGCACCATTGCCCGGCGCATGCGCCGGCAATATCCGCCGAAACCTCCCTTGCTCAATTTGCACTTCCGGTGGGCAGATGGCCGCCACCGCCGTGGCCACGGCATCAAAAAGCTGCCGAAGCCAGGAAATTGGCAATCTGCTAGATACCTCTTGCCGGTTGTATTCCGGCCTTGAAAAGGCTACAAATTAATCAATGCTATTGCTAATAGTCATGGTGAAAATGTGTGGTCGCGTCACTATTTTTATAGAAATGAAAGAAATTCTATAGAAGGATTCCAGCATATCAAATATGCTGCCAGAAAAGCTGATCGCCCTATATTTTTTCTTTAGCTAAACAAGGATAGTTTCTAATGCTTATTAAGAATTCACTTGCGACATATTTAGCAATTTCGTCTTTCAGTATATGTGGAATCGCTTCAGCCGAAATACCTTTTGGGAATGGGGCGTGGGTATATGATGCCCACTATACTGCTGACGGGAAACATATTGATGGTCAGGCTGGTAGATTTGTTGACGATATTTCTAAATTCAATCAATCCTCTCCCCCTGAAAGAAGAATTTCGCAAATATTTCCTTACGGTGGAAATATAGAGATGTACTGCGCCGGCTCGGGAGAGTCCGATAAGAGCGCAAGCTGCACTCCGAACTCATTTATAATAAACTATTATCCACCAACAACCATCTCCAAGAAGAATAACAACTGGGGTTATTGGTATAATAATTTAGCGGGTGGTGGTTTCAAGAGTGCGCAATACTATAGAAAATCGTTCGGCGTGAAGAGTGTCATTGTGACCATCGACGGCCGCGTTGATAGCAAAAAAAACGGTCAGTACGACTATCTTGATAATCTAAACACATTAAGCGAAATTGATGCGCGTCATTTTGCCGATATGACGTCTAAAATCATATGCGCAGATAATAATATTGATGGAGTACAGTTTGATATCGAGCCATTCAGCTTCACCGGGAAAGGCGGCAGTTATCAGGGAGTCGGTCAAAAACACTTCTTTACGCGTATCGCGGAAAACTTTTCCGGTAGATTCGACCCCACAAAAAGCGTGGACCCGCTAGGATGCGTCAACAACGCACACCCCAACGGCCGGGTTTTTAGCGTTTTTACTTTCGCTGACGACGTTACAGCGGATGTAATCGACGTCTTCAAAAAGTATGGTAACGGTTATATTGTTGATTCCCTTTATGACTTAGAGGAAAAAAAGAAGGGCGGGGAACTCACGGACGTGAAGGCATTCCGAGAGCTTGTGCGGAACGAGTTGAGAAAGCTCAAAGACAAGAACATCCCGTATCAACTTGCTATTCCCGCTGCCGCGTCAGCTCATGAATTTGAATGGGTTTCGTCAGGCGGTCCAACTGGAGCGTCCCAAGTCGAATATGTTACAGCGGCTCTCGAAGAGATCGACAGCATTCGGTCGGACAAGAACTTCAAAGGTATTGCTGTTTGGTCATGGAACACAGCTATGTGGTGGAATGGTATGCGACTGGAGCCAGCGCAACCAACAGGCGCCGTTCTCGACATTCTTAAAAGTAGAATGTAGGAGGATCAATGGCGAAGCTACTTCTTTCATTTCTTCTTATTCCGTTCATTGTCGCGTGCGGGGGCGAAGACGCCGAGTCCGGAGTAAGCGAACGGAATACCGTTGGGGGGCGCTTAATTCGTAATGATGGCCCGCCAGAGGAATATTAAAAATCAATTCGATTGAGTTGCGGAGAGGAATGTAGGCTCAATGGCTCCGCATATAGTCGTATTGTTCGGCAACGTCTTCACCCACAGGTTTAATCGGAGCCCGCGTCTGCGCAATGCCCCGCAGACGCGGGCAGATAAACCTGGACCTCGCACGGGGGATGCAAGGGCAATGGCTTGCGCTGTGCCGACTCAGACAGTACGCGCGCAGCAAGTCCAATCCTTATCGGAGCGCGCTCTAATCGGTGGAGTTCTTTCGTTCACAGTTCGAGTTGTTTGGTCTCGGCCTTGCCTGTCGCGATGGCACATTGCTTGGAGTCGAAAATATCTTCTGGCTGCTTGCGCCTCTCATCGCCTTCGCGCAGGGTCTCTCTTGAGGGGTCTGGATGCAGTCGGGAGCAATAGTCTGCACGGTGCTGCCGAGACATGCAACTCCGAGATGGACCGGTCCCCGGGGAGTGCCGGCTGGCGCCATCGATGGCTTCAGCATCGAAATTTGGACGGGGCACTGGCACCCACCCCATACCCCTCGTATTTAGCCGTTTCTGAGCACATCCCATCCCCACCACAGGACCTTACCTCCATTTTGACTCCCATCCTATCACGTGGGAATCACTATGGCGGCGCAATTTCCAGGCCGTCCCGACACGCTCTACCTTCATCGCTGCAGCGTACTGCGAGGCTGGGATTACCTCTCCACCTGCGCTCGCGGCATTCCTTCCTAGTATTACTTGCGCCAGTCGAACACTTCATTGGGATTGGGTCCGTACGAGTACAAGATCCGAAACGGGGCTCTCGGCCCTTGTACTGGCGCGGCGACGTGCGCACAACATCTCGCCATGCTGCGTGATGGCGCCTCGTATCAACCGAAATCAGCTAGTGATTGACGAAAGATATAGGGACCCATCCCCCAAATGTGTGCCCCGCCTCAATGGCGGTTCCTGAGCTTGCATGGCAAACCGAGCCGGGCATAAGCTATTCAATTTTGCGTGGCGCATGAGGTCGTCGACCTCAAAAAAGAAGGAGTCACGCAAAAACTATACTCACCAAATCAATGTCGGGCGTTTCTGATTCCTGTGACTCAAGCTACTTCTTTTTTCCCATTCCAATCCATTAGTTTATCTCAGAGTTTTTAGCAAATTCAAAATAGAAGCATCGTACGAATAAATGATTGCCTACTAGATTTAAGTTATTCAAGGCAACAAAGAATGCAATACAATTTTCTACAGATCGAACGGATTTTTCACAAAATTTATGGCCTGGTCTGGATACACTCTCACAGATTGTCATAGTGAATCTGTACGATTATTGATCGCATTCGTTTTGGCAATGACGAGGATGCATTATAGGTAATTTATTTCATATATTAAATTCGAGAGAGTAATGGTATATACCGTAACAGAAAACATGGCCCGCGGGCCCCTTAAAGTAATGAATTATCTGTCTCAGGAAATTCATGAGAAAAAACCGGCTGGAGAGCTTATTCGGTACGATGACATATACAAAAATATCGTCAACAAAAATATTGACCTCCTTGTAGATGGCGAAACAATTGACTTGGAGATTATTCGAACCAATGAAAACATCGGGGACTATGAGAAGGGGGTTGAAATTGTTCGGATATTAACAGAAAAAATATCGAAATCTTTCCCTGATCATCCGGATGCCGAAGAAATCGCTCTTGGTCTTGTCAAAACCATAACTACGCCTGAGTATTTGTCGGCGGATGTTCGTGCGGTCCAAAACTGCACAGATAAGTTTGTTTTTGGTTCGCCTAGTAAACAGTCAATAAATATTCGGCTTTGCGAGGATGGAATAAAGGTTCATAAGTCCTCTGAATGGCACGAAGCTAAAAGTAGACCGAGTACGCGTAGTCTTATGCGTAGTCCTTCGGCTAATTATTTGCAAACCGATGTGCTTTATGAAATTTTTTTCACAAAAGAGACCACCCCCAAAGGAGCCCCAATTTTCGCAAGTCGGATTAGCTCATGGCATCACACCGGTGTATCAGAAGTGGTGAAGGAATTGATGGGGGAAAAGCAAACGCGCACATTTCTCATGTGGTTACAGGATCTTATCGCACATATCTTTGGTCAAGCGGGAATTCGTCACCAAATCACGACGAACTTATCTAAAGAAGAGCAAGAAAGCTTAGCAATAAGCCGAGGCGGAAACGGTAAAGGAATCTCTGGCCGCTCTTTTGAAGGGGAGGATCACTATTTGGCAGATAATCTTGATGCTATCCCAGAAAAGCGCTTTCTGCCTTTGGGGAACGGCGTGCGAGCCTCGGTCAAGCGTCCACAGGATTGGAAAATCGATGTAGCCTCGGAGGAACATCAAAAAAACAAGGTAGCACTCGCGGCGATACCGTCCAAGATTTCTGATCTCGAACAGAAGATTCGCACTGTCGAGCCGTTGATACCCGAGCGGATTCGCCATAACAAAAATAACGAGGATTACAAGAAACTCCTGGCAGAAGCCAAATATGAGAAAAACATTGCTCTGAATATTATCTACGATGAGCATCTTAAAAGCGGCTCTCGTGATTTCAAGCAAGAAATATATGCCCTCGATGGGACAATATCAGATCTTCAGAATCTCTCAGAGAATGCTTCGCTAACGGATGCTGAAAAAATCCTGCTGGAAAAGAGCGTTAGAGAAAAAATATGGCTATCTGGAGAATTGAAAAAGCTCGAGGATCGCTGGATTTTCAATATGAACACTGTGGGGGCTGGAGAGGACTACAATTATCCAAAAGAAGCATTGGAAAAATATGATCTATTTTTAAAAAAAATGACCGAGGCGGAAAATAAGTTCGACAAAATTTTGGAAGCAGACCCAACGTTTGTTCTCCTACGTTTCTTAAAAGGAGAATATAAAAATGCGATTACGGAAGAGAATGCGCTTCGCGCTGAAATAAGGTCTCATGAACGATATGTCGCTAAGCAATTTCTTATTCAACAGGGACGGAAAAAGGAAGCCGATCAAATTAACAGAATCTCCAATACTGAAACACCTCCACTGGAAGAAGTCACTGGTTTAACGGCTTTAACTAATCAATTCGTTCTTTCTACCCGATCCGCGGAGGCGGGGCTGACTGATAAATCAAATAGCAATGATTTCTTAACACTGCTCGACGAACAAGCTGATCGACTTGTTGAATTGGGGGCAAATTTTGAGGCAGTTCAGCAGTGCGCGGAAGCTTGTTCCACCTTAAATAGCTATTTGAAGGATATAGCAACACCGGGAGATTCCCGATGGGTGGAAGCCTCCGAATCTTTGGAACGGACTGTGACTTTGATGCGCATGGTTATGGTGAAAATCCAGAATCGCCGAAACGTCGACATCCCGCTAGGAACAGGTAACGACGTGACTCATGCAGGAGACTTCCATATTCGTTCGGATAACCACGAGCTAGTGCGAAGAAACACGGCTTTGTTTCCATTGTTCGGATTATCGGATGCGCTGATGAAGCAATTCACAGAAACCCGATTCGGAATTTTTTAACGGCAACAGGATTAAGTCACGTTGGTTTCCTTATCATAGCGTGATAAGAAACGGTGTTTTCATCGTCTAGTAATGAGCAGGATTGCAGTGCGTCGGAAAGAAGACGATGCGGATTTTCGACGTACTGCTTTTCACTGAAGATCGCTTCATAAAGCTATGCAAAAATGGCTTGTTAAGGATGATACATCGAGTAATATCGACCGACAAAAATTGAGGTTCGCAAATTCGTCATTCGACGGACTTTGGCCTATGTTGTCGCCACCACGTTGCTCTTGTGGGTCCTAAGCATTTAAGGATGCGCATTCGATTATCGAGAGTTCACGCGAGTTGCTCCTATCGCGTGACGGGGGCCAAGAGCCGAATGTCACAAGTGCTAGGAGCGCTATCTTGTCAAGGCCATACCCGTTCGTCCTCATCAGTTCGAGAAGACTGGGCGCAACGACCCGTGTCCTTATGGATCGGGCAAAAAGTTCAAGAAGTGTGGTTGTGGCTTGACTCACTATTGCAGGCCTGGATCCAACGTAACGCTTCGCGCCTGTGAAAGGCGCTGATTACCCGCGAGCGCTTGTTACTCGCTCGCTCCGATATTGAAGATCTCGCGAACGCGGCGGCAGCTTTGAATCCGACGTGGCTGTGTTGGCGGCCATGCAGGGAGACACGCGCCTTGGAAGCCAAGCTCAGCATGCTTAGAGGTCGCCTGCCCAGACAGTGTCCAAGCAGAGAGCATTCTCTCGCCGTGGGATGAACAACCGCCGCACGACTTTATATGCACCCGCGCTGCTCTGCCCTCCGCAAAACAAAAACGCCAAAGGTTGAAGAACCCTTGGCGCCTAGCAGACCGTCGGCGACTCGACTCAAACGATGCATTCGGATCTCCTCATGAGAATGCTTGCGCATGGCGCGCTTCGGACTGAACAACAGCGGAGGCATTCATGAAACACCTTCATAGCTCCATACAGGCCGCAGTCCGCCCCGCGCGGACTGACTGGCCCTGTCGCAAAAGAAAGCGCGCCCCATGCCCCGCCATAACCTGGACGATCTGCTTGCCTTAATCACCGTCGCCAAGGAACGCAGTTTCTCGCGCGCTGCCGCCCGGCTCGACGTCACCCAATCGACGCTCAGCCATACCATTCGCAGCCTGGAAGCCAGGTTGGGCGTACGGCTGCTGACCCGGGCCACGCGTAGCGTGTCGAGGACCGATGCCGGCGAGTGGCTGATCCAGTCGCTGGGGCCAAAGTTCGAGGAAATTGAAGCTGACCTTTCGGCCGTCGCAGATCTTGGCGAGCGGCCGGCTGGCACGCTCCGGATCACATCCGTCGACCATCCGATCGACGCCATCATCTGGCCCCGACTCGCCAAGGTGCTGCCGCAATATCCCGACCTGAACGTCGAGCTGACCGTCGACTATGGTCTCACCAATATCGTCGGCGAGCGGTACGACATCGGCGTGCGTTTTGGCGACCAGATCGAGAAGGACATGATTGCGGTGCGCGTCAGCCCCGATGTCAAGATGGCCATCGTCGGCGCGCCTGCGTACTTCAAGGGCCGCGACACGCCAACGACACCGCGCGATCTCCTGGCCCACCGGTGCATCAACCTGCGACTTTCAACGAGCGGCGGCCTCTATGCCTGGGAATTGGCCAAGGGTGCCAAGAAGCTGCAAGCGCGCGTGGGGGGCCAGGTCATCTGCAACAGCGTCAACCGGATGCTGAATGCCGCCCTGGACAGGTTCGGACTAACGTTCCTCCCTTGGCCTTTGGTCCGGCCCTAAGTCGAGGCGGGACGCCTGGTCCGGGTGATGGAAGACTGGTCCCCGACTTTCCCCGGCTACCACGCGTTCTATCCAAGCCGCCGCCAGTCTTCGCGCGCCCTCAAGATCGTCATCGATGCCATCCGCTACCGGGTGGATGGCGCACGCGGCTATCGTCGTCACGCGTCCATTGCAGCTTGACCGGCGTGCCGCCAATCGCCTTGGAGACGAGCGCTGCCTCGGAGATGAAGTCCGCCATCGACTTGCGGCCGAACCCGCCGCCCAGCAGCGTCAAGTGCACCGTCACGTCTTTGGGATCAAGCCCGACATGCTTCGCCACGCTCTCCAGTGCGCCCTGCGGTGCCTGCGAAGGCGCCCATCTCTCGCATTTTTCCTCAACGAAGCGCGCAGTAGCCACCGGTGTTTCCATCGGCGCGTGTGCAAGATGCGGGATGTAGTACTCGGCGGAGACCTTGCGTTGACCATTGCCGGCCGACAGCGCTGCAACGGCATCGCCGTCATTGCGCAGTGCCTTGCCCGGCTGACGCGCCGCAGCTTCGAGCGCACGGCAGCCGATTCGTAGCTCGCGTTCGCCCATCGTCCCATTCAAGCTTGAGCGCGGCACGGCCCTGCATTGCCGCCCAGGTATTCGTGGCAACCACTGCGACACCGCCGACGGGGTTGAACAGCGGCGGGCCGTCATAGCCCTTCAGTTTCACCACGCGCAATACACCGGGCACCTTCATGGTGTCGGTGCTATCGACCTTGCGCAGCTTGCCGCCATAGACCGGCGGAGGCGCGATGACCGCGTAGACCGTGCCCGGCAGCAGCACGTCGATCCTGTAGGTGGCCTTGCCCTGCGCAATGGCACGGCTATCGGTCGGCACGATCTTGCCCTTGCCGATATAGTGGAACGCATCGGGCTCCTTGGGTCGGAGCTGATCGTGTGCCGGCACCGGTTGCCGCATGGCGGCATCCGCCAGCTCGCCGTAGCCAAGCCGACGGCCACTCGGCAGGTGAATGCCTTCGTGATTGCGCGCCTGTACCTCCGTCACCGACACTTTCCATTGCGCGGCGGCGGCAGCCTCCAGCATCTGGCGAGCCGCTGCACCGACGCGGCGCATCGGCGCCAGGAAATGCCTCATGCTGTGCGAGCCGTCCACGTTCTGGCTGCACGCGGCTCCAGTCGGCTTCCATCTCGTCGGCCACCACCATCGGCAAGCTGGTCCGCACGCCGGTGCCCATCTCGGCGCGGTGCGCGACAATGGTCACAGTGCCATCACGGGCGAGTGATACGAAGACCAGCGGGTTGTCCACGACACCGCCCGGCATCGACGCGGCGCCGAACTTCTTTGCCGCTTCGGCGGCATCGGCCTTCGCAATCAGGCCGCCAAACTGCACGGACAGCGCAAACGCTGCTCCGGCTTGCAGAAGACGGCGGCGCGCCGGTCGCTCCAACGGCTGCATGTCGGTGCGCGTCATGCCTTGGCTCTCATCCTGCTGCCTGAAAGCCGTGACGACGCCAGGCGCACGGCGGCGTTGATCCGCGTGTAGGCGCCGCATCGGCAAAGGTTGCCGCTCATCGCGGCTACGATCTGTGCGTCGGTGGGCTTCGGATTGTCTTCGAGCAATGTAGTGGCGGTCATGATCTGGCCGGCCTGGCAATAGCCGCACTGCGCCACGCCCAGTTCTTCCCATGCGTCCTGCACGGCCTTGCCGACACGATCCGCATCCATCGATTGATGGTCCGCACAGGCTTATCGCCCAATGCGGATATCGGCGTCACGCAGGAGCGCACTGCCTGTCCATCGACATGAACAGTACAGGCGCCCGCACAGAGCCATGCCGCATCCGAGTTTCGTACCGGTAAAGCCCAACGCGTCGCGCAGGGTCCAGAGCAATGGAGTGTCGGGGGACAGGTCGACTTCATGGACCTGGCCGTTGATCTTGAGCGATGTCATGGGCAGAAACGTGGCGGAAGTTCGCCGGATGTAGCGGAGAAACGCGGCGCGATTACGCGCCATTGACGCATACGGTCATGAATCTGGCTCATCAATCGGTTTTCTCCGCCAGACCGTTGGAGTCCGAGTCTGCCATGGGCGCTTCATGAGTGCAGTTCATAACGGCATCCAGCGTTGATGAGCTAGTCGCGCATGCCATTCACCGCGAAGATATCGCCATGGAAAAGACAGTTTTGCATCAAGCGGCGGCCCGCCCTCCCTACCCCGGTTCCATACAGCCCGACGCTGCACCCCAAAGCCCTCCTGCGCATCAGCCTGCCCACCCACGGGCGTACTGGAGCGGCGTTTTCGCGATGACGGTCTGTGTATTTGCATTGATCGCATCGTAGCTCATGCCCGTGAGCCTGCTGACGCCGATGGCGGCAGACCTGCATGTCACGGAAGGGTTGGCAGGCCAGGGCATCGCGATCTCCGGCGCCTTTGCCGTCGTGACGAGCCTTTTCATTTCGGTGCTAGCCGGCTAGCATGAACCGCAAGACCCTGCTGCTCGGCTTCACAAGCGTCATGGCATTGTCTGGCGCCATCATCGCGGTGGCACCGACATACTTCGCCTACATGACCGGTCGCGCGCTGATCGGCGTGGTCGTCGGCGGATTCTGGTCGATGTCGGCAGCCACGGCCATGCGGCTGGTGCCGGCGCACCAGGTACCGCGGGCGCTGGCCGTCTTCAACGGCGGCAATGCACTGGCCACAGTCGTGGCCGCACCGCTCGGCAGCTATCTGGGCGCGATCGTTGGCTGGCGCGGGGCGTTCTATTGCCTGGTGCCGGTTGCCTTGCTCGCGCTCGCCTGGCAATGGATCAGCCTGCCCGCCATGCCGGTGACCCATAGTGAAGGATCGGGCAATGTATTCACGCATCTGCGGCAGCCTGTCGTGGCATTCGGCATGTTGGCGGCTGGTGCGTTCTTCTCCGGGCAGTTCACGCTGTTCACCTACATCAGGCCATTCCTCGAAACCGTGACGCGGGTCGATGCTTCGACCTTGCCCCTGATGCTGCTGGCAATCGGCATCGCCGGAGTCGTCGGCACCATGCTGATCGGGATCGTGTTGAAGCGCGCGTTCTATATGACGCTCATTGGCATCCCATCGCTGATGGCCGCCATCGCTCTGGCGCTGGTCACGTTTGGCCACCAGACCGCTGCCGTCATCGCGTTGCTGGCGTTGTGCAGTCTGGCAGCCACGGCGGCTCCCGTCGGGTGGTGGAGTTGGATCACCCGCACGTCCCGCACCACGCCGAGGCAGACGGAGGCCTCATGGTGGCCGTCGCCCAGCTTTCCATTGCAATGAGTTCCACAGTTGGCGGCGTGCTGTTCGACACCCTGGGCTATTGCAGCACGCTCGATGCCAGCGCCACCATCGGCATCACCCGGCGCTCATGCCGCTGATCGTCCGCTGGAATCCCAGCGCGCTGGTCGGCGCCTCGCGCCATACCTCACCCATCGCCGCAGGTGTTCAACCTGATCATGAAGCGCCGCAATCTAGCCGCCGTAGGCCGTCGACAACAGCCTGCCTGGGGACCTAACTCCATCCCCGATGTCCATACGTTGTACCTTCAGGTGTGCACGTCCATGTGCTGCACCTTACCGTTACCTGCGTGGCTTTCTACGAACCCAACTGGGAAACGGGCAAAGCCGTCCGCTGGCAAATCGGATTGCCCGACGGCGAGCCCTTTGCAATTGCAGGCCTGTGGCGCGACTGAGGATCCGAAGTGCGAACTTCGGGCACTAGGTCGATATAATTATTTTCACTGTTCTCCGTCGACCGATTGATTCAACTTGTCGATGATAGAACGCGCCCAAAGGAGTCCTTTGTACTCTGCCGTCTCCTTACTCGTGTAATGATCTAACGAATTCGATTCGCGCAAAACGTGGCCGTGCTGGCTTACCACTCCATGTGCTTGAAAGCCACCACTTCCGTTAGGGCTTGCCAGTCCTTCCGCCTGAAATCCTCGATACCGTTCGATTGACATACCCTCTCTCCTCTACGCAATGTAGTGCGCGCAAGCGCTACTCATCCCACGCGGGACATCGCCAAATCTTCATCGCGAATGTCTGCTTCTGGCCAATACCTTCGCCGGGTCGTACCGAGTCCATGCCCAATGCCAGGAGCCCTCGCAGACGCACCGAAAAAAAAACCCAACGCTGACGGGCGCTGGGCGTGCAAGGGTATGGGTATGGTGGTTTCGGGCCCACCAATCGAAAGGTTAGAAAAATGGTGGGCGAGCCGATACCCTACTTGGCGGGGATACGATCAACGACCGTTTGCCCCCTAGCATCCCGAGCCGCCCGTGTGGCGACGATGGCGCGTGGAGCAATGCTGTCGTTGTCGTCAAAGATGGTGTTTGCATGAGCGATCATGGTCGCCAATTGTATTGACATTGAATTGCCAGTGGCTAAGATGGACGTTTCGGGCGCGAGAACACACGTCCGAGAGGTAAGGAAAGGTCTGCACAGAATCTGGTCCATTGTCACGGACAGTAGTGAAGTCCCGTAGCGGAAATACACCCATAGCTTGGGAGACGAACGTGCTAAGTCATCATGAATTTGCCACGCTGGTGCTGGTGAACGACAGCGTTGACCCAACGGCACTGGACCATTCGGACGTGGAAGCGCTGCTCGCGCATCAGTTGATTGCCTTCGAGCATGTTGATCCCAATCCGAGCCTCTCAATGATCGCACCGCGCTAACCCGTAGAGACTGCCAACGTCCGCGCTTCGTCAGAGCCCATATCGGCGTTGCTGGATTACCGAACGTCGACGCAATCTTCATTCACCCCATTCCCGCGCCAGTGTGCCGTCGCTGGATGGCTCAGGTGGCGGGGCACGCCTAGGAGATGCAAGATGAACCAATGGTCCCCCGAGCAATTCAGGAATGCTCAAATGGCAGGCATTGAAACCTTGGCTGGGTTCACGAGCAAGGCCTTTGAGGGCTTCGAAAAGCTGCTGGAGCTGAATCTGCAGACGATGAAGACAGCGCTGGTTCAAACACAGGAAGTCGCAAGGAAAGCGCTCTCAGTTAAGGACCCGAAAGAGGTCGTCGAATTACAAATCGAATTATCTCAACCGGCCGTCGACAACGTACTGGCGTATCGCCGCCAACTGTACGAAATCTTCGCCGCCACGCGGGCCGAGGTCGACAAGGTTGCCGAGGCCCAATACACGGCAAGTAAGGAGGGTCTGCACAACTTCCTTGGAAGCATAGGGGACCAAACACCAGCCGGCCCGGCGGCGCCGTTGGCTGTCTGGCAGGAAGCCGTCAACGCGACCACCATGTTCTATGAGTCAATACAAACGACCGCAAAGCAGGCCGTGGAAGTAGCCGAGAGCAGTTTCAGGACTGCGACGGAGGCGGCCTCGCAAGGTGTGCGGCGTCGTACAGCGCAGGCTTCCCAGGCGGCGGCAAAGTAATCCAACGCCTACGCCTCGGTGGTGCGTCGTGCAAGGTACCGAAGCGCTATCAAAACGCTGGGAGATGCTGGGGTCCGGTGAGCAGGTTACGGGCCTCGCTTCATCCGTGCGTCTCTACCATACCCGCGAGGATTGGATACATGACAAAGAAGCTTGCCGTAGTCACAGGTGGTATGGGTGGTCTAGGTGAGGCCATCAGTATTCGGCTCCACGACACCGGCAATGCCGTTGCTGTCACCTATTCGCCCGGCAATAACAGCGTCGCGGACTGGCTGAGACGGATGGGGGAGAACGGGCGCAGATTCCACGCTTATCGCGTTGACGTCGCAAACTACGACTCATGCCAGCAATGCCTTGGCAGGGTTCGTTCGGAGCTGGGTCCTGTCGACATTCTAGTGAACAATGCTGGCATCACGCGAGATGCGAGCTTCAAGAAGCTGGACAGACTCAGCTTGCGGATTCAACTGGTCGATGCAACAGCTTGGTGGAAGCGTTCAGCCGGAGGAAGTTGCGGCATTGGTTGCGTACCTGTGTTCTCCTGAGGCCGCGCTTCTTACGGGGGCGAACCTCGCTATCAACGGCGGACAACTTGCAGTGAAATCCGTCCGGGCTATGTACAGTTGAGCTCAATATCCGGTGCCGTCTGCAATAACCAAGCGGGTGCTGAAGCCACGTTGCGGGCCTCACCCCATGCCTGTTGCCGACTGGCTTTAAGGACTGTTATGGCGCGTGCCCTGGTCTAATCGTGGCGGAAGGGAGCATCAGAACATGCCACGATCTTCCAACACTAGGGCTACCATGAGCATTGAGAGGTACAAGAACTACACGGTTCGTGGCTTTGCGAAGCAGTTGGGTGATGGATCCTTCGAAGCCTTTGGCACCGTGCAAATGGATCATCTCATTCTAGAGGCGTCTGAGTCTCTAGGTTACTTCCCCATGTACGACCTGGCTGTGGCAGCAGGCATCGCATGGGCGAAAGCGTGGGTTGAGGACCAACGCTGACCTCTCCTGAACGCCGTGACCTACCCAATGGGGTACGCGTTTCTCCGGTAGCGCGACGAATTTTCCAAGACGCTGAGGCTGAAAGCCCAGCGTGCTTCCGGTAACCGACCAAGGGGCAGAGATCGGCTGAAGCGGCCGCTCGACATGCTTCTCCAAATTGCACACAATTCGACGGCGACGGAAGTTGTCCTGGTCCAATGTCCGGCCGCAAAATCACAAGGCAGGCACCCACATGCAACTAGCTATCTAGGCAAACATCTGCAGAGCGATTTCGTCATCGAGGTGCTGGAGCACTTTGACATGGATGTTGTCTATGACTTCGACCGCTTGCACGCAAACACCGCTGATAGCTACAGTTCGTCTGCGGAGTCGGCGGACTTTGAGTTTCGCTTCGACGAGAGACAAGTCCTCTCGGTTATCTCGTGCTACATCCGACCTCGCTCTGATTTTCTGCAATCAATACGGACGTCATCGGAGTTCCTTGCTTCCGCGGTTTTTCTGAACCCAAGTCTCACGCGACGAGCGCTGGCATCAAAACGTCCCAATCAAAGGGCGACTCCGCGTGGATTCGATTCGAACATGACGGCCTGTGGATCCATTACGAGTATTCAAGTGACAAATTGGCACTCGTAACACCAACACTACCGTAAGCACCGGCTCATACCGGCTGGTGCTGACCGCCATGATGAGATTCCAATGATGGAGAGCACATCGCTCAGCGTAAACAAGCTAGTCGATAGTATTCATGACCTTCACAGCAAGCCTGTCGAAGTTGTCGGGCTGCTTACGTTCGAGTTCGAAAATACTTGGATTGTTGAAGAACGTCATTCGTGCGAGCCACGCGCATCATTCTTGCAAGCATAGCTTTTCCCCCTCATCGTTCATGAGACCACACCTTGTTCAATGGGAAGCAATGTTCCGGTGGGGCAGTGCGCGCGCTCTTCGAAGCGGCTGATTAAAATTGCTAATCTTATAGTGACTCCAGGTCGTTTCGAGCCCGCCGGGATGTTGCAAGCACATTGAAAAGCTCGGGTCCAGCCACTCGCGTTTCCAGAATGGCGAATATCCGGCGTCAGTGACTGCAATGAGGTGCCATCAACCGGTCGATGTGACGAACGCCGAATCTATGTCGATGCTATGAGAGAAGTAGCGATCAGAGCTCGACGCGCAACCTATTCACGCCTTGGGTGCGTGTTCGTCCGTTTCGTCCAAATCCTCGCCGTAGCCCAGTTTGCGTAGGGCAATCGACGTTTCGGCCGCCCTCACTTCAGTCGCGATCTGACGTTCCAGATAGCAAATTTGCGAGGCGGAAAATGCCCTGACAGCGTGATTCTCGTCCCGAAGCCACGGCTCGAGCAGGGCCTTGCGTTTGGCATGCAGCTCCGCGAACCCAAACGCACCGGTGACCACGCCCGACTCTTGCAATACGCCCGCCGCTTGTTTGGCCAACGAGCTATCGACATCTAGCTCAGCTACGATGTTGCGGATGTGCCCATACACAGACTCAATGCCTTCAAATGCTGACAGGACGGCGAGTACGAAGGTAAGGTCTGCCTCATTTCCATCGCGAATGATTCCGGCCAGCCGCACGCTAAGGCCGTTTTCCAGATTGGGAAATACCGAGGCTAGCAGCCTTCCGCCATCAAAGGGGAAGAGGAGCGAATCCGCGTCATACCACTGGCGTGCTCCGGCGAGCATCAAGTCAGGCACGGCAGCTAACGGCGCTTGGAGTTCGTAGACACTGAACGGGGACAGCATCGTAGCCCGCTGGTGCTTGGCCGGCTCGCTTGAGGGCTTGTCTCGCCCCGAGAAAACTAATCACGCACGCCGGCCACCTACCGGCGATGGAGGCCACAATATGTTCGGCGCTGCCATCGAGATTCGGATATGGAAGCAGGGCCGTTAGCACGACGTCCGCTTGGTCCTGTTCGAGAGCTTCCATGATGGACTTGTTCAACCATGACACCCATAGCATGCGGATCCAACTGAAATCCTGAGTTGCAGATAGGTAGCGAAGAGCGGGAAGAAACACCTGCTCAACAAGCGTTCCTGGATGCTTGTCATGCTGGTCCGCGCAGGCTAGAAGTACGTTGCGCACAGCTCTAGCGTTGCCGTGCTGCATCGCGCTTTGTGCCGCGCGATGCAGTAGTCGTTCATCGAAGGGATCTGCGAACCGTAGATACCACGTGATGTGGTCGAGATGGCGGCCTTCGCGCAGCCAACCATCGACCTTGGAAAGAACATTCTCCCGCTCGGTGCTGACAAAAAGACCGGTCAGCATGACAGGCATGAAGTTAGCAAGTGGCCCGTCGAGCTTGTCGACATAGGCCGACACTATCGTCGGCTGCTCTTCTGCCAGTTTGGCAAGAAATTTTCCAAACACGGGGAAGGTTGCGGCATCATCGGATTCGATTCGTGCATAGCGATTTAGTTTGTCGAACCACTCGTCAGCGTTCTCGGCCGTGATAGAGGTCAGTAGTACGGTCACCTGTTGGGCCCGATACGCCTCGGCCTCTTTATAGTCGAAGCCATCGGTCTCCCATGCGGGCGGGTACACGCAGTCGAAGCCGACTAGCGTCTTGAAGTCAACGAAGTCCTGATCGGCATTGACGGCATCACGGAAGGCAAACGCCGAAGTTCTCACATTGGCTTGCCCTGCAACAAGATTCTCGTCTTCGCGCATGGCATCGGGCAATTTCTCATATCTCCGATAGTTCCGATACACATGGGTCTCAGTAGCCTGCCGGAGGCTCAGATCTAGGGTGGGAGCAATTTCGGTTGCAAATCGAATGATCGAACAGGTGTCATCCATTACAAGACGGGCAAGCGTGTTACTGTAGCCTGCCCCGATGGCGGGCCGAGTGGCCGCTTGAAGCGCGAAGAGTACCTCTCGGCGTTCCGATTCATCCGCACTCAGTGCGAACTGATGCTTCAGGAGGTCAATCGCTTTCTTTCGAATGTCGCGAAGTGCGTCCGAGGTTACCACCACGCCTCGATGAAAGGTCATAGTATCGGAAGTGCTCGTGGTCCCGGTCACCTCTGTACCGAGTACCTCCTTCAGCATTGCCGTGAGGAGTTTCGCCAAACCGCGCCGCTCGTCATCGCCAAGCCGGAGAATGCCGTCGACCAAGGCTGCTTGTGCAGCCGGACCATACGTGCGCCAGACCTCCAGGTCATGCTTCGCTAGCGCAGTGCCAAGCTCCATCAGGGGCTTCTGCGCCGGCTCGTCGGAGACCCAACCATAGAGCGTACGGAGCGCGTCGAATGTGGCTTGTATATCGACGTAGCGATAGCGCGTCAGAACCCTCGCAATCGCCGAAACAATGTCAGAGAAGGTCTTAGCGGGAATCTCGCCGTACGGGGTCGCTATTGCAATAGGCGCAGTTGATCGAGCGACATCGGCAGCCGCGACAAGCCGCTCGATTACGTGTGGGTACACATTCGGCAAGTCGTCATAGAACGGGAGGACGCTTTCCGACAACGTTTCCAACGCTTCCGCCCGTACATTGTTGTCCGACGCCTGGACGATGGCTTCCAGTGCATCCCCGTCAAAGAGCGCCTTTCCTTCCACTAATCGGCCGAAGTCATGCGCTATCTGTTGAAATTCATAACCAGCGGGGACGAGATGCTTACGCGCGACCTTGTGCAGCCGGTTTTTGATACTCTCGAACTGTGCGGCGCCGAAATTGCCAAGCTCTGGGGTCTTGTAGATCGTGTCATGCGCCATCTCTGCCCATGCATGGTTGAGGATTGTCTGCACTTGGACTTCGCAGCGCATGCCCTCGAACCTGGCATATTCCGGCAGCGCCACCCGTTCAGGACGTAGAGCCACTAGGTAGTGGTTGGAGATGTAAAGGTCGGTGGCATCTTCTGCGTCTCTCTGAGGGTGGTGCAGCTTGACCTCTAGAACCTCGAAGTTCTGTTCGATAATGCCAGAGTGGATGAACCTCGTGACGTCGCTGTTGGTATAGAAGACAAGCCGACAGCCCGCCAGATCCTTTATGTCGGCTTCAAGGGCGGTGGTGGTCTCGATCTGCCAATCCTGCAACTTCTTGTGCAACGAACTGGGACTCTTGGCCCGCTTGGTCACCTGCTGCAGTCGGTAGCCTCCTTCGTGTTCTATCGCGGCCGCTAGGATAGTGGCAATAGTCTCCGCAAGGGACGCATACGCTGTCAGGCCATTTCGTTCGTAGTCTTCGAAGTTCATTTGATCGCGAATCGGTTGAATGATTTCCAGACCGGAGCACCCGCCGACGAGTAGACATCGAACCACCGGAAGCCACTCACCGCTCCGCGGCATTGGCTTATCACTGCGACGCGGACACCACGCATTTAGCGCTGACTCCGAGTCACATATCTAGAGCGCGAATTATTATCGCAGTGGCACCTTCGCAATGCAGATCCTACCGGTCGCCGCAACATACTAGACGCTGTCGGCGTTTTCAATGTTGGCGACGTCCGTTACCGGGCATGCGTCGACTTACCCTCTATAGGCCCGCAGCACCTCTGTCACCGGACACTCAGTCGTTGCCGCAAAGGATAGTCCGAGACTATCCTTTGCGGCAGATCTGGACTTCGTAGTCTGGCCTGAGTTCACGCCGACGGAGTGGCCGACCCCGCGCGCAAAGGCCCCTCACTTTGTACGCGCCGTGGCGAGCATGCCGATCATCGACTGTTGTGCCTGCCGCTTTTCAATGAACTCGCCGATCTTTTCCTTGCCGAATCCCAGAGCGCCGCCCCCAATAGCAACCGCTGCAGCGACGGCGGGAGTCGCCACACCGAGGAACGGTGACAAGCTCGGGAGCATGGCGGCTCCGGCCACAGCCAATCCAGCGCTGCCGCCAAGATAGGCTGCCCACTTCTTCGGTTCGTATTTTTTCTCGATGTCGTTCATCGCCTTTTGCTGTCTCTGAACGAGCGAGGCAAGGCCGTGGCTGACCTCACGCACCATTTCGCTGGTGTCGATTACGCCCGCGCTCGCCAGTTGGCTGGTGTACTTGTTGAGCTCTTCGCGGAGCCAACGATGTTCGTGGTTGGCTATCAGTTCGCAAAGGCCGTCCACGGGGATGTTCGCGAGCCACGACAGGCTGTCATCTTGGACGGCGCGAAGCGTCTGAAAGGCTTGCTCCGAGAGCACTTCCCGGCGGCGCAGGTCCGCCGCATTTGCCGTTGCGCATTTCTCGAAATAATGCCAGTGCGTGGCCTGAGAGAGGAGCGGCTGTGCGCCAAGCTCGTTTGCGTTTTCGAGCAGATGGTATTGAGGTGCCAGTCTTTCGAGTATGCCGTTCAAAATCACCACGCCGGCTGGCAGCTTCTTTAGCAGGTCGAGATCCTCATTCGACCGAACGCCTTCGAGCTGCGCGATGTACTCCTGAACGGCATTGCCTGGTTGTAGAACGCGATTCGGATCTCCTCCCGGTGGCACGAACAACCGATTTTCCAGTACCGCCTGTACGAATGCGTCCTCGCGCTTGCGGGCATAGTCGAACAGGTCGCCCATCGATGCAACGCTACCGTCGCAGAGCGGACCTACAAGGCGCAGCGCAAGCTGCTCCATTCCATGCATCGTGTGCGCGTCGTTGTCTTGCAGAGGTCGATCGAAGCTCGGGAAGACGAACACGGGCGGCACCGGAAACCCCGCCTCTATGAGTGGACGCAGCTGTAGGATGTAGAACAGCGCGAGCGCAAGCTGAAGGTGCATTGCGTTGAGACGCAGGTCGGAAGTAAAGAACGGATGCACCGGGTCCGGGATTAACTGCGTGTCGGCATAGAGCCCCGTAATGCGCACACCAGAGAGGGCTGAGGGTCCAAAGGCTCGCTGACCACCCGTGAGCAAGCGCATCCCGCCGAGCGTCTTAGCGTGCGCGAAGGCCGCATGCGCGTTCGCAGCATAAAACGCCTCGAGCTCCTCTGCCGCGGCATTCACGCGCGGAGCCATCTCAGCATCTTCATGCCTTATGCGCCACATCATCCGTTCGCGGATTTCAGCCTCGTTTGCGACCAGTCCAACTTCCCGCCCGGTTAGCGCGCCAAAGAGTTGGGCGAAGAGCCGAAGTAGCTCCACTTGAGCATGTCCGACAGGCATTGGCTCTGCGCTCGTCTTCTCGCTCTGTGAATCGAAGATCCTGACACCCATTCCGGCCATGCGGCCAAACAAGACGGCATCGTCGGAGAGGCCGCTTGTATCGACAAGGCCGCTCATCAGCAGCGGTGCGGCCATGAATTCCGCTGCCTGCTTTTCCAGATGCGCGGCGACCTTCAATTTTCCGGCTTTCAGCGCCTTCCAGGCGGTCAATAGCCGCTGGGCATGGTCAGCATCAAACTCTTCCTTCTCAGACATCGTTTCCTCCGGCGGATTTGAGGCCATTTCCGCAGCTATCGCAGATGGAATCGCAGTGCGACCCCGGCGCGTCTATCCGGCGGACGGTTTGGCGGCTCGCGCGCTCATTATCCACCCGAAGCCATCTCGGCCAACTCGTGAGTCACGCCTATCGTAAAGTACACGGTCTCGATGGACGATGATCGAACCGGACCGACTATGCAATGGCCGCTCGGCGTCGTTCCGAGCCTTGCATTGGCGTATGGCGATTTCCAAGAGATGCTGATGGAGGTGGCTGGGGATGTATTCCCTTCCACCCGCCAGGTCAAGGACGTGAAGGAAGCGCTGCCGCGCCTGTTTGAAATGGACGCGGCGGAGGATCGGGTGGCGATGGCCGGATCCTCTTGCCTGAGCCGCGGAAGCGGACGAAAATATCTACATCGGCATTGTTCGCAAGTTCTCAGCGGAGCAGCCGACGCACTACGGGATCATCATCACGTCAAACGTGCAAGACGATGGGCGCCTGACGAGGGTCGCTTCGCACATGCATACCATGCTTCCGGCGAACGATACCAATCTGAATCGATTTCTCACCGCCTATCGACGGGGCGGTTCGTACCCGCTGATGACTGCAATTTACGACGGTTCAGGCCCAGCGCCTGGCAGGACGTTACCTTGTTCCCCTCGAATAAAGCAGAGGGGTTACCGGAGTGAACGTCTTGAAGCCGCATCTACAGACCACCATCGCTACGCCAATCGCCGCTGGCAAGGGTCAGCGGGAGATCGCCCGGATCACCGGCGTCGACCGCAAGACGATTCGGGGGTATCAAGCGCAATTTGCCGCCGCCCAGCAGGCAAACTCCCCCACGGTGACCACCGGCTCTGAGCCGCAAATTCCCCCACCCCGATCACCGGCAACTGGCGCACATCAATTGTCGGCGTGCGCGCCATACCAGGAGTTTGTGCAAGCCCAGGTGCAACTGCATCGGAACGCCACGGCGATCTACCAAGATCTCGTCGATCAGTACGGCTTCACCGCCAGCTATGAAAGCGTCAAGCGTTTCGTTCGGTCCTTGCGCCACCGAGCGCCAAAGCGATTCGACCGACTGGAATTCCTTGCGGGCGAAGAGGCGCAGGTTGACTATGGCGAGGGGGCACCGACCCCGGTGCCTGGCACAGACCGCTACCGTAAGCCGCGGTTGTTCGTAATGACGCTGCGCCATTCCCGGCATAGCTTCCGGCGCGTGGTATGGAAATCGAGCCAGCAAGTCTGGGCGGAACTGCACGAGCAAGCCTGGCGCTACTTCGGTGGCTCCACCCAGTACGTGGTGCTGGACAGTTTAAAGGAAGGTGTCCTCAAGCCTGACCTGTATGAACCCGAGCTCAACCCGGTGTATGCGGCAATGCTGGCTCATTATGGCGTGGTGGCAGATCCAGCTCGGGTACGCGACCCTGACCGCAAGGGCACAGTCGAGAATGCAATCCAGCATACGCAGGCTACTGCTCTGAAGGGGAGGCGCTTCGAGTCGATCGAGCAGCAGAATGCCTTCCTTGAGCAATGGGAAGCGAAATGGGCCTCCAAGCGGGTTCACGGCAGCACACGGCGCCAGGTTCAGGCGATGTTCGAGGAAGAGCGTCCTCACCTGAGGGCGCTGCCGGCAAACAACTTCGATTACTTTACCGACCGCGTCTACACCGTCTACGACGACACGTGTATTCGAGTCGATCACAGCAGCTATGCCGCCCGGCCGGCGGCCATCGGCAGCCGGGTGCTGGTGCGCAAATACGCGCATCGTCTGGAGATCCGGGACCTGAAAACCCAAGCCTTGCTGCGCAGCCATGATCTGGCGCACAGGCCCGGCACCGTGGTGCTGCCACAGGACGAACGCCAGTTCAATCCCTCACGTGAAACACGGCGCATCCTGGCGCAGGCCAAGGCTATTGGGCCATCTGCCGAGCGCCTGTGCCAACTCCTCTTCGACACCGAAGGCCGGGTAGGTCAGCGCAAGCTGTGGGGCATCGTCGGCCTGGTTCGGCGGTATCCACGCCGGCTGATCGAAGAGGCGTGCGAAATCGCCATGCGAGAAGGCGCTGGCCGCTCTCGATGTGCCGATCCAGGGCGAGCTGCCCCTGACCCAGGAACACCCCCTGATCCGGGACGGCGACGACTATGCCGACCTGTTCACGCTCGGCGCCAGACAAAGTGCCGCAAACCAAGGAGATTACTCATGACCATGAGTCTCACAGAAGTCGACCGCGCCTTGCGCGACCTGCGCCTGTCAGGCATCGCCGCCACACTGGAGACCCGCGTGCTGCAAGCCCAGGCCAGCCAGCAACCCTTCCTCGAAACCCTCTCCATGATCCTGCAGGACGAACTGGATCGTCGTCGTTCCCGACTGCTCGAGCGGCGCTACCAGCAGCGCCGCACCTTGGCCGAATTCTATTGAGCCTTCAACCCGAAGCTGCCACGCCAGGCCTGCTTCGAGTTGCATACCCTAAAGTTCATCGCCGACGCAGACAACGCCCTGCTCATTGGCAAGCCCGGCACCGGTAAAAGCCACATCGCCAAGGCCATCGCCTACAACGCCATCCTGCAGGGCATAAAGGTGCGTTACGTCGAGTCCGACACGGTGTTCGCCGGCTACGCCGTAGACACGCGTGCCGATCAGGACCGTCTGATCAAGATGCTGCTCGAACCGGAACTGGTCGTGCTCGACGACTTGTTCCTGGCAAAACGCACCCCGGATGCCGCCGCCGAACCGCTGCAAACACTGGTCCACCAACGCTACAAATTGCGTCGCAGCATCATCGTCACGTCTAACCGCGTGGTGCAGGACTGGGGGCGATACCTCGGCGACAACACCATGGCCACCACCATCCTCGACCGTCTGATGCACCGCTCCAAACTCCTCGAGTTCGAAGGCAAGAGCTATCGCCTCAAGGAAGCCGCTACCAGGCTTGCTGTATCTGAGAAAGCCGACTCATAATCAGCTCGTCCTGCCTGGGGGAATTTAGCCGACCTTTGAAGTGACCATCCGGGCGTCGATGACCCAGTCGAGCCTGGCAGAATGTGTACCTTCTCCATGATGGTACGGTTCAGTCTTTCTATATGGCCCCCGAAGTGGAGGCGGCCAGGCGGGCGATACATCAGCTCGATTCCGTACTGATTGCAGCCCGCTCGCAGTGCCTTACTTTTGAACTCGGCGTTGTCGAGGTGCAATGCCTTCGGCACACCATGCATTGGCCAGTCTACCGTGACGTCCCGGCTCGCCAACCAAGGGGCCTTAGGCAGGACCATTCGCGTAAGAAGCAGAGCGACAGTCGCCGCGTTGGGGCGGTCGAAACCGACGTAGATTGCCACAACCGACCGCGTGGCGACGTCGATTGCCAAAGTGAGCCACGGTTAGCCGATCGTGCGGCGAAACACCTCATCGACCAGCAGGATGTCGGCAAGCGTATGGTCGATCTGCACAATGCCCAAAGGGTGCTGTGCCACAAAGTGGCCGGCGCTGCGCCCGAAGGCTTCATGCTTTCTTTGTCACGGTGGTCGGCCCACCGGCGGGATATCCACTGGTGAACCTCTCGGCAAATCTCTTTATGAGGATGGGCCAGATGCTTCTGCCGCGAAAGCCACTCAGATAGCGTCCTGAACGATTGCCTCGACTTCATCCGAGAGCATGTATTGCCCTCGACGTGGAACATACGGGGACGGTAGCAATGACTCTGTCACCGGGTCTTCTAAAAATTTGCGCCGCTGCCAGCTCGCGCTTGTCGGACTCCGTTTTCATGGAAAGCCCCGGGGGATTTTTCTTCGTCTCACATTGGGCGATTTTGGCCGTTTCGGCGTAGTCTCAAGAATGTTGGACATCCCATGGCGCTGGCGTTGCTTTTCAGCATCCGTCGAGCCGCGCACTTTTGGACGAATTTCGCTTAGAAATCAAGGAGCGGCGCCGATGTGCTTGCTCTCATACATGGTGTTCATTGCTCGAACGAACCTTGTTCTTCAACACGCCCCGCCCTCCTTGGCGGAGGCTTTGACGGTCCTAACTGAGTGCAAGGCGCGCGACTGTAGCAGCTGCGTGCTCTGTTCCACCTCCCTCGGGGTGACCGGTGAACAACGAGCATAGTGGGATCTTGGCGAGCGTCGTCATCCACCGGTGCCCCGTTACGACGACGACTTCACTCGCCGCACAGCGCCGCAGTGCGGTGATTTCGGCGAGTAACGACCCCATGTGGTGGCGTCTGCCGCGCAGCCGCTGTAGGGCAAGGCAAACTAGCTCGCTCTAGCCGGACAGAAAATAATTTGCATTGCATTTTGTGTGTCGATTTCGAGCATTTCCGTTTCGCATCGATTGCTTTTCCCGTCCAATCAAGAACTTAGCCGTCACTTGAGGTCTGCGCGACGGCACGGTTTCGGACGGTTGCGCATTCGATTTGGCCGGAAGGTATGGCACACGGAAATAGCCCCGGCGCCGGCTGACGCACGCAGTCCAGCATCGGCTGGCGCCATCATGCCAAAGAACCGGATTTCCTTGTCCGCCGCACCGGTTAGCCCGGCGGAGGTCCACTGTCGCTCGGTTTCATATCAGACATCTGCGTTGTCCGGGATGCCCGCGTGATTCTTCGGCCCTCTCGCCACAGTGCTGTGAGCACTCGGCACGCATGTGTCGGCACTTAAAATATGCTTAATAACGCACTATTAGTGCCATCGCTTACCGCCCACGACGCGCGGATTTTGAGCCCTGTGCTGGGGATATCCGATCAACCTGTTACTTGCAGTACGGCAAAGTAAGTCAACGAAACTCCGGATGTTTTCAGAACACCATAGAGTCGCTGAAGCGTCATGGTCGGGGCGAGCGCGCAGGCGCCCTGGGGAATCCGTATCGATGCGACGTGGCGCGAATTGCTCCGAGTGGGCGCTCTAGGGTTCGACGTTCCGGCGGCGTCGAACGCCGTACCGCCGCGGTCCGTCACCGTTCGCCATCTTGACGACTGTTGCCCAACACCCGGATCGTTGTGCTAGGTTCGTCATCATCATCGTCGGCCATGACGAGCGCCACGGAGGCCTGGGCCACGCCCCAGCCCAGCACCAGGTCGACGCCGCGGATCGGTCCGGACAGGTCGCCCATCAACGCATGGGCCTGGATCTTTCCGTAGCCTTCGTCCGAAACGGACTGCAGGGCCAATATCAGTTCGTCGACTGTCAGGCACGCCTGGCCGGGCAAATGCGTGGTCACTTTTTTATCCTTTTTCCGGAGTCTTACCTGTGAGGGCTGGTCGTACGCGCACGCCGTCCGCTCGCCCGTGGGAGTGTCCACGGATATGCCGGGGACGTGGCGCCATCCGGGCGGTCCCTACAACGATAGGTCGGACGGCGGTGCGCCGACAGGCTGATCGCCTCTCCCGAGGGCCTTCGCGACATCCTCCTCCCCTGCGATGGCTCTGGCTGTCCGCGCAGACATCGTGGCCCTCGCCAGCGGCCAATTGGCCGTGACCCGCGCTGGCGCTGGCAGGCGCGCGCATCGTTTTGTCGCTTTCGGCCACGCATGCATCCCCTCCTCCAGGGGCGCAACATCTAACTCGGCGGCATGGGCGCGGAGGCAGGGTTCTAGCGCCAGCAGCACCGCCGCGGCCTCGGCCGCCCTGCCCTGTTCCCGCAGGACGTCGCGCTCTTGGACGAGGGAGGCCAAGGCCCGGCGGATGTCGTCGGGCGTGATTAAGGGCATTGCGCATGTCCTGTTTGACGTAATGACAAGATATGCGGCGGACAACAATATGCCGCCAAACAAACAAAAAATCCAGTGCTAAAACTCGCTTGAAAATGTGGATTTTCAGTACTCAGATCTGTGGTCGATTCACGCAAAGGAGGTCGCGCCTCGCTTGACGTCGATATCATTTTGGGGAAATTTCTCACAAACTCATAGCATGAATTTCGGAGAGACCGAAGCTGCTACATCCAAGCCTTGCGGTCGTGTTATCTGTTCGACAAACTCTGTGCACCCCGTTTTTTCCGCTTTGTCGGCGGGTTCACGCCCCGAATGCGGCAGGTATCCGGCCACTCCACGGCGTTACGGCATAGCAGATGTTTCCTGTCTAAAATTCCCGGGTGTCAAAAACAACGCGATGACGCAAAGCCGGTATCGAACTTGCGCGTGTCCAGTGCGGGAGCTTATTTCGAACGCCGGCCGAAACTTACCTATCTGAGCTAGATCTGAGGCCCGCGCATCTGATTGCTGCCGTTCGGCCCCAAACGCGAAATTCCTAGCTTCCATTAAAAATGGCATTCTTCCGTGAGAGCGTTTACTTTCATGCTTGAAAGCGCCCCAAAAATCAGATTCTCCAGCCACTCTCATATCGGAGAGCAACATAGCTCATCAAACGACGCGAGAGACTTTCAAGCATGAAAGTTCGAGCCGTTACAAGGCGCACACATGTAACGGCTCGAACTTTGCCGAGGAAATAATACGCAATAGGGTTCACTCCTCGCTAAAACAGTCCTACCTTCAGTCAGGCAACTTCGCGCATATTGGCGAGCCCCCTACTTTCAAGCATGAAAGTAGGGGGCTCGCACGAAACTGCGGCCACGCTTGTCACTCTCAAGTACCCACGAATGCCACCTTCAAGAGTCGCTCACTTTCAAGCTTGAAAGTGTCTCTCAAGGCTCCTCTATCCGGCTTTACCTTCATGCTTGAAAAGCGGAACGAACTTTCAAGCATGAAAGTTCCCAAGTATGTTGCCACTACGTTCGCCCCTCGAAATGAAGTTACGAACCCATCCCAAGCACCCCCTCGTAGCTTTCACTCTTGAAAGTTACGAGGGGGATCCCATCGGGAAGTGCATCCCAGAAAAGGAATTGCATTGAATTGGGACTAAGGGATCGTCGCGAAGCTGCAACGCCTGACTTAGTTTTACTTGGTCATTTAGCTGTAGATGGTCTATTAACCAAAAAGGGTCGCGTACGGTACAACAGTTGTGATATTGTACGTAATATATTTATGCGGAGAATTTTATGTCTGCTCGGATCATTACGATCTTCAATCAGAAGGGCGGTTGCGGCAAAACCATGACAAGCATGCAGTTGTCGGCCGCCTTTGCTCTACGAGGTTTTCGCACGCTTCTCGTAGACATGGATAAGCAAGGTACAAGCACGATCTGGGCGGGGCAGGGGGGCAAGGACAGGCCGTTTCCCGCAGAAGTCATTAGCCTGGCGCCCCTTCGGGAAAGAATGTTGGGCGAGCTTGAAAAGCGCGCCGAAGCTTACGACTTCATCTTCGTCGATTGCCCCCCGGCGATTGAGTCTTCGATCCCTTGGGCAGCGCTGAATATTTCCGATATTGCATTGATTCCCGTCATTCCGCTGATGGACAACGTGTGGGCAAGCCGGGAGGCGAAAGAACTTGCGCGCCGCGCAAAAACTGAAAACCCAACACTGCAGACTTTTTGCGTTCCGTCGATGTCGCGCAGAGGAAATGTGTTTAAGGCATGCACCGAAATCCTCCAGGATGACCAAGAGATTCCGCTGCTGAACGAGGGCCTGCAACAGCGCAACGCATACGGTGAATCCCAAATGTTCGGGCTCAGTGTCCACGGCGTCTCAGGCGCTTCGGCCGCAGTAAAAGAGGTTGAAGCTCTCGCCGAAGTCGTTCTGCAGCATCTTGGTTTCACCGTGCAGAAGAAGCAGGGCAAAGGAAAAAGCGTTAAGCAGAAAGAGGAGGTTGTCTGATGGCTAAGATTCGACTGGAACAGATGCGAGATCAGGCAGCCAAGGCCCTGACGGCTGCGCCGCCGGCCGATCGATTTGCGCGCGCCCAGGCATTGGTCGAACGGCAGCCTAACGGCTTTGCAGAAAAACGTCCTGAAGATCGGCCGGCAACCAGGAACGATGCCCCCGAACCTGCGCCATCGGACGTGGACCTGCTCGTTGCGGAAGTAGAGCCCCCGAAGAATGGCGAGCCCTACTTCGAAGAAATCGACATCACGTTAATCGACGAGAATCCGTTTAACGCTCGACGACTCTACCGTCCCGAGCGCGTTCATGAACTCGCTGGTGAAATCCGGGCAGACGGACAGCTAGTCCCTGGCCTGGCTACCATCAGGAATGGTCGACGCGTTCTCGCTGGTGGTCACTATCGGTTTCGAGCTCTCAAAGCCGCAGGAAAGGCCAAGATGAAGCTCATGATCCATCCGGATCTGACTGACCAGCAACTCTATCAGATTTCCTACAAAGAGAATGCCGAACGCGAACAACAGTCGCCATTGGACAATGCCTTGGCCTGGAAATCGCTGATTGTCGAGGGTGTTTACCCGAGCGAGTCCGCTATCTCCGAAGCAACAGGCATGTCCCTGCCGAATGTCAACAAGACTATGGCGATTCTAAAGCTGTCGGAGGGCATCCTAGACATCGTCAAAGAGAAACCCGAACCCTTCGCGCTGTCGACCCTGTACCAGCTGACACTCCTGGAGCGAGTCGCAGGCGTGTCAGTAGCCGCGGCCATGGCAGCAAAGGTGAAAGACGAAGTGGCGGTGTGCCGAGACGTCGAGGATGCCCGAGCGCGGTATGAAAACAAGCCAGCGCGGAAGCAGAAGGAAACTTCTCGGCAGCACAAGCTATATGCTGCGGATGGAGTGCCGCTCGGAGTTCTGAAGGATTGGGATTCAGGTAAGGTGACGTTCGAGATCACTTTTCAGGACCCGGTCAAACGCCAAGCTCTGGTCGATGAACTGAAAGCCAAGTTCGCTCTAATGCAATGATCTCGATCTGCGGCTGCGCTGAGCAGTCGCGGCCATCCTTGGCACCAACGCCCCAGTTTTCTTCCCGCCTCAATATTGTTCACCCTGTTCAAAGCAGTCTCTCAGAAGGCACCTTGCGTTTAAGTGCTTTAGTAAACACGTAAACCATTTAGTAAACCTTTAGCTTATGTAACTCCATGAATTCAAAAGGATTTCAGGCTTGGAGGTGAACGCAAATGGGGATTTGGTGAACATCTATGGGGCGAAAGGTGTGTGGATATGGGGAATAGGTGAAACCGTGTGAGGCAAAAGGGGTGTGGATTTGGGGATTAGGTGAAGTTTCTTGGGGCTTAACCCCGGCTCGGGTCAGGTGAAAGGTTTTGGGTCGACTTCGGGTGAACACCATTGGGGTTTCCGGGTGGCTAGCGTTGCACAAGCACTATCAGGTGAAAACTTTTGGGGGTGGTCATAGGTGAACTAGTTTGGGGTGGTGCGCAAGGTATACGGCCCGGAGAGCGCGCCAGTAGGTCAACGTGAACATATTTGAGGCCACCTAAGGTGAATTAATTTGGGGGTGTTTTAGTTAGTGCGTACTTACTTATTGTGCGGTTTGAGTTAGAGGTGTAATGATTTGGGGTGTTGACGGTGAAGAGATTTGGGGCGATGCGTTCATACTCCCGGCCCAGCCCCGTTCGTTGCATCGCTCCCTCAAATTGCTTCACCTTTGCCCGCACCTCTGGCCCCAAAAGAGTTACCCCAAAGCACGTCTTTCGTTCTTTGAGCACGAAAGGTGCATGAATTTAGGGAGCTTTCGAGGTTCACAGGTGAACGCTTTTGGGGGGCGCTAATACCTGTGGAGTGTTCCGCAGCTTGCTGATTCACAACACTTTTTTGCATCTGGAATGAGCCGAGGCAGAAAAGTGCATTTTCGCTTGATAGGTGAACTGGAGCGGACTAAGATTTCACCAATCCAAAGTGCGGAAATAGTGATGACGCGAGTGAAGGCACCTTCTAAAGGGTCCCAGATTGCCCTGTTCCAGCAGCCCGAGGTGCCGGAGCCCTTCAAAAAGGCGGTCCAAGCGATTCACGTTTCGCCGGTCGGCGGTGCCCTCACGCTGCAACAGCGCAGGCTTTTCAACGCCCTGATCAAGAATGCCATCGAGCACAGATTGGGCCAAGCGGGTGCTGTGGACACTTTCCAAATTTCCATCCCGGAAATGATGTCTAACCTGGCCCTCACTACCAAGGACACCGGGTATATCAAGGAAACGGCCAAGTCGCTAATGCGTACCGTCGTAGACTGGGACCAGTTGAACAGCGACGGAACCGCTACGTGGACAGGCTCGACCTTGCTGGCCGGCGCAAAGATCACTGGGTCGCAGCTATCGTATTCGTTTGCACCACAGATTCGGGAAGAACTTCTAAACCCTGAGCGCTATGCCATGATTGACATGCGCATCGCCAAGCTTTTTCGCCGAGCCCATTCACTGGCATTGTGGGAGAACACTGTCCGCTACGAGCGAGTGGGGATCACCGCGCGAATCCCTCTGCCAGTCTTCCGCAATCTGATTCTCGGGCGAGAGGAAAGTGAAACAAAGTACAAGGAATACAAGATCTTCAAGCGTGCAGTGCTGAATCCCTGCATCGCAGAGATATGCGACGTTTCCGACCACATGCTGGAACTGATCGAGCACAAGGTAGGACGCTCGGTGGCCGATCTTCAGTTCAAGATCATCAGGAAAGAGCAGGCCGTCAAGGAGGACGACCCCGCAGGAGGCGAGCTTGTCCAGGCCATGGTGAAACTGGGACTACCTGCGAGCGAAGCTCGCAAGCTCGCCAAGACTCACAATCACAGTTCGCTGCGCGACGCGCTGGCATACGTACGTGCAAGACTCGCGAAGAAGAATGCAGCTACAGTGGAAAACGTTCCGGCCTATTTCCGCAAAACGCTCGCCGAGGCGTGGGGCCGCGGGATGGAGGCAGAGGAAGTGTCTGAAGAGTCGATGATCGCCACCGTGCCTAAGGCGAAGTCGGCCGCAGAGGCAACGGAGAAGTACATCGCAGCCAGGTTGCCCGTTGCCCAGGAGTACTTTGCTGAACTGTCGGCAGAAGAACAAACGCCGTTGATTGACCAGTACAACGAACAATGCGTCGCCATAGACCTCAGACTGGTGGCGAGTAAGCGTCCATCCAAGCTCGCCCAGACCAGTTTCTACAAGTGGCTTTCCGATCAGACCTGGGGGGCACCGACGTCCGAGGATATTTTGTCGTTTGTGTTGACAGGCAAGGTGGCCGGCTGATTGCCCACATGAGATCGCGATTGACAGGATAGGCGGGCTAGCTGGCGGCGGCCTTCTCGTATTTGTCGTGGAAGCAGCCTTCGCCCCCGACTTACCAGCGATCCGGCGAAGCCGAAGTTTCCCCGAATCGAAACCCGAGACCGCCTAGGATTGTGCGGTCCTCGCCCGACAATCGCATTGGTTGACCCTCCCGCAGCATCGATTCTCCACCTTTCCCATTGGGCGTCCTTGGCAGCGCTTGGCAATCTCGCAAAGCGTTCGTCGTCACCACCCGCTCCTCGGCTTCGAGAGGCACCTCGGGGTGCGCCGATTGGGTGCCGTCTGACGCCTTACCTCGAGGTGGCACCGATGCTGGCACTATCGCCGGTCAGGCTAACCCAGCTTCAACAACAAATCTGGATGTGGGATTTTTTTTTGCAGTCGAAATCCGCAGACGATCTTGGGCACGAGTCATCGCGACATAGAACAGTCGCCGCTCCTCGGCCTCAACGCTGTCGTCATCAGGGATGATCGTCTCTTCGCATCGAAGCAGAACAGTTGCGCACCACTGCAGCCCCTTGGACGCGTGCATTGTCGTCAGGACAAGCGCGTCAGGTGCCGGCTCGTTGTTCTTCCGGCCAAGGAAGTCGAGACGTTCCGCGAACGTTCCGTTCAGGCGCGAGAGCACATCGTACGAAGCGTTGATGGTGCGCTTGGCGCGATCGGAAGGGGCATAAGCACTCAACCATTCTCGGACACCATCCAGAATGAGCGCATAGAACTCCCGGCCGCACAGCGAGCGCCATTCAGCCAGCTTCTTCAGGAAATCGCGATACTTCTCAGCGGAATGCTCGGAAAGGCCCAAGGCCAATAGATCCTTTTTTTTTGCGATGTCTTGCGTGTTTGCCGCACTCGAATCGTGCAGCAGCTCCCGTTCCGATTCGTCCAGGCCGGCAAACGCCACCAGGCTTTCGAGTGCGCCGTCTGACGACAGCTCAACCATTTGCAGCAGGCTGCCAAACAGAGCCGCCTCAGGCTGGTCAAGAATAGACTTGCCCGCCGCCCGGTAGTACTTGATCCCATGCGAGCGGCAAATGGCCTCAACAGGATCAAGAATGCGATTGGTGCGCGCCAGGACGGCCGCGGTCTGGCCAGCCCTCAGCACGGGCGCAAGGAACTCTACTGCGGCGACAGCTTCCTTGTACTCGTCATCGAATCGAACGAAGTCAACAGTGCCGCCTGGCCCTCGGTGCGCAAGTAGCTGCTTTGCAATCCGGTCCTGATTGTTCCGAATGACCTTCTCCGCAGCATCAAGGATCTCCGAGTTGGAGCGATAGTTTTTCCCAAGGATCACCTGGCGGGCGTCGAACTCAGTCGCAAACGAATTGATGCCCCGATAACCGAGTGCCGCGCGGAACGAGAAAATGCACTGGTCATCATCTGCCACAACGCATGTGGTTGCGCCATTGCGCGCGTGATGTGCGGTCCAGAGGCATTGCAGCTCATCGCAGTCCTGAAACTCGTCCACAAGGAGGTGATCCACCGCGTAGGGTGCGATCGAGCCGTCCCGCATACCCTGCAATGCAAGCCGCATCAGATCCTGAAAGTCGACGCGCTTGCTGCGTTGAAGCGCCTTTTGGTAGGCGTGATAGAGCTGGCCTTCCAAACCTTCATTTGGGGGCGCATCGAGCCTGATCTTCAGTCGGTCGATAACGCCCACGGCCTCATCAAGCTTCATGTCCATGCCCAGGTCTTGCAGCACATGGCTGACGATTGCCGCCCTATGGCCGTCGGATGCAATTTCGGGACGTTTGCCGCCGGCGGGAGCAAGCTGTCGATATGCGAGCGAGTGGAACGTGCCAGCCAGCAGCCGGCTCTTTGCCTGTGGCCCCGCAAGCTTGAGGATCCGCGCGCGCAGCTCCACGGCTGCGTCCTTGCTGAACGTCACCGCGCCCACTCTAACGCTTGGATCGGCAAGCAGCACCGCCGCCTTCGCGGCAATCGTTGCGGTCTTTCCAGCGCCAGGTACAGCCACCGCGACACAATGGTGACGCAAGTCCACAACTTCGCGTTGGGACGCATTCAGGCCTTCCAGAACCTTTTGCAGCGACATGATTGAACTGACGGGGAAAATGAGAGGAGATCAGACCGATCGGCTGATCACACAGGTGCGTCACGAAGTGGTGTCATCGTTGCATCGCGTCCAGCTACGGCCCACATCGAAAGACTGAATCCAAGTACGGGGCAGCATCAGGGACTAAGTGCCACTATGCGTAGGGAGGTGCCATTAGCCTTGGGTGACACATGGTGGCACCAAGGGCATCCACGACCAATTGCGCCCGAGTTGGTGCCACCGCAATGATGGGAATTAGATCCCCCGCACCGTTGTCATAAGCTTCAGGTGCGTGGTGTAGCTGCGCAGGCCGAGCGGCTGGAATTTGCGCAGGAAGCGCGTGACCTCCTCGTTGACGTCAGTCATGTCCCGGATGCCGTTCCACACCATGAAGTCGAATTCGTCCATCGTCTTGTCGAACTTGATGAGCACTTGCAGGGCTCGGACGGCAAAGCGGGAATATGCCTGGACCTCCAGCTGGATGGCAGGCCGCACAATTTCCGGCCGAAGCACGAAGTCGCCCTTGTCCTGCATGTCCTTCTCACGCTGCTCACGGTAGGCGGTGGCAACGCGCAACTGCTCGTCTACGTACTCCTCGAGCTTCACCATTTCGCCTTCGAGGTACTTCTCGACTGTCGCGAGTTCAGCGCGCGAGAACGTTGTCTGCCCGAACCTCTGCAGGTTCAGCGACATGCGGTTCATATAGGGCCACCACTGCTCAAATAGGGGGCGCAGCCGTGTGTGATTGATCTTCAGACCGACCACTACAACGGCAGCACCGGAAAGTTGCCGGTTGAGGATCTGCATGCCCAGCTCGCGACGACGGCGCACGATTGCCTGGCGGTCCTCAGGCGAGAGCTCACGAAAGCGTTTGCGCGTGCTTTCCACCTCCGCCTTCTTTTGCTCGGCGTCCGCGGAGGTGATGATCCCCTCCTTATGCAGCGCGTCTGCCGACGCGGACATCTGGCTCAGTTCGGCTTCGACGTCCTCTGGCGCCGTGACGGTCAGGTTGTCAGTGGCGCCGGTGTCTTCGATCAGCGGACCTTCGGCCAGGCCGTCGGCAGGGTTGGCGAGTTCAGCGGTCGTGGTCATTTATGCGAATCTCCGAATGGTGGCCAGCAAGGGCCGTGAATATGTTGGTATTAAGCGAGCGAGTTAGCGGCCCACATGGAATGCCGAGGCGAGGCGCCAGCCGAGTAGTCCGACGATGGCGACGCCGGCAGTCCACCAGTAGACGGCAATCGGCAGCGGCAACAGCAGCGCCGATGCGCCAAAGCCAAAGCAAACCAGCAGCCCGTGGGCAGCCACGTGGAACGTCACTGGATTGGCGAAGCCGGCAGATGCAGCGCGGATTCGACGGGAAACGGCGCCGTCGTTGAGCAGGGCGACCAACAACACGGCACCGCCGAACGCCCAGTACTGCGCCACCGACGCGCGATAGATTGCGCGGTAGATGGTGAGCCAGAAGTTGCGCATCCAATGCCGTCCGAATGTCGCGGCGCCACCGTCGGAGAGCATCGTTTCCGTGTCCGACCCCGAAAAGGAAGCCTTGACTGCGCCAGTCTCGACGAACCAGCGCACGAATCGCCCATTGGCGGCCGAGATGGCGAGATCGGCGCGGGCATCGCCAAGTACCTTTGCGACAGACGACTGCTCTGCATCGCTCACTTCGAAATCGTCCTGGTTTGGCAAGAAGGGAGCGGTCGCACAGATCATGAGAGGGGCGACTAGCAGCCATAAGCGCACATGTGAGACAAAGCGGCTTGCCATGTTTCAGAAGAGCTTAAAGAGAAGCAGGACTGGAAAAGCGGCAAAGGCGGCGAGTGCGCCGACCAGCAACAGCGGCTTGCGTGTGGCCACGCCGATCAGCGCGAACGCGGGTATGCTCCCCGCCTCGATAAAGACCGGTGGCGTTACCGCAGTGTCGTTGCTGTTGGCGTTGGAGTGCCACGTCTGCATGGCGACCGCTTCGGTGGGATCGACCTTGAAATAGCGCACAGCGATGCCGATGGCAGCGCGCAGGGCGAGCCGTGCCGGGTAGCCACGAGCTTTCTCCAGCCGTCTGTGGGCGTCAGTGTGCAAAGTTGCCAGCGACATCGTAGCCCTCGAAGTATCGGGTGAAGGTGTAGCCAGTCAGCACGCGGGCAGCAAGCTGGAATGCGGCGCAGCGTTGGGAGACCTTCCCCGGTGTGGGTTCGTCGACCATCTGGCACACATATCCGACCGGTTGGCGCTGCTCGAATGCCGGAATGGATTCCTGGTACGGGTACCAGACGTGGTATCGCTCGCCCTTGAAAGCGGCATAGCGTTTGACGTACAGATCGTGGGCACGGCTGAATAGGCCCTTCATGAAAGCAACGTTCGCATCGCCGTGCTTGCGCGCGAGGCGCCACGCCTGGATTGCGTCAGAGAGCATCTCGGCGACAAGGGGTTCTTCGCGCACGCGGAAGTTGACGCCGATGTAGTCGACCAGGCGCGTGCAGATGTCGTCCAGATCGGGGGACAAGGTGAAGATGGGTGTCAGCTTGGTCGACATCCTGTACTGCTTGACGATCTGTCGGAACAGAGTAGGGGAGCGCATTGGCAATTAACCTTGAATGATCGGGATACGACCCTGGTACACCGAGCCGCCGGATATGCGCAGGAAGTACTGCAGGTTTGGCAACTGCATAATCAGTTCGGGCGGAATCAACGGTGCCTTCTCAAGCTGCGTCGATCGCGATACCGAGCCGCTGAACTCGCCAACGTGGGCCTCGGTGCCCGTGCTTGTACTGCTGGACACAACGATGTTCTGGATGGCGGTGGTACCGGCCTTCTCCGAGAACCAGTTCGCCGTGTCGATGTCTTCCAAGCGTAAAACGATCTGGTTGTTCAGATTGCCCAAAACCTGCTGCATCTTTGCGAGGTTTCCGAGTTTCGCCGTCAAATCGGAGCGGGTCTGATATGCGACGAAAGCCTTGAAGCCCGCTCCCCGACCTTTGTTGAGTACCTGGATAACCTGCTCGTTGATCGCCTCGGCCACCTCGTCGATGATGAGCACCACTTCAGGTGGCTTCTCGTAGAAGTTGTAGATGGCGCCGGCGACCGAGGCGATGTCGGCCAGCAGCATGGACATGATTGCTTGAGCAACGAGGGCGTTCGAAAGAGAATCCGCCCCGACATAGAGCACGGCTTTCTGCTTGATGACCTTATCGATGTCCCAGATCTCCCGGTTGTCATCGAAGTCGTCGGCTTTAGGCGCCAGCATGAGACCCGTTTCGCCGGTTGCCAGCATCTGCAGCAGTGGTAGCGCTGAAGCGATGATCCGACCGTAGTGGTCGCGGTCGTGATGGAATGTGGCCACCAGACCATCAATCGCTTCGTGGCCGAGATCCTTGTTGGCAAATCGCGCGATGTACAGCTGCACCATGGCGTCAAGCAGCGTGCCGCCGGGGCGCTGGCCGGCCTTCTGCATGTAGCCATTCACTTCGTCCTCCCAGTCTGGCAGGCCAGCTTCGGGGAAGAACCGGCGCAGCGCCCGGTCGAGCAGCTTGTTGATGCCGTTCTGGGCGTACTGGAGTATGGACCGCAGGTTCGGCTTGTCGCCGACATAAAGCTCGCCCTTAACGGCACGATCAATGAACAAGAAGGCAAATTGACGGAATGGGCCTTCCTCCATAAGCTGTGCAATACGGCTCGGGATTTCGGATGGCTGCGACCAATTCTCGATTGGATTCAACCGGATCGATTGAGAAGGAGCCGCCTGTTTCCAATAAAGAAATTTACGTCCGGTCCGTTCGCATTCCTTCTTTACGCGCTTTACCCAATCTCCATCATTTTTTGGATCGATGATAATCAAAATATCGTTGGGATTATGGATGACCTGCGTCGATATAACTTCGTAGGTCCGCGTTTTTCCAGAGCCGGTTGTGCCACTAACAGAAGTGTGGCCGGGCATTGCCTTATAGTGAAATGGCACCCAGTCCTTCTTGGGTTCCATGCCGTGAATCCATGAACGGCCTTGCGGCATGGTGTCTGCGAGGCTGTCAGCCGGCGCGAAAATCTTTTCGACGCGTTCAACGATAGGATCCGGCAACCATTTAGGCAAGCCGGGAATATCGCTGGACGGCATGCGCAAGATATCGTGCGCGATTTGGCAATGGCGCTGCGTCCATTCATATCCCAAACCGAGGTACATTGCATTCTGCTTGACTCGCATTGTGTCGCTGATTTCCAAAAGCCGGTCGATATGTATCACCGTCAGCCATTTCGTAGAAATCGCCATGCGGAATTTGAGTGCAGTCCAGACCTGAGAGGAGCGGAAGACAAGCATCGTTAATGAAAACAGCGCAAAATACCCGGCGCTTGGCATTCCGCTAATCAATAGCAAAATAATCGCAATCGCCCACCCGACGACGGCACGGAACTCGAAAATCGGGCGGAAATGGTTAATGTAGTTGCGCATCACGATCCTTCGGAGGCGGCAGGACGTTCGGCAATCAGCGCTGCCACCTTGTCGATCAACAAGATGTCTTGCCCGACGACCTTGTAGAGCAGGCCGAACTTGCGCAGGTTTTCAATCAGCGACTCGGACGCCATGCCGTAGTTGCCGATCATTCGCTTGCTGATTGCCAGCTTGTTGTCCACCCAGGAGACCTTGGCTTTGCCAGCCTGAACGTCTTGCGACAGAGCGCGGAAGAAGTCCCGCATCAGGTTCGAGGTGCCTGCGAGCGCTTCAGCAAACGGATCCGTACGCTTGTCGTTTCCGGCAGGACGCACCGCATCGATGGGGAGGGCTGCGGCCGTAGGGCGAGGCATAGGATCTTCCGGGGCCAACGACGTTGCCGGATTGACGATCTGTGACGACGGCGCTGCCTCCGCGGATTCTTCGGCGGGGTGCCGCCCAGACGGCTGCGCGTCGGTACCCGGTCCCGCGGCCGCGGCAAGCGCCGCAGTTTTTGCTTGCGGTTGAGCTGCGTTGCCAGACGCGGCAAGGTCAACCGCCGACGGGGCCGGGGTGGTATCCGGTGCGAATTCTGCTCGACGGGCCTTTACCTCGAAACCGGTGGTCGTTTCGATCGCCTGACGTGCGACTTTGTGCAGTAGCGTCTCGATGCCGGTCGGGCGTACGTCCGGGTTGATGGCCCCGAAGAGATCGGCCAGCACTACTGGATCGAAGCGCGCCAGCCGCTCGGCACCGAGAATTTCGCGGGCGAGGAGGGCGGTTCTCATGCGCTCGATGGGCATGCTATCTTCCCGACGCTTGACCGTGTACGTGCCGTCGCCCAACCAGGTGCCGAACGCACCGTGCGCTGCTGGGATCCATTCGGCGCCATCGCTTTCGCGATGGAAGCGGAAATGCCGGCAGGGCTCGTCCAGGCGCGAGCAGCAAGCAGCGAGGAACAACGCATAGAGATACTGAGGCTCAAGTAAGCGACGCCGCTCGGACGGCTGATCGGCGCCAAACTTCTGGGCACCCGAAAGTCGCATGGCAAAGTAGGCCGCCTCCACCGTCGCCCGCATGGCACCGCCAGGCTCCGCATGCTCCGTTGGACGCAACGGCATTGAACCGAACCACTGCGCACAGGCTTCCAGCACGGCCATCCACTTCGATGAGAATGCTGCCGGCTCGGCTTCGTTGGCATACTGGCGGATCAGATCGATGCGCTTGGCGTGCGCGTAGATCAACTCTGCGACCTTTAATGGCTGATGGATCATGCTTACTTCCCTGCCATCTTCTTGCCAAGGTTCCAGGCGCCTCGGCCGAGCATCTTGAATCCACCCGTGCCGCTGACACCCCCTCCCGTGCCAAAAATGGAGCCAGATACTTTGGGAATCTCCATAGCAATGAAGATGAGGACGACGGCGAGTGAGAGCGCATAGCCCGCGGCCAGGACGGTATCCGTCCCAATTGCACGAATGTCCTGCATGGAGCCCAGCAACGGGGCCGTCACGAGCTGGGCGATGGTTGCCGACACGACCATGTACATGGAGCCGGTGACCATGTAGTCCAACCAAGCTGTGAAGTACTTACGGGTGACGTCGAGCATGCCGAACGCGACGGCGAGCGAGCCGAGAACGATTCCGATGGCGACCATCAGCTGTCCGACCATCATGAACCATGAGTAGATGAGTGCTGCAGCCAGGACACAGACAAACGCGAAAAATAGGAGTACGGCGCCGCCAATGGCCTCGATTAGGCTGACCCGGCTGTGGAGGACCGCGAGCAACATCCTGCCGATGGATTCAAAGAACTTCCCGGCCGTCGTGACGAGCGTCGCGGGTAAGCTGTAGATGTCATCACCAGCGTTGATCGCGGTGGCAAGTTTCTGGAACCAGATGAAAATCGAAGGCGCGAAGCTGTTGTAGCTGACGTACAGCGACGCGAAGATGCCAAGAATGAGGATCGATTCGATGAAATCCGTCCACGCCTGCACCGCGTCACCGGTTGCGGCCCACCGTAGGCCGGCGAGCACGAGGGCGATGACGCCTAGACCGAAGGCGACTTTGTCGGATTCACCGCGGATACGGTCACTAATTGCGGTGGCGCCAACGATGAGGCTGCGGGACAGCCCATCCATCTTGTTGAGCGTCTTCATAATCCCTGCGGCCAGGTCGCCGGGCAGACCTGAGGACGTGGTTGGGGTTGATGCCGCTGGCGCAGTGCCACCCGACTGTTCGTCGGCCGCAAAGGCCTGGGGGATGGCGAGCATGGCCAGGACGAGTAGCGCGCTCAACAGCGCCTTCAACGCGCGCGGCATGACGGCTTTGTCGATCATTTGAGGTTGAGGATTCTCTGGCGCTGCACGTCCCGATCGGCTTGCAGCAACCGCGCGCGCTCGACGGATTCGGCGTCCACGGCCAGCGTCTTCTGGTCCTTGTCGGCATCGGACTGCGCCTTGGCGCTCATGAGCTGAAGCAGGTCGGAGTTCTGACCTGCCAGCACATCAAGCATCTGGCCGGTTGACTGCGCGGTGGCCTGCGCGGTAGGCGAGAGCTTCATCTGTTTCTGAATCTTCTCGCGGCGCTTGGCCGTCGCCTCGGTGTTCTTGAATACAGTGGACCCGAGATTGAACATGTTCTTTGCGGTCTTGTCGCCGTTGCTCAGCAGCGTCGACTGGTCCTCGAACCACTGCGTGGAACTCTTTCCAGAAGAGACGATCATGCTCTGCACGCGGTTCAGATAGTCCGTGTTTCCCGACAGCCCGCCGTAGAGGTCCTTGAGCACATTGGCGTAGGTCTCGTTGCTACGGATTTGGTCGTTAAGCGTGTTCAGTTGCTGCTCCAGCGCCGCCGCGTCAAGGCCAGTCGACTGCAGGAGATGATTGGCCATCATCTTGTACTGGTACGTGATGTTGGTGTTCTGGTAGACCTCGTCCTTGACGGACTGCTGTGCCGTCATGGTGTTCTGGATGAGGTTCGTCACATCGATGACCGGCAGGCCGCCGGCGTGCGCAAGCGAACTCAGCGTAAAGGAAGCCGCGGCAGCGGCCTTGATGAACCACTTCTTCATGACTTCTTCTCCTTAGGAATTGCGCGCGAGCATTTCACGCACGTAGTTTTGTTGCCAGTTGATATCCCCGGATGCGTGGTGGCGGTCGAGGATCGCTTGTGCGACGCCATCGGATCGGAGCATCGCCACCATTTCGTCCGAGAACATGCTTTGAAGCATCCGAGTCTGTGACCGGGTGATCCAGAGATAGTCGCGGTTGGGAATCGCGTCGTTGATCATCTGGATCTGGTCATCGGTAAGCCCGAACTTGCCTCCGTAGAGGTCCTTGCTGGAGTTCGCCTGGCTGTTGGGCAGGTAGATCAGGTTGCCGATGTTGTCCTTGAGGATCTCGAAGTCCGGAATGCGGTCGAGTTGGCGCAGCGATTGCGTGGCCATCCAGATGGCGCCATTGAGCTTCCGGATCGCGGTGATCCATGTCTCTAGGCGCTTGTAGAAGCGGGGCTGCTGGAAGAAGAAGCCGGCTTCCTCCACCTCGATGATGGTGTAACGCAATCCGTCCATTGATTGACTGATGCGATAGAACGCATAGTCGACAAAGAGGGCTGCCGCACGTGGGTACTTCTCGAACAGATCGCCCATCTCGATGGACAGGTTGTCGCTTACCGCGAACGCATCCTCGGCATGGTCGAAAAAGTGACCGTATTGTCCGCCATTGAGCCAGATTTGCAGGCGTTCACGCAAAGAATCGTGCAACTGGGTCGAGAGGTTGCTCAGCGTCCAGCGTTCAGGGCTATAGGTCGCCAGGATCTTGACGGCCTCGTAGACGTCCGTTGACTGCTGCGGGGTGAGCAAGAAATTGTCGTCTTCGAGTGCGAGTGACACCCATTGCGCGACGTATGTGAAATTCTCTGGGTCGCTCAGCAGTGACAGCGGGTTGACGTGGGTCGCAGTCTGGAATTTTCCGGTCACGTCGACAAACGTGCCGCCGCTCAGGAGCGTCGGGATGCGGGTGGATCGGTCCTTGTCGAAGCGAATCCGGCGCGCTCCGTGCCGCCCCGCCTGGGACACCAGAAAATTGAGGAACACCGACTTGCCCGCGCCGATTGGCCCGATGAGGAGCACGTGTCCATTGCCGCCCGGCTGGTGAAAGTCGACACGCTGTGCAGTCTTGTGGCGAGTCGGAAGGCAGGTGAGCGGCGCAACATCGTGGCCAGCCTTGTCCGAGAGCCAGTCGTTACGTGTCGGGCCGGGAACCACCGAGCAAACTGGCGCAATGTCGGACACCGCGGGAGTCTCCACAAACTGCAGGCGCCGCTGCTTGTCCCAGCGGCCGGGGAGGGTGCTGTTCCATGCCGGCATCAGGTTGGCGTTCTCGCGGATTGCGCCGAAGCCTGCATTGGTCAGCGCGCCGATCACCTCACTTATCGAGTCTTCGCAGGCCGCTTCGGTTTCGCCGTAGACAATGATGGAGATATTCGCGAAGCCATGCTGGGTGCCGTCAGCCGTGAGTCGCTTGAGGGCGATACCAGCCTCCTTGGCCAGCTCCTCGCGTCCTTCGTCGTTCTCGGCCTCCTCCTTCCCGAAATACTGCTTGAGGATCGCGCGGACATTTAGCGCCGCCATCTTGTAGAAGCGGCGAACCTTCTCGATATAGGCGGATGCACGGGCAGTATCGAGAAAGCGGAACATGATGCAGACGTCAAGTTCGGCGTCGATCTGCATCAGGCCGTCGAGCGCTGCTTCCTGGAAGCCGAGCCATTCCTTGACCGAGACAATGCCTGCGTATCGCTTGCCGTGTGCGGACTCAAATAGAAGTCGCTCCGCGCCGACGGTCACTTCCGACTCGGTGAGGTGGGTGTCAAGTAGCGTAACCGGGTAGCGAATCCGTCTTGCCGGCACGCTGGGATTGGCTGCCTGGTGAAGTGCGGCGTAGCTGTCCTGCATGACCAGGCGATTGAGCTTGAGGCGCGGGACACCGCCCCCGAAGGCGTCGAGCATTGCCTCGAATCGCCGGGTATCGGCCTGCAGCTTTTCCATGTCGAACGCAAACGCGCTGCGCGCGAAGATGGTGTCCTTCGTTGCCTCGAAGATTGAGGCATAGACCGATCGTCCCCCAACCGTCATATGGTGGCCAACCTTGTCGAAGAACTTGGCCACGCCCGTTTCGGGCGTGTAGGCGAGCGCAAGGGAATGCTTGTTCCGAAAGTACTTTCCGGATGTGAGGTGGGCTTTGTTCAAAGCATCCAGACGTGCATCGGCCGCTTCCGAAAAGTCGCCGCCCACATATCCGTGCGCACGCCGGTGGCTCAATTTCCACCATGCGGTGATCCGGTTGTCGAACGACTTGCAGGCCTGGTCCAACTGGTTTCGTGCCGATTCGATATCGGCGCTATTGGGACTGTCGGCATCGACCCCCTGAAACTCGAAGGTCGCCAGGAGCGAGCCGTCCTTGTTGAGGATCAACTCGGGGGTGATGGAGGTGAGCCACGGCGCCACTTCATACAGCGGGCGGCGATTGATTTTCAGCATGGGAGGTCGCTGTCGAAGCCGTAGGGGCGGCGGAAGAGCGAATGCAGCTTGCCGTGCCAGGGGCGCGACTCATACACGTCACCGTAGGTGTTGTAGACGCTGAGAATCTGGTTCCACCACGGGTCCCGCGACGTCAGCCAGCGCAGCAAAGCGTGAAAGGCCATGCCCATCAGCACGACGGCGACAGGGATCTTCCAGCCGCTGCGGAAAGTGACGTAGACCAGAAGGGCGACGATCGTGCCATTGGCAATGGCGAGGCCGCGTACCGCACCGCCAATTTGACGGGGCCGGGAAAGACCGATGCTGACGTGGTGCTGGCGCATGGTTAGAACCCCGTGCAGGCCTTTGCGACACCCAGTACCGTCATGATCGATGGGGCTGCTGCTGCCAGGCCCACGCCGATACAGATGACGGAGACAAACTTCATGATGGTCGATTCGGAGTTTGCGATACCGACCGCGCCCAGGACAATCAGGATCAAGCCGGCCACGAACAGGTACTTGGTGTTGATGAAGGTCGCGATGCCGCAGATGAAGTCTCCGAGCGCAGAGAAGGCGGCGATTTCGGCGGCGGCGGCCGAACTGGCCGCGGCCATGAGGCCAACCAAGGTGATCGCCTTGGAAGCCTTTTTACGCGCGAGGGCTGTGCGAAGGGAAGTCGAGAGAGACATTAAGAAAAGCTCCTGTTGTTAGAAAACGCGCTTGACGACGTATTCGTTGTTCCGGACGCCCTGAACCTCGATGATTTCGCTGATGTGGCGCATTTCGCCGGTGCGCTTCATGTGGACGACGTAGTGGATACAGTCGGCGACGAGTTTGCGCATGTCCTCCACCTTCCAGCCGGAGCCGGGTGGAATGCCCAGGAGGGCCATGCTTTCGAGGCGTGTGAGACCGCCACGGGCGTCCGGGGCGTGCAACGAGCCCATGCCGCCGTCGTGCCCCGTATTAAAGGCCTGGACCATGTCGTAGGCTTCGCCCCCACGAACCTCGCCGACGAGAATGCGATCGGGCCGGAAGCGCAAGGACAGCGCCACCAGTTGCTGCGTGGTGACACCCTTGTCGGCATTGGAAAGCAGTCGCACGAGATTGGGTACACGAGGCTTAAGTTCCATCGTGTCCTCGATAGTCAGCACGCGCTCGTCGTGTGGAATCACTTCGACCAGTGCATTCAGAAGAGTCGTCTTACCTGAAGACGTCCCGCCCGCAACCAGAATGTTCTTGCGCTGGCGGACGAGCTGCTCCAGTGCCTCCATCAGCGATTCGTCTTCGACAGGCCCTGTGAAGATGGCACGGTCGTCTTCGGCGCTGCGCGCGTGCTTGGCAGAAAACGCACCTGCCTTCACATAGTCACGCAGAGAAAGGTTCCGTTCCTGGTGCCGGCGGATACTGAGCGCATGGCCACCGATTGCGGTGGGCTGCATGACGGCGGCGATACGCAGACCCTTGTGGCCTGCGTTGATGATCCCTTGGGACGTCCCGCGCACGGCAGACTTCTGCACGGAGGAGGCCAGTGCGCGAATCGCGCCTTCCAGCTTTGCGGGTTCAATCGAGGCTTCAAGACGTGTCATGACCCCGCGCCGCTCGACCCAAATGTTGTCGTAGTGATTGATCATGACTTCGGCCACATCCGTGGCGTCCGTGACCTCGCGGATGGGCGCGAGCGACTCGAAGAACATGCCTACGGCACTTTCTTCGAGTTGGCTCAATTGCAGAAGAGGGTGATTAGCGGAGGAATCCATGCCCGCTATTGTTGGCGGACACGGACCATCGTGGCGGGCAGAAAGCTATACGATTTTGCGGAGCTTTCTGGGGAACTGCTGTGTCTCAGGATCGTTGCAGAGGCCGTGTTGCTCGTCGAAAGCGTGAGCATGCTCAACCTATTTCCCCGATAAGCTCATAAAAAAATATGAGCTTATCGGGTTGGGACGCCGTTAAACCGGCCCTTGAGCATTGCTCAAGCGTGGAAAGTGCCTGCCATTCATGCTATCCAATTTGCATCTCCATGCGACGAGAGTTCCCCAGTGCCTGATCTGCCGACGTGGTACGGAATGAGACCAAACGCGGAAAGCTGCGCAAAATCGCATAGCTTTCCCCCCTCTTTGACAGTCGGTTAGCTGTTTCAATTGGCGGCATCCAACAGGAAAGCCGCATGCGTTTTTTTCCCAAGAAATCCGAAAAGGCCAATCCCCTGAGCGTCGCCCCAGGGATGTACGCCAATGAGCGGCCCGAGCAGGTGATCTTCGATCGCACGACACGCCTGGCCGTGGAGCGCAACCATTGGAAGATCGCGACGCTCGGGATCGGATTCATTGCGCTGGCGGCCATCATGACGCGCGAATCGCCGCCCTCCGTCGTCAAGGCAGTTGGTGTCTCGGCGGATGCCACGGGCAAGCCGTACGTACGCGAACTGGTGGATTATCGGCCCGACGATATGGCCCTCAAGTGGGCCTTCAAGGATCTGGTCACGCGCTGGTTCACGATTGAGCCAATTCTGAGTACCGACGTCGAACGCTCGCGCATTGCACAGAACCTGCGCTCGGTGCGCGAGCAGATGGTGGGTTCTGGCCGAACGCAGTTCCAGGAATGGGTCGACGAAGATCAGCCGGTCCGCCAGGTCATCTCGTCCCCCACCTTGGTACGCGAGCCCAAGATCCTCAATATCGCCATCCTGCCAGACAACACTGTGGCCGTGGAGTTTGTTACGTCCACCAGTGAGGACGGATACAAGCCGCGCAGGCAGCGCTACGCAGTCACGTTCCGGTATCAGGTCAAGCCGCCGACCAGTGACGCCATTCTCGGGACGAACCCGTTCGGCATTTATCCCGTTTTCTTCAGCATCCAAAAGTCGCAGGCTTAACGCCGCGCCCAGTGCACATGGAAGCCAGCAAGCCCTCCCGGATTTTCCCGCTCGCCATCGCTGCCGCGCTGGCCCTGATCCTTTCTGCCCCTGATAGCCAGGCCGCGGAGAAGACGGCACTGCGCCTCGGGGCCGGCCTCGCAAACCTAGGCGTCGGCGACATCAGCGACGCCATGAATCCCGCCAATCCGTTCAATGGTGGCGTGGATCCCGTGGCGCTGCCGGGAGATTCGCGGTTGGTTGTATTCACTTATAGCCGCGACCAGATCTTCCGTGTGCTCAGTGCGCCGCTGAAGATGACGACCATCGAATTCCCCGACGATGAACAGATCGTTGGGGAGCCCGCGTGGGGCGAGAGCGTTCGATGGGATTATGAGACCGACGGCGCCAATCACCTGTACGTGAAGCCGCAGGCTCCCGGCCTCGTGAACACGCTCTCGGTGAACACGACCAAGCGCAGCTACGAGTTCACGTTGGTGTCTTCCCCGCTTGGCGGCATCTTCTATCAGAAGGTTCGGTTCCGCATCCCGGTCTCGATTGCGTCGAAGGTCAGGGCTCGCAACGAAGCGAAAGTGGATGCTGTTGACGATCAGCGCGTCACGGAGGGCGAATTCCGTAACACGGAAGTGGTGGGCGTCTCCCCCGAGAAGCTGAACTTCGAGTACTCCATTTCTGGCAGTGCTGGCTTCAAGCCGGAGACAGCATTCGATGACGGAAAGTCCTTGTGGCTGCGTATGCCGGCGGGCGCGTCGCAGAACTGGCCCGTGGCGCTGATCAAGGACGGCAGCGACTTCGTTGTCGTCAATGCCATCCGACGCGGCGGCTATCTCGTTGTCCAACGGCTGGCGGACACGATTGTGCTTCGCTCCGGCAAGGATGAAGTGCGCATCGAGCGCGGCCGCGGGCGCATCTTGGGACTCTTCTGATGAGGAGCGCAAAGACGGATCGCAACGTGACCGACGTGACCGACGTGACCGACGCGCAGCAGCGCACGGTCAAGGGCAAGCTGCCGCGTAACATCGTCGTAGCTCTAGGCAGCATCGCGGCCGTCCTCGTCGGCGCCTTGGGCTACTACTTCCAGTCGATTAGCGAAGCGCAGCACGACGAGAAGGCAGAAAAGGAGCGTGCTGAGCAAATCCGCGCGCGCACAGGGTCGTCAGAAGGTGCGCAGAACCTCGAGCAAACAATTCGCGACCAGGCGGAAAAGGCACGGCAGGAAGCGGAGCGCCAGCGTAAGCAAGCTGCGCCCCCGGATACAGGCAAAACTCCGCTGTTGACGGCGAGCGACCTCACAAGCGGCGGCAAAACAGCGCCGGCTCCCGATGCGAAGCAAAACGAGAAGGATTCCATCTTCACCGCGCCGATCTATAAGAGCGGGGTAAGGAAGTCGCAACTGGAGGGCAAGGGCGGCACTGTTCCGGACGTGACGGATCCCGCGCAGATGCGTGTGCTCCAGCAGCAGGCGGCGGCGCGCGCCAGCGCGGCGGCAGCTGCAGCATCGCAAGGCCAGGACTCGGCCGCGCCGGCAATCTCGGCGGATAGGCAATTCCTTCGGGACGCGGGCGCCATGACGACGCAGCGGACGAGCTTCGATGGCAAGCTGCCGCGCTGCACACTGAGCCGTGGATTCGTCATCCCGGCTACGTTTGCGGGCGGACTTAATTCGGACAAGCCGGGCGAGTTTCGAGCGAGTGTCTCGCAGGACGTGTACGACACGGTCAAGGGCGATTGCAAGATCATCCCGGCCGGAACCACGCTTGTGGGCATGTACAGCGCCGATATCGCGGTAGGCCAGGAACGCATTCTTACAGCGTTCGTGCGCATGCAACTGCCCAACGGCAAGACGGTGCCGCTGATGGGCATGCAGGGCGCAGACCCGGATGGCACCGCCGGCAATACGGGCGACGTCAACAACCACTTCCTCAAGATCTTCGGTGGCGCGCTCATCATCGGCGCGTTGTCGTTGCGCTTCAACGACAACCCGACGACGACCACAGTCGGCCCGGCCGGACTGGTTGCATACGGCAACGCGGCAGGGCAGGTCGCAACGCAGACGGCGCAAACGATTCTGAACCGAAATCAGAACATCCGACCGACCATCACGACCGAACCCGGCCAGAAGATGATGGTGCAGGTCAAACATGACATCGCGCTGGAGCCGTACCGTGATTAAGCGGCTCGCGGCGTTCCTGCTCTTCGCTTCCGCGTCCGTTGCTGCCCATGCGGCAACGATCGAGGCCGTCATCAGCCCCAACGCCATTGTCGTGAATGCCGACGGTCAGGCACGTGTGCATACCCTCGAAGGCAAGCCCGTTTTGTACTGTGGGTTGGACGCGTTCCTGGGCTGGTCGGCTCGGCTGCTCGGCGCACAGATCGAGCCGGGTGCCGACCAGGGCCCGACTGTGACGCTGGCGGGCAAGACGTTGCCGCTTGCTCGTCTGTTCGTACGAGAAGGGTGGTTGCGCCCGGCACATCTTGATGACGCCGCTCAAGAAGCGCTTGCAGAACGTCGCGGCGGCTGGGCGTGCGCACCCAAAACAGAGCCGTTTGCCCAGATGGGTAGCCGCGTGGATCCCAAGATTACCGCCGGCATCGCCATGAACGAGTCGTCGTATCGCGGTCGCCCTTGGCCGTGGACGCTCAATGTAGCGGGGCGGGGCATGTTCTTCTCGTCACGGGAAGAAGCCTACTCGGCCATCAATCGCTTGTTGGCGAGCGACCGTTGCGACTTCGATGTGGGCCTCATGCAGGTGAACTGGTGCTACCACGGCAAGCGCTTCGCCTCGCCGTGGGAGGCGCTCGCGCCCGCGACCAACATTCGCGTGGCCGAGGACATTCTCGCCGAGAACCTGCAGCGCAGCGGCTCGCCGATGAAGGCCGTGGCCTGGTACCACAGTGCGAATCCGGAACGCGGCGGGCCATATTTCTCACGTTTCATGAAACACGTTGCGAGTTTCCAATGATCGGGCCGCTCTTCATTTCTGTATTGGCGCTGATTGCTGCGCCGGCAATCGCGGCCGACACCGACCCGCTAGACTTCGATTATCAGGTTGTCGCGCGTGCGGCCGACCGACCGGCGATGGTGTTCAACGACGGACTTTCCACGTACATCCAGCCGCGCTTCGGCCAATCGGTGCAGGCGGATGGTGCTATCCAGAACGGCCCCTATTGGGTGATCGACGGTGTGCCGGAGATGGTCCGCTACTCCGTGAATGGCCAGCCGGTGATCGCACGTTGGAAGCGCGCCAATGGCTTCACTTCCGAGCCGGCCAACCCGGGCGGCGATATGCCGCGTAGCCTGGCCGCCATTTCCGGCCGTCTGGCCCTGATAGGCAGCTACACGGATATCGCGCTGGTGCGCGCAGGCCGGTCGTCACTACCGCTGGCGCAGATGGTCAAGTCCATCGCCCCGAACGGGTGGAGCGGCACGGCGCAGAAGGACATTCCGCTGACGGATGACGTCTCGCTGGATGCACGTGCGGGGGAGAACTGGCTGCAGGCGCTCGCGCAGGTACTTGAACAGCGCAACCTGTACGCGGAAGTGGATTTCGGCCGCCGGAACGTAGCGCTGCGTGCGACGCCACCCAAGGCGTTCGCCGTCGAGGCCGCGACGAGTGGAATGCTCCGAGCCTCAGCAACGACTGGAACAGCACCGGCAATCGCTACGCCGGTTTCAGCCGCGAGTGCGCCGGCCACCGGCACGACACTGCCGGAAGGTCACACATTGGCTTCGGCGTTCAACGCCTTGGCAATCCGCGACGCCAAAAACGGGCGGATCGAAGTCCGCTTCGAAGCTGAGCCGAAGGACCTGGAAGTGCGCGATGGCGCAGGCGACAAGCTCCGCACTCGCTGGGATGACAGCGAGAAGGTGTTGTCCTTCCCGACGGTCGACAGCTTTACGGCGAGTAGCGGCTTGAAGCGCGTCGAAGTCGCGCGGGTGCCCGGCATCAACTTCCTGTTTCCCCGCGAGAACGAGGCGGGCCTGGAGCGCGTGTTCGAAAAGGACGGCGCCACGTACCTGAGCTTTGCCAAGTCCCTGGCCAGCATCTCCGTATTTGGGGACAACCGCCAAGGCGGCGGCGAGCAAAGGGACCGCTACTTCAAGTTCAACGGCGTGTCCGATCACCTCACCGTGATCGCGGACGGGAACGTCGTTCGGGTTGACCGCCTTCCTGAAGTCCGGTTTTACGAGCGGGCCGCCGTCCAATGAGCGTGAAGCGCCTATGCCTCCTGCTTTGTGTCGTTACCGGCCTGACGGTCGCCGGCGGCGCGCATGCCGACTGCCTGGACGAAGCCGCAGCATTCCACCGCGTAAGCCCGACGCTAGCACGCGGTATCGCGCAGGTCGAATCCGGCATGCGATCGTGGGTGACCAACACGAACACGAACGGCAGCGAGGACATCGGCCTGATGCAGATCAACTCGGCGCATCTGCCGCGTCTGGCCAAGTTCGGTATCACGCGGCAGAGCCTGTTCGATCCCTGTACGAACGCCTACGTGGGGACGTGGATCCTCGCGGATTGTCTGAGCCGGTACGGGGAAACCTGGACGGCGGTCGGCTGCTACAACGCCGGCGCTCCGGACAAGCGGCTTCGGTACGCCAACCGCGTCTACCAGAAGCTCCAGTCCACCAGCAAATGACCCAATCGAATTCAAAACGGAAATCAGCCATGTATCAGCCTCGATCGATGTCCCGGATGTGCGGGGTTCTGCTGAGCGGCGCCGCCGCTATCGCCATCTGCGCTCACGCAGCTGTACCCGGTAATTCGCCTTTTGGGGCGTCGGCATCGGGCAACTTTGAGCCGACCAAGCCGTTGGCCGGTGGCGGCTGGCAACTGCTGTCGGACAGTCGCGGCAACGCGCAGCCGAAGGCAAGTGAAGCTCCCACACTCATTGCCAAGGCAAACGATACGCCGACGGCAGTCGCCCAATCAATCCCGGCGACGGTGGTGGCGGGAGTGGCCGCCGGTGGTGCCGCGATGCCGGCAGTGGCCGGTCCGCGCGACTGGACTGTTTCGACCGCCGACGGCAACTATCGGCTGCTGGTGGAAAAGTGGGCCCGTGAGACGGGCTGGACGGCCGCACCGTGGGAGCTCGACCAGGACGTGGAGATCGGCGGCAACGATTCGTTCACCGCTGACTTCAAAGCCGCTGTTCGCCGCGTCCTCTCGTCCACGGAGATGACCGACTACAGCCTGAAGCCTTGCTTCTATTCCAACAACTATGTGCGCGTGGTGAAGCTGACCACGAAGTGCGACCCGTCCAAGTGAGGCGACGATCCATGAAGCTGACCCGCATTCTCCGTCCCGCCACTGGCGCCGCGCTCGTTACATCGATGCTGGCCGGGTGCGTTTCACCGACGCTGGTGAAGGATGTTCGACAGACGACCGACGACACACGTGCGCAAGCTGCGCAAACCACCGAGGAACTCTACGCCCGCATTCGCCGCGATCGTGCGGCCGTGGAAGCCGAGCAGGACGTTGGTCGTCCGTTCCTCGTGGGCAAGCGCGTGGCGGTGGCCCGCAACGTAACGCTGCCGCTCGCACTGCGCAACAATGTGGATACGTGGGTGATGTTCCCCGAGAAAACGATGCCGCTTGCCGTGGTGGGCCAGCGCATCACGATGGCTACGGGGATTCCGGTCAAGATCGACTCGGATGTGTACCTGCCTTCGAACGTTCTGATGCCTCGTTCACTTGGTCCGCAGGCTCAGCAGGCGTTGAAGGCAACGCCGCTCAATGGCGCACCGACGCAGGCGGGCACCCTCGGCCCCGTGCCGTCGCTTGGCGGTCCGTTGCCCGCCCCCCTGACGTCCTCTGGCGGCACGGCAAGCATCCAGACCACGCCGCTAGTGGAAAACGCCTTGAACGTCGAGTTCAAGAACAGCGAGAAGATGCCACTGGCGACCATGCTGGACCTGGTGGCAACACGCCTGGGCATTAACTGGGAATTCCTCCCGTCGAAGGGCGTCATCCGGTTCTACCGACTGGTCACGAAGACCTGGCAACTGCCGATTCAGCCGGGTACCAACTCGTTCACGACCGAGTTCAAGCAGACGTCGCAGGGGTCCGGCGGCACCGGCAACAGCGGTAGCTCCAACTCGTCGCAGATTGATGCGGCGGCCAAGGCCGAGCTGAAAGAACTCGACGACCTGGAAGAGGTCCGCAAGAGCCTGAATCCCGTGCGCACGATGGTGGGGGATCTCGACCTCAACCGCGGTACCGGCCTGCTCACGATGCGTGACACGCGCGAAGCGGTGGAAGCGGCCGACGACATCATTCGTCGCCAGATCGCCATCTACTCGCGGATGGTCACGCTGAAGTTCCAGATGATCGACCTGTCCGTTGCCGACAACGGCGAGGCGGGCGTTGACTGGAACGCCGTGCTGACGAAGGCGTTGGAGAATGTGCCGGGCTTCACGCTGTCGGCGCTGTCCCCGTCGACGCTGGTTTCGAGCACGGCCGGTAGCTTTGGTCTGACGATGAACTCGGGCCAGTTCTCGGGCACCAATGCCATCATGAGTGCGCTCAAGCAGTACGGCACCGTGACGTCGTCGGTGACGATCCCCATCTCGATGCGTAACCGCCACGCATTCCAGTACAACAACCGCCGCACGTTCTCCTACGTCTCCAGCACCACGCCGGCGACGACGACTGCAGGTGGCACGGGCGGCATTCCGGGTATCAGCACGTCGACGGCCACGGTCGGTTTCAAGCTGCAGGTGTATGCGGATGCGACCACGCGTGACGATGTGAACCTGCAGATCGCCTTCGATCAGTCGAAGCAAGATGGCCCGCTGGAAAAGTTCACTTCGGGCACGGGCGCCAACCAGCAGTCGATCCAGAACATCAACCTTGTGGCGAAGGGCATCCCGAAGCAGGACCTGATTGTGCGCAACGGCCAGACCGTCGTCATGACCGCGTTCGAGCAGGATGACACGCAGTTGACGCGCCGCACGCTGGGAGAGTCCCTGCCGATGATCCTGGGCGGGTCCATGACGGCGTCGAAGACCCGGACGTTCACCCTCGTGCTGGCCACCGTGATGGTGCAGGACCAGGGTGAACCGACTGTTCAACAAGGCAACTGACATGGCACGCATTCGAACGCTTTGGGCCGATATTGCCCGGCTGTACCGCGAGCACTTCTGGATCGCGGTGCTGATGTGGCTGCCTGGCATTGCAATGATCGCGATGCAACGGCCATCAGACATGATTGGCGCGGCGCTGTCCATCTTTGTGTTGACCTTGGTGTATCAAGCGACGCTGTCCGCCTACGGATTGCATCTTCAGCACCGCATTGACTCGGAAAACTCCGGCTTTCTGTATGTGCGCGTTGACGGAATCGACCTCGGCGCAGTCCTGGAGAATGAATACGCTGCCATGCGTTATCGCGCCGCGTTCTCGGTGTCGACGTATCTGCGTCAGCTTTGCAACACGGGTGTGATGGCGGTGAACTTCTGCCGGTGGCTGGCTCGCTATGTACCGCTAATCATGTTCTGGACCGCAGTCGGCGGCCTGCTGCTGGACAGCACGGGAACGGGCGCCGCCATCAAGTCGATCTTGCTGGCTGCGCAGCTGGCTCCAGAACGGCTGGCCGAACTCCTTGCGCTGTTCCTGAGGCTGACCTTGTTCTGTTCGGCAGTCCTGTGCGCTCTCTTCGCACCCCGCCAGCTGGGATTCCGTAACGAGTTCCGCACCAATTGGCAGCATGCTCTGCGCAACCGTCTGAGTTTGCCGTCGACCGGCGAATTGTCCCTGGGCAATGACGCTGGGCCTGTACGCGATGGGGCCGAGTTCCGTGCCTTCTTGCGCAAGCGGTACCGGTTCGGCGGCGCCGGCGGCCGGGCTCTGGGTGGGGCCGCGCAATGATCCTGGATATCCACGGCAAGAAGCTGGTCTTCGGTATGCAGTGGCGCACCCTGACCGGGAGCGGCACGCCGACGACATTGGCGGCAAACATCGCGAAGGAAGTTCGGGCAGCGCGCATCTGGCACGAGGACCAGGCGCTGCATATGGGCTATCTCAACGAAGCTGACGCGCAGGCGAAGATCAAGGACAAGCTGTACTCGGCGGCGGCGGCGCTGTCGCGTGTCCCGGAGCTGGTCCCCAACGCGTTGTTCGTCTTCCGGTTCGATCACGCTGGCGCCGCGCCGATTTACTTCGTGTGCGGCATTGTGAAGGGCAGGCCGCGCGTTGGCTTCGACCAGATCGTGACCGAGGAACGGACGCTGTCCGCGCTCGCTGCCGATTTCCCGGAAAAGTGCGAAGGCGAATTCAAACTCGTCGGGAACTCGCCCGAGCTGCTTGCGCTACTTCCGCAAGACCGCCGCATCTCCCACGTCGAGTTTGACCTGGCCAAGCTGGTCGAGGTGGCTGGCCCGGCGTCGGTGCTCAAGAAGCCGCGGGCGACCACCCAGCGCAAGCAACTGCTGATCGTCACCGCCCTGGCAGCCGTCGGCTTTGCCGGGTGGCACTACGGCAAGGCCGAATATGACGCGTATCAGCGCCGCATGCATCCGCCGCCACCGCAGAAGTCGCCGGCAGAACTGTATGCCGAAGATCTTGTTGCGCGCAGCGCTGCCCCGATCGCACCCGCATCCAGTGCGCTGCCGGCGTTCACGCATTGGTTCTCCACCGTGGCGCCGCTGTCCGTGGGCGGCTGGACGCTCTCGACGATCAAATGCGAGCAGATCGTGAGTCCCGAGTCGGACTGTACCGCGACCTACGTCATTAAGGACGCGACGCGGGGCGCGACGAATCGGACGTTCCTGAAGGCGATCCCGGACTGGGCCACCAATCCGCGCTTCCAGAAGGGTGACGCCGCTGTGGACGTATCCGCTCGGGTCCGGATGGGCGATGCTCGGCGCCTGGGTGATGCGCTGGGCCACCTGCCGGCATCTATGTCATTGCGCGCGGACTTCGGCTCGCAGTTGCAGATTCTGAGGCCCGTGGCTGGCAAAGCAGAGCTGGGCGAGTTCGGCTTCTTTGGCTTTGTGCCCCCCCAGGGGCCGGCCGCCATCGAGCATCCGGTGAAGCTGGCCGGCTGGGAAATTTCCGGCCCCTTGCGCAACGCGTCCGAATTCAAAGCGTTCCCCGCGCCCGTGACGGTCACTTACATCGAGCTGACCGTCAATCTGGACGCCGCGCCCGATCTCAAGCAATCCAAATTCATGTTGACGGTCAAGGGCGATGCCTACGCCCGCGATTAAAGGACATCTCATGCGCTACGCACGAAATTCTGGCCGCACACTGGCCGCGATCCTGGGCCTCGCCATCGTTGGCGGTGCTTATGCCGACGACGACAACAAGACGATCACCCAGAAGCTGATCGACGCAGATGGACGGGTTGCGCTCCAGAAGATGGAGCAGGATCTGAACAAGGGTGCGCCGCCTGCGGCGGTCTCCGCTGCGCCGACCCCCGCACAGATGAAGGCTGACGCGGAACGCTCGAAGCCCCGCACCATCGCGCTATATGGTGTCGACGGCCGCTCAGCAGGCGGGGCGATGTCGCTGCGCAGCTATGTGCAATGGGGCGGCGAGACCTATTCGGCCAAGGTGGGGGCGAAATGGCGCGGCTACACGGTCAGCGCCATTACCGAGAGCGGTACCACGCTCACGAAGGGCAAGTCCAAGCTCTTCGCGCCCTACGAGCAGGACGATGCGGTGAACCTGTTCGAGCAGCGGCCGGCCAGTGAAGGAATCAACGCTGCGCGGCCCACCGCGCCGCTGCCGCAGGGTGGTCTGCCTGGGATGGCGCCGTCGTCGGTCCTGACCCCTCCGGTGATGCCCCAGCCGTCACAGGTGCCGGCGCTGCCGATCATGCCGCCGATCGCGCCGAGTCAGCCGGCTGGCATGCCTCCGGTCGCCCAGCGCTGAGGGCCGAAATGGGACTCTTCTCGAAACCGGAGCGGGCGAAATCCGGCATGGGAGGCATAAATGGGGTCACCGTGCTGACTGGCAACGGCGCTTCATTTTTGCCAGCGGCGCCAGTCCAACCCACACTCGCGCCACCTCCAGCAGCGGCGGCCGAGATCGGGACAGCCGATGATCTGCCTGTGTTTCTCAATACGCTCTATGAGGAACTGAGCCTGTCGCAGTCGCTGCGTCATTCGATCTGCCCGGTGCTGGTGTCGGAAGGTAGCGGCGCCGCCAGTCGTGGGACCTTCGCCGTGATCCTGACCCGCGAAATGGTCAACTCCGATGTCACCGAGGAGATCCTGCGTCAGCTGCGCTTGCGGTATGACGCGGCTAGCCCGATGTTGCATGTGGCAGCACCGCAGGTAATGGTGACGCTATCGCGTGGCGGTGTGGATCCGATGGGACTCGTCGACGGTGCGCCGGCGGCAGGTCGCCGGCCCGCCAGCGCGCTATGGCACAACTTTGAAGCGATTCTGCGATTTTCCCTGCGGGAAACGGCGTCCGACATTCATTGGGAGATTGTCGACCAGGGCACCCATTCGCAGATCCGCTTCGCCATCGATGGCTATCTGGTGGACCCGCCGGAGTTCCGCATGGAGACCGGGGTGCTGCTGGATACGCTGTCGCACATCTTCCAGAAGGGGAAGGGCGGCTCGCACAACGCATTTTCGCGGGCGTTGCCGCAGCAGACCAGCATCCGCACTCGCGTAGACGGGCAGAGCGTGGTTTGCCGCTGGGCTTCCGCGCAGAGTGTCAACGGTCATCTGACCGTGATGCGGGTTCACCGCGAAGAAGCGCAGACCAAGATCCTCGATTTTGTGGAGGATTTGGGCTACTTCCCGCAGCAATCGGCATTGCTGGATCGTTGCACGTTGAATCTCGGCGGCGGCACCGTGTTCGTGGGTGTGGTCGGCTCCGGCAAGACGACCTCCGCACAGGCGGTGATGCAGCGGCTACCAGCGTGGATGAACAAGATGACCGTGGAAGACCCCGTTGAGCTGATCGCGCCGGGCACGCACCACTTCTCGGTCTCCCGCACGCTGGATGCCGGCGATCGAGATGAAGATCCGTTCATCGCGATGAAGCGGCAGATCAAGCGGATGAACCCCCATTTTGTGATGGTGGGCGAGGTGCGGGACCACGAATCCGCTGGCCTTTTCCGGGATGTCGCTGGCGCGGGCCTGCGCGCACTGACGACGGTTCACGCCCCAAGCGCCCTGACGGCACCTGACCGGCTGTCTGATGGCGAGCTTCGCATTCCGCGCAGCGTCCTTGCCACGCCCGGCTTTATCAATCTGTACGTCTACCAGGCACTGCTTCCCAAAACCTGCTCTTGCGGCCTGCACGGCGCGGAAATGAAAAACGTACTCGGCGCGGCCAAGCTGCAGCAGATCGAACGACTCTTCAAGTTCGACGTGGAAGGCATTCGTCTGCGCAATCCTGACGGGTGCGAACTCTGTGCTCGGCCGAACCTGCCAGACCTCAACGGTGCCCGCGGCCGCACGGTGGTGGCCGAAATGTTCGAGCCGGACGAGCAGGATCTCGTCTACATCCGCGACGCCATGAACATCGAGCTGGCGGCATACCAGCGCACCAAGAGAACGATGGGCTTCGATATCCCCGACAGCACGGGCAAGACGGTGTTCGAAGTGGCCATGTACAAGGTCTTCGCCGGCATCGTGGATCCGCGCGAAGTCGAGCGCATCACGTCGCTGGACGCCTACGAGGCGAAGCGCCAGCGTGAATTGCAACGGAGAAATTGAGTGCTCAAGTTCATGCAGCGCCTTGGCCAGTTCGTGCTGGGCAAGGTTGTCGCTCCCAGCCTTCGGACAGGGGACCGCGTTTTCGCCGATCGCTTGTTTTGGGCCAAGTTCCGGTTCCGCGCTGAGCGCGGGACCTACTACAGCGCGCTGGCCAAGCGTATCGCCGCCATGCCCGGCGAGCCGATCTCGAATTTCTTTGCCAAGGATGCCGCCCGCCGGGACGGGGAGCCGCTGGGCAAGCTGTCGGCGCACTGGCTCGCGCGCTTCGAGGGTCTGGACGGCGAGAAGCAGCAGTCCACCGTCACGGAGATTTTTCAGGGGACGGTGCCTGATGAGGATATTCCCATCCTCGCAGTGGCAGAGCAAGGCGGCGACATTCGGGAAGGTCTGGAAACGTTGGGCGCGAACCTGCTTGCGCTGAAGGAGGCGCGCACCGGCATGGTGGCCATCCTGACCGGCGTCGTCTTCACCTTCCTGATCCTGCACGTCTATCTGGGGACGATGGCGTTCTACGCGGGTCCGAAGATGGAGAAATCCTTCCAGGCGCTGCTGGACCCAAGCCAGTACGGTCCGCTTGGCTCCGCGTTCCACATGGGCACCACATTTCTGCGTCACTGGGGCTGGCTGTTGCTGGCCGCCGAGATCGGCATTGTGGTGTGGACGGCACGGGCGCTGACCCGGTACATCGGCAAGCACCGTGGCTGGATGGATCGCAACCTGCTGCCATTCGATTTCTTCCGCCGCTTCCAGGGTGCGCAGTTCTTCGCGGGCCTGTCTGCGGTGACAAAGCGCGTGGGCGGCGATCGCAAGAGCCTGTCGGCCGGCCTGTCGCTGATGCGGGACAACGCATATCCCTACCTGGCGTACCACATCGAGCGCATCGAGCTGAACCTGGAATACATCCCGAACGAGGGCGGCAAGGTGTTCGACACGGGCCTATTCGACAAGGACACCAGTTTCAACATCCAGGATATCGCCGAGTATGAGGAAGACCTCTCGAAGATGCTGAGCAAGGTGGCCGCAGACATGCTCAAGGACACCCCTGCCTTGATGCTGAAGAAGGCTGCCGCTTTCAACCGTCGCATGTCGGTTGCGATGGCGTTCCTCATTACCGGCTTGTCGTTCACTCCCTTCTTCATCGCTATGGAGATGAAGGGCCGTTCCCAGATCGTTGGCATGTCCAAGCAACACGTTACGCCGTCGACTGTCACCACCCAACCCTGATTTCACTTTCCCAGGAGATTCAAACCATGAGCCAGCAATTCAACGAACAGGACGTGTCCGAAACCATCACCCAAGCACCGGCACTGATGCCTCTCAAGGATCGGCCGATCAATTCGAAGAGCCGCCTGGGCCGGCAGCGTGGCGCGGGCATCATCGAGGAGTACGGCATCTACCTGCTCGTCGCCGGCATCGTGCTGATCGCCGTGCTGGTGGCATTTGCGCGAACGCTGACAGACACCGAAGTGCAGCAACTGACCTCGGAACTGAATTCGGTCGTTGGCAAGACCAAGGCCACCTACCGCGGCCAGTACAGCAAAGTATCCATGACCGGTCTGATCAACAACGGCATCTTCAAGGATCTGACGACGATGACCGTGGCTGGCAGCAACGTGATTGTCCAACCGGGTGGCGCGCAACTGGCCGTGGCGCCGGCGCAGCTGCTGAGCGCGAACGATGCCATCCAGTGGACGCTGTCGCAGCAGCCTGACGCGGCTTGCAGCTCCCTCGTTGCGGCCTACCAGGGCAGCGCCGGCAAGATTGTAGTGAATGGCACGGTCATCAAGGCAGTTGGCGGCTCGGTGGATCCGTCGCAGATTTCCTGCTCGGGCGGCAACAACACGATCAACATCGTCGTGGCCTAAGCCTATTGCCGTCGAAAGCGATAGCAAATTTCCGAGCTTTCGAGCGGTAGTGCCCCCACAGTTCGGGGCAAAGTACTGAGGTACAAGCACCCGGCCACTTGGCCGGGCTTCGCCATAAGGAGAAAGAAAAAATGCTGATGACGGACGCCGCCTTTCAGCTGACGATTTCAGCGGTGGGGCTGGCCACGATGATCTACACCACGAACAGTGCCATCGACGATGCGCTGGCGATGGGAACCGGCCAGTACATGGAGAATGTGGCCCAGGCCGCAAACACCTATGTTTTTGACAACCTAACGGTGTTGGCAACAAGCCTGACGACGCCAACCCAAATTAAGGCCGGCAGTGTGACGGCAACGGTGCAGAATCCCCTTCATCCGACCATTCAGGACTTGGTGAACCTCAAGCTGTTGCCGATCGGTTTCAGCGATGTGAGCCCGCTGGGGATCTCGTTCAAGATCGACCTGGTACCGACAAACTGTGCGACCGGTCTGACCAACTGCACGATCCCAGGCCAGATGTACTCGACGACCGGATACCGTGACGCTTCAGGGAACATCCGGTCTGATCTGATGGCGGCGGCCGTGCAAAGGGCGGGCGCGGACGGCGGGGCCTCGTATGCCGAGAATCCGGCCCTCATCACCGGCATGGCCGCGAACTGGTCGGCAGCGAATCCGTTGCCAGGTACACCTGCCGGCGTGCTGATGATGCGTGTGGGTAATACCTCGCTGCTGGCGCAGTCGATGAATCAGTTCTATAAGCGGGATGGCTCGCTTAACCTGACTGGCCCGATGGATGCCAATAATCAGGGCATGAATCGGGTGGGGAATTTCCAGTCCAATGGGTCGGTATCTGCTGCGGGTAATGTGTCGGCATCTGGCAGCATGGCCGCAGGCGGAAACGTGACGGGGAGCGCTGTGTATGGCAACTACATTCAGTCAAACGGTAGCGTTGTGGCGACCGCGTCGGTAGTTGGTAGTCAGGTGACGTCGAACGGTAACATCAATAGCGCAGGGTCAGTCGTTGCGAACGGTTACCTGTATGCTGCTGGTGCCTTGGTGCCGTCCACGGGCCCCTGGCAGCAAGTCTCGGAGGGTCAGGCATGCGGAGATCCACAAGGTGCGATCCGAAGCGACCCGAACGGTAAGACCATGTCCTGCCAGAACGGCATTTGGCGCGCGGCTGGCGGGGTGTCGCAAGGGGTAGTTGTCGCCATGTGGGACGGCTGGTCAATCAGTGGGCAGTATCGCGGCTGGGGCCTGTGCATTACTTGGCCCGGCGGAACTGGCCAAGAAGCTGACGGGGGCTTCTTCGGAAAAACGTGTCCTACAGGCACGGTTCAGTGGCTAGGTCGTAAGGAATATCAAAGCGGAAACGGTGGCGGTTGACCAAGGAAGCAACCTATCAAAGCAAGAAAGGCCGGGAGTTCCGGCCTTTCTTGCTTTGATGCTCTTCTTACTGACATTTCAACACAACAACGCCCGTCACGTCCCCGCTGCTGGGTGAGGGAATCGCGTAGCCGACTGCCAAAAGCGGAGCGGTTTGGCTCGTACCCATGGTCTGCACCTGCTGCAGGACGCCTTGAGCGATGAAGACACCGTTGAGAATCGAGCCTGTGACTGCGGCGGTAGCATGCGCATCCGAGCCGATTGCGACGTCGATGTTGAGCGACTGAAGCGTCGGGCCGTTCAAGTCAATCACCGCCGTGGCCGAGTTCAACTTGCCTGGGGCGAAGTTGCCAGAGACCGCTGTCGGACTTGTCGCAGCGAGCAGCGTGCAGCTTAGCGTCTTTCCTGGCCCAAGCACTTGTTGAATCTTCAGCGGTTTGCCAATGACGTAGGAGGTGCCTTGGTTGGAGCTAATTGATCCTACAGTCGAACCCCCGTCGGTCCAACGGCCAAGCGCAAAGTCACCATTGCCAGCTACATCGACAACCTTGCCGCTGTTCAGCATCACAAGACTGTTGGCGTCAATTCCGAATTGTGTGTAAGCGCCTTCGGTCGTGGCCTTCTGGAACTGGGCCGGGAAGTTGGCTGCCGAGATGGAGCCAGCCACAGTCTTAGTGGTCGAGGAACCTTGAGGTACAACGACAACTGCCAGCGGGTCCGCTTGAACCGCAGTCGCGCTGCCTTGCACGGAAATGGTCGGCGCCGATGGGGGCGTCGGATTGCTCGGCTGTTGCGTCGGCGTGCTGCTGTCACCGCCGCCGCCGCAGGCGGCCAGGACCAGAGAGGCAGCAACTGAGATCGCACTGAGGAGATGGTTTTTCTTATTCGATTGCATTTTGGATTTCCTTTGGAACATTGCGATTCGCCAATCGAATCGCTTAGGTCCAGATTACCGATGTCCGCGCGAAGTCAAGTTACGCTGTCGTCGCGGCAAAAGAGAGCAAGGAATACGGGGAGGATATTTACTTGCCAGTAGCGTTATAAAAAATTCGCGCGTGCACCCAGCCGTCGCTCGTTGCTATCAATACGGCTTTCTCACGTCTCTTCTCGCTGACGGCCTGAAGCTCGGGGTACGCAGCGCGCACCACGGATACTCTGGCCCATTCCGGTGCGTCAGGGATCTCGTAGGTGTAGTTCACCTCCGAAGCCTTCACCCCAAATCTATCGGCCGGCGCTGTGAAGCTCTCCACCTCGAGAACCTTCGCTTTACCGCTGCAGAATCCGTCCCAGCCACCGATATTCCCGCCCGCTCCCTTTACCAAATACTTCTTACCGAGTTCAGTCAGCGAATATTCATTTGCTGGAATCGGCGTCTTGTTCAATGGGTTGCTGCTGGGCATCTCTGCCTCTGATTCTGAAAGTAGCCCTGCTTTTGCGAGCGCGGCAGCTTTCTCCGGATTCCTCATGTCGCGGAGCCCGCCATTTTTTTCGATTTTGTAGGGGAAGTCCTTTGCAGGGGCCATTACACAAACGCCGTTGGTCTTGTTGTAATAGTCCTGAATGGCAGCCTTGAAGTTGCTCTTGCTGGCGTCCTGCTTACTGCCACACCCTACCAGGGCGATCAATGCCGATACTGCGATGATCGAATATACAAGCTTGGTCTTCATTTGTTCTACTTCCTCTAATCCAGATTCGAGCGTCCGGTTGGAGCGCTTTCATTCAGCTTATCGACTCCAGCGCGAAGTCAAGTCTCTGGGGAGTAGTACAGCGTAGTCCCGCAGGTCCTACAGAAATGGGCCCGCGTATATGTGTGTTGCCGGAGCGTTTGTGTGCCTACTTGATCGGAATCGCATTTGTTGCAAAGAATCCGTCCTCGTTGCACACGCTCGGGATTGTTGGTGCGATACCAGTCGAACGTTTCGCGATCGTACCTCCTGAGTCTTCGCCAGCGCGGCCAAAATGCGCTGAGAACAAGCCCGAGGACGAGAACCGGTAGCAAGCCCACGAACGAGCCGCCCCCTCGAAACGAAGTGAGAGCGAGGCTTGCCAGTAGAAGAATCCCAGTACATGCGCATGTCGCAGCGATCCAGCGTCGTAATACCCGTCGCATGGTGTCACCGTCCCCGCGAGTTCAAAGCAGCCTCGATCTTACGGTCTGTCTTGTACTGGCTCAGCGCGTACGTCGACCAGATCGCAGCCCGATGAGGGTGATCTGCAGAATCAGGCAGATGATCCCGGCGAAGGGCCGGCCAATGGTAAAAAATTGGAACCAGGGCAGCAGGGATGGCGAGAAGCAGGCGCATTTTCGTTCTGAATCTGTCAAATTCGACAAAGTCCGCAAGAATACAAGAAGCGGCGCCGTCATTACAACGGCATCCGGGCGTTGCGGCTGAACCCCCAATCCGAGGGGTTGCCGCGAGCGATACAAGGTCGTCCCGTATTGGTTGCAGATGTGGTACTGCGCGACGCGCAAGAACGGCTGGTGCCGCCATAGGCGAATACGTCCTCCATTAAGCCTTGCGACGCCGCCCGAGCTGCACATTTCCCAGCGTGCCGCTGCATCCGGGACAAGAAAATGTGTTGCTCAATTCAATCTTCGGTGCAGTGTTGGCGATGAGGTAAGGCGTGCGGCAACTGCGGCATGGCGCAAGATCGAGTTGCGCATCCGTCGACATCGATCGGCAGATGTGACAGGCGCGATCGGCACTGATGCGCGAATCTGGCCCAAAGAACTTGTCGAACAGGTCAAAGGCTGCGATGAAAGCCTCGGGTACGTTGGCACCGAAGGCCAGGCCAATCCGATATAGGGTGACCATCATCGTTGCCTGCATGCGATGCAGAGGCTGCTCGAAATACCATGCCGTCGACGTTGGCAACTGGCCGGTCGGAGAAGACGAGCCGTGGATCGCCTGGAAGAGCGGGCGTGTCTTTGTAGAGTTGATGCCTAGCAAGGAAGTCACCGTGGATGCGCGGCAGTACTGCCGGATCATCATCTCGCTGTAGACCTTCTTCTTGAGCGGATCCAGGCGCAGGTTAGACCAGCTCTGCTTGGCCTCGATGCGGTCCGCGCGCATGGGTACAGTCGTCAGGAAATGGTGTCCGATGACATCAGGCGACACGCGCGCAGTCTCGAAATCTATCCAGAACCGCTTGCTGTCCAGACGCCAGCGGAACATCGGGAAATCGACTTTCGAGATGGCCATGTCAAGGACATGCTGCGGCAGTGATCGCAGGTAGAGCGCGAGTTCTTTGCTGATGCCCAGGAGCGGCGCGGCGAGAATGCTGACGTGCAACAGCTCGACCATCAGCCAGATGTAGTGACGGTTGTTGTAGAACATACGCAGCTTGTCATCGTTGCTCCACGTTGGAAGTTGTGCGCGCAGCTTGTCAACCGCGACAGTGGTGGTGGACCCTTCGGTTAGGCACTTCCAATCATGTACGTCCATGAGAGTGGGAACGACAACGAGGAACGGTGTTCCCATCAAATCGCGTTGCGTGGCTTCCGCCTTGCGCATCTTGTCGATGTGCGCCCGGTCGATATGCAGAAGGGCGTCCAGCCGTGGATGTGCGCCAAGCGCTTCCGCGAGGTGGTCGGTAAGGTGGTAGTTGGCCGAACGGATGCGATCGCATGTCATCCGGGTCAGTTGAAGTCGTTCGAATTCAGCGGTGAGAGATTGTTGTTGCATGGTGTAAGGAATCAGAGAGATTGAAGAGCGGCGCGAATGTCGGCGTGTAAGCGCGCAACGATGCTGTCGAGGACTTTGAGCGTTGATTTGAATTGCTCGATGCTGCCGTACATCTGTACGGTCATCTGCGTTGTCGCAAACGTGGCTACGGTTTTTTCGAACTGCTCGATGAGTGCCGAGAGGGCGTCGCCAGCCTTGGTACGTCGGTCCAATTCTGTCGTCAGTTCTTCAATTTCCTGTTCGAGCCTTGCACGGTCCCCGATAAGGCCAGCGAGATTGTTCGTCTCGGCTGTCAGCTCATCTTTCTTGGCGGCCAATGCGTCTTCGAGTGCCGCATAGTCGGGTGGGACCACCGGCACTTCTATGGTCTCGGTCCGTGCATTGGCGCGAGCGTTCGCCACACGCTCCTGAAGCTCACGTTTCTCGCGCTCCAGATCCTGGACGCGCATCTGCAGCATGCTTTGCGCATGGTTGTTTCGCGTCAGTTCCTCGCGTACATGGCTCAGCGCTTCCTTGTCGGAATCGCGGTCGAACGTCAGCTTCGATACTTCCTCTGTGAGGCGCCTGTTCTCAAGGTCCTTGTCGGCATTGTCCTGAAGCATCGTCGCGATCTCGGAAGTGGCCATGTCAAGGCGAGCTGTGACATCAATGACCTGCTCATCCTTCTTGCGCAATTGCTCGACGTAGTGACGGATGTTCTGCCGACGGTAAGAGGGGTCGTTCTCCTTGTACTCGATCACGGCGTCAATCTCTTCGCTGGTGTAGTCGTTGCTGCGCAGGACCATCAGCTCACCGATGTTCAGCTTGGTCAACGCGCCGTTATGACTCAAGAATCTCCGGTAGAGACCGAGATACAGCTTGGCCTGGTTGGGGTGCAGACCAAGGTGTTCTTCTGCCAGAAGATTGAATTTTTCCCAGCCGCGCATGCGTGCACCGCGGGTGTCGCCGAATTCATTGGTTGCCGAGTCCATAGCGACGTCATGGACGTGCTGTAGGTCTGCGCCCATATCCAGCAGCATTCGCTCTATCTTTTCGCGCGTTCGCTTGATGTTGCGAATGCTCTCGCACAGGCGTATGAACTGATCTTCGGTGATCGTTTGACCGATCGTCTCGCGCAGCTTCGCCTCCGTTGAGGATGGTCCTCGCTGGACAGGAAAGTCGGCGATTTCGGCTTTGGGTTGTGCCGCAGCGTTCGGCACCAATGCGTCAGATGGCTTCTTTTTCTTTTCAGGCATGTTTCGCTCACTCAAACAAAGAACACGACAACCAGCGTAGCGACCGAAACGCGTTGTCAAGTCTCAGGCAGGAGATTACGAAACGCTCGACTGTTCGTGCTGGTAGAAAGCTACGTTTTTTGGGGTGCGTTTTAACGAACACCCCAGAAAGCTGATTGCTTGTACGCGTGTTATCGGGGTGAGAGCGCGCCGATTTAGGTATTTACCCCTACCTTACGGGGCCCATTTAAGTGTTGTGAATATGAGAATTGAGAAAATGTAATACCGCTTTGGTCTTGGCCGCTGAGGCTCGACGGGCGCATGTGGGCAATCATTTGACATCCTCCCCTCCCTCGGCCTACGGCCGCCGCCTGGTGGCGGAAAGGGAGGGGATTCCTTCTGCGCTATGCCGCGATGGCAGAGTCGCTTCGGTGGGTTCCTGCTGCTGACGGCCTGACAGCGCCGTTCACTTCACAGGCTATCCGGGCTGTGCTTGCGCACCCGAGCGAAGCGACGCTCGTGTCCTGCCCTTCGATCATTTCCAGACCTCTTGCGAGGATATTCATTGCGCCGACCACGTCGGCGTTGTTCTCGTAGCCGCATCCGACGCACTTGAACAGCGCCTGCGCCTTGCGATTGTCGGCCGAAATGTGGCCGCAGCATGGACAGGTGCGGCTCGTGTTCCGCGGCGGGACCGCGACGAAGAAGCCGCCGCGCCATGCCGCTTTGTACTCAAGCTGACGACGGAATTCGTCCCAGCCCTGGTCCAGAATGGCCTTATTGAGTCCACTCTTTGCGCGGACGTTGCGCCCCGGCGCGTCGACCGTACCGCTGGCCGATCGCGTCATGTTGCGAACCTGAAGGTCTTCGACGGCGATCATTGCGTGGTTTTTGCTGATCGTGTTCGATGCCTTGTGGAGAAAGTCAGAACGCACGTCTGCGATGCGCGCGTGGATGCGTTGGATTCTGGCTTTCGCCTTCTTCCAGTTCGCTGAGCCCTTCACCTTGCGGGCCATGCGGCGCTGATACTTCGCGAGCCGCTGCTCGTGCTTTTTGAAGCTCGCGAGCGGCTCCACGAACGAGCCGTCGCTCGCCGTCGCGAAGCGGGCCACGCCCACGTCGATCCCGACTGACACGCCGTGCGGAACCGGTTGCTCGACCTCGCGCAGCGTGAGGATAGAGACGTACCACTTGCCAGCACGATGCGATACTGTGGCGCTGCGAACCTCGCCGAGCACCATCCGGCTGTTGCGGTAGCGTAGCCGGCCAAGCTTGGGTAGCGAAATGCGGCCGTTCTCGCGTTCGAGCTTAATTCCTTGCGGAAAGCGGAACCCGTCGCGTTCACCCTTGCGCTTGAAGCGTGGGAAGGCCGCACGATTCTCGAAGAAGTTCGCATAGGCGCGTTCGAGATCCTTTAGGGTCTGCTGAGCGACCTGCGAGTGCAGTTCGGACAGCCACGGCGTTTCGGCGCTGTTGCGCCACTCCGTTAGCTGCTTGCACAGCCCCGCATAGCCGAGCTTCGTCTCCCCACGCTCGTAGCGCTCCTTCTGCATCGCCAGTGCCTTGTTGTAGACGAAGCGGCATGCGCCGGCAAACTGACGCATCTTGAGCATCTGTTCGCCGGACGGCATGAGTTCGAACTTGAAGGCCTGGAGTCTTTGCATGAACCAATCCTATCAGGATTCCAGCGCCTGCAAGGACGCCTGTGGCGTCCGCGTTCTACATCCCCGCCATGAATGACGGGGCTTTCCGCGCGTCCCGGTAACCCGTCATCTATGGGAACCACCGGATTGGTCCCAAATCCATGACGGCATCCCAGTGCAGCGGCACACCCCCTTCACTGGGTGCTTGCTTTCCATATTGTGGAATGGCATGAGCATGCTCATGCCATTTACCCGGAAAGACGTATGTTTTTGGTGAGCTTTCCGACCTCACGGCGGTAGATTCATTGGTTACGATCTACGCAACCCCGCGTCCAGACGCATCGACTCAGCGAAGCAAGCCGTTCTCACGCGGCGCTGCTTTCTGCCCATCTTCATTTCTTTCCTCAGCGGTTAGCGTGCTTGCGCCATGTATCGGCATGCCGCAAGCGCGTTCACTCGCGCCGTCCACGGGTTTTCCTGCTCATCGAGCATCGAAAAATCGCCTGGCATCCGCCGGGAAATCCCTTGCAATGTTTCTGGAGAGAAACCGTGGAATTCTTTAGCAATCTCATCAAGCGCCCCCTGCAACTGCTCGTGATTTGCATGGTGCTGGATCTTGCGACCAAGTCCTTTGTTGTGGGCGTGCTCGTGGCTATCGTGGCAATTTCGTTTCTTTACAACAAGGCCGTCTCGTTCAATCGCAGCGTGCCTGCGGCGCCAAAGGTCTCGATGCCGGACTACCCGTCCAAGTCGAAGCCCCAGGCACCTCAACCGGAAGAGCAACCCGAGCAGCAGTACGAACGCTCTGCGGTTGTAACGCCGATTCGTCGAACAGGAACGCGCGATCGTTCCTGATTCACCGCCGCCCGACTTTCGGGCGGCTCCTTCCACCTGTCGCGGGTACCCGATACCCGCCGACTGGTAGGTCTTTGGGCGCCCGTCCGGAGACCATCATGGAAACAAACACGGCAAGATGGCAGCTGGACTTCTTTGGCGATGCGGCGACCATCGTTGCGTCACGCACCAAGGTACGCCCCCCGCCAGACCCCGCCTTCCTGGACGAATCGGTCCGTGAGCGAATGGTTGATGCTCTGATTAGCTTCGCCTGTGGAAGCCGTCATGGCGTCAACATGCCCGAGTCGCTGTTGGACTGTGCAAAGCTGCTGCGCGAGCGCATCCAAAATGAGACCGTCAATCGGAAAGAACTCTCGATGACGATCGGCTGGATCTTTGGGTACTGGGACGGTGCAATTCCGTACACATACGTCTGCGACATCAGCGGCGTGAGCCCCGAAGTTCTTCGTGACGTGATCCTTGGCAATGCCCGCCTGAAAGTTGACCACGAAGCGGTCAAACGTCAGTGCTACGGCGCTCTTCTTTGATATCCCATGTCACTGTTCAAATTCATTAAGCAGGCGACTGTTGCCATCCTGGGGCAGAACGCCGTTAGCGCCGAGCAACCGGCACAAGTAGCTGTGGGAACCGGTGCGGATAACGAATACGAAATTTTCATCAGCGGTGTACCCCATCTCTTCCGTGATGAGGGCGACTGCGTTGTCCATTTTCGAGCGGAATTCGACAGCCTGATCCAGCACACCGCATTCGGCTCAAAGCTGCTACCGGAGGTGTTTCCTCGTTGGACCAAAGTACGCGTCTACGACGAAAAGGGCGTGACGCCCAAATCGGTCGCGGAAGCGGTGATGCGTGACGCCAAGCAGCAGCCCACACAATCGTCGCCGGAGGAGCGCAAATTCCCCCGTGATAAGCCCGATCGCCGTGGTCTGTCGGACCGCGGGCGAGGCGCTGCCATTGCGCAGACTGCGGATACGACATCGCGCGAAGAAGCATCGTCAGCTGACTACACCGTCGGAACGCTTATCGAATGGGGCGAGATGGAGTTCCCAAACCGTAGGCCTGGTGGCAAGCCAACCTATACGTCGTTCGCCGTGAAGCTTGACACCAGCAATGGCGTCAAGACGCTGCAGGGCGAAGGTCTCAAGGACGTCCTGGCGGATGCGCACTGCAAAGTTGGTGAGCGCGTCGGCATTAAGCGTCTCTATAAGGAAAAGGTTCCTGCTTTTGACCACGCAACGGGTCGTCCCATCTTCGAACGGGGCACACAAAAGCAGAAACTTTGGGACCGTTGGGTCTGGTCCATCAACCGCATTCATTGACAAGGAAGCAAGATGGCATCCGTAAATAAAGTCATCCTCGTGGGCAACCTCGGGGCTGATCCTGAAACCCGATATCTGCCGAGCGGTGACGCTGTTACCAACATTCGCATCGCAACCACGGATCGCTACAAGGACAAACAGTCCGGCGAGTTCAAGGAAGCGACCGAATGGCATCGCGTCGCGTTCTTCGGGAAGCTGGCGGAGATCGCCGGCCAATATCTGAAGAAGGGTTCCTCCGTCTACATCGAGGGCCGAATCCGTACCCGCAAATGGCAGGACCAATCGGGCCAGGACAAGTACAGCACCGAGATCGTTGCCGATCAGATGCAGATGCTTGGTGGTCGCAGCGGCGGGTCGAATGACGATGGTGACGGTAACTATGGTCAACAGTCGCAGACCGGTCAGGCTAGTGGCAATGTTGGTGGGAATGCCGGCGACCAACGAAGCCAGAGTCGTCGTCAGCAGCAGTCGATGCCTTCGAATGGTTTCGAGGACATGGACGACGATTTGCCGTTCTGAGCGGTTCGCTAAGCTGCTCAGTGTCTTGCAGGTGCGAGTCCTGCCGCAGTAGTTGGTTAGTTTGACTGCGTAGCGATGGCGTACATGTGGAGGGCGACCGAAAACATGGGAGCAACGCCGGACAAACGTGTCCCCAGACCCAGTCCGTGGGAGCGCGCAAGTATGCAGCCCGTAACGAAAGTGAACCTGAACAAGCCTCGTAAATGTCAGCCACACGGTTGTGCTGGGAGAGTGTGGTGTAGGGTGGTTCCGCCGAGCCTCTAGAACGGGGGCGAAGGCCAGCGCGTCATGGTGGATCAACTAACCACTTGAAGCCATGACAGGAACTCGGGGTATTGAGGATGGGATGCATACATAGCACTGAGCGGAACGAACGAGACCTCTACCCGTCGCGGTCTAACCCGCCGCGTAATTGACGATATAAGGTAACCGCCGAAATTCGAAGAAATGCGGGATAGAGGAGTCGGAGGAGGCCATAGTACTGCTGATGGCGAGGACAACATAACCTCGTCGGAGGGAAGGGCCTCTGCTTCTGTCACGTTCTCTTTTGTAGGATGCACTGCGTGATTGCGAAAGCTAGAAACACGCCGCTAGAAAGTGTGCGAGTACTGCAACGGAAGCTATACCTGGCAGCCAAGACGAATCCGATGCGGAAATTTGGAGTGCTGTACGACAAGGTGTGTCAAAGCGACGTGCTATGGTCGGCCTACGAACAAGTGAAAGCCAATAAGGGTGCCCCCGGCATCGATCGGCAAACCTTCGAAGTGATTGAAGGCGAAATCGGTCTTGGCTCGTTCTTGGAAGAGATCCGATCTCGGCTCATAGCTAGGCGGTACAAGCCTCTGCCGGTCCGACGGGTGTATATCCCGAAGTCCGATGGAACGCAAAGGCCGCTCGGCATTCCTGTCATTGCTGATCGTGTAGTGCAGGCAGCGGTGAAACTCGTTATCGAGCCAGTTTTCGAGGCGGGCTTCAAGGACTTCTCGTATGGCTTCCGGCCACGTAAGAGCGCTCAACAGGCGCTGCGGGAGGTCTATAAGTGGCTGAACTTCAAATGCCACTGGGTTGTTGACGCGGATCTGAAGGCGTATTTCGACACGATTCCGCACGACAAGCTACTGCTGTCGGTGCGATCCAAGGTCATAGATCGGTCAGTTGTAAAGCTGATTGAGCTGTGGCTTAAAGCCGGGGTAATGGAGGATATGCGCGTCTGGACGGAAACGACTGGCACGCCGCAGGGAGGGGTGATCTCTCCTCTCCTTGCGAATCTTTATCTACATTGGCTGGATCACACCTGGGAGAGGAAGGCATTCGGCAAACGGCCGCACGATGCTCACATCGTGCGATACGCGGATGACTTCGTAATTCTGTGCAACGAGCGCCCGGGGTTCTATCTGGAACAGGCCAAGAAGGTGTTGGATCGTCTCGGTCTGACGCTTAATGCACAGAAAACGCGGATAGTGAATGCCAAGGAAGAGCCGTTTGACTTCCTCGGTCATCGGTTTGCGGCCCAACCGTCGAAGCGGACGGGCGAGCCGAAAACCTACTACTACCCGTCGCCCAAGGCGATGAAGTCGGTCAAGAAGAAGATTCGGGAGGTTGTCCGCTCAGGGCAGCACTGGCATCTGCCGCAGCTCATTAAGGAAAAGGTCAATCCGATTCTGCGAGGTTGGGGCAACTACTTCAAGACGGGCAACTCAAGGAAGCACTTCTTGAGCATCGCAAATTACACGACTTGGACGCTCTGCATCATGCTGAGGAAGAAGCATAAGAAGCGTGCTAAGGGGTGGAGGGACCACCCGCCGTCATGGTTCTACGATTACCACGGGCTATTCAAGCTGTACGCCCTCTCGGTAACCGGAGATGAATCAAGCCGGTACGCCCGCCCTATGCCGTTGTAACGCTGCAGGAAGAAGGCAGTCGGAAAGCCGTGTGCGGGAAAACTGCACGCACGGTTTGACGAGAGGCCGCTGGGGAGATGACTTCAAACCAGAGGCCTACTCTACGA
>NZ_JBYOJV010000021.1:0-114754 GCF_057798835.1 Cupriavidus sp. 291-E7
GTCGTGCGGCCCATGCCCAACGTCAGGGACGCCACGATCATGGTCAGGAAAAGCAGCACCATCTCCTTTGCGCTGAGCCCAAGTTCGAGCGGCTGTCCGATCGTGATGAAGACCACGGCCACCGTGGGAATGGTCAGGCCGATACTGGCCAGCGCGGAACCCAGCGCCAGGTTCAGACTGGTCTGAATGCGGTCCGACCGCGCGGCGCGCAGGGCGGCCAATCCTTCCGGCAGCAGCACCAGCGCGGCAATCACCACACCCACTACCGCGGCGGGCAGGCCCGCATCGGCGACGGCCTTTTCCACTGAAGGCGACAGCAGCTTGGCCAGCGCCACCACGGCCACCAGACAGACCACCAGCAGCACGCCGCTGGCCACGGCCACGCGGTCTGGCGGAGGCGGGGCATGCACGCTCTCGTCGTGATTGCCTTCCACCAGGAAGTAGTCACGGTGCCGCACCGTCTGCACGAACACGAAGCAGCCATACAGCAGAAGCGACATCACACCGGAGAACGCCAGCTGGGATGGTGACAGCACCGGGCCTGGCGTGGTGCTGGTGAAGTTCGGCAGCACCATTGTCAGCCCCAGCAGCGTGACCAGAATCGCCATCGCGGCGTTGGCGCCGGGCGCCTGGAACGCTTGCTCGCGATGATGCAGCGCGCCGACGAACAGGCATATGCCGACGATGCCGTTGCAGATGATCATGACTGCCGCGAACACGGTGTCGCGCGCAAGGCCGGCTTTCTCCGGCCCGGACGACAGCATCACCGACACAATCAGCGCCACCTCGATCACGGTCACCGCAATCGCCAGCACCAATGTGCCGAAAGGCTCGCCCACCCGGTGCGCTACCACCTCGGCATGATGCACGGCGGAAAACACCGCGCCGGCCAGTGCGGCGGCCATCAATGCAATCAGCCAGCTTTGGCCCGTCATCATAAGGCCCAGGCCGAATGCGGCCCAGGCGGCCAGCGGCGACCAGATGGTCCACGTCGGCAGCTTGTTGGAAATTGCCATGTTTTGTGCCATTTCTTTCTTGTAGCCCACTAGTAACTGTGTGTATGCGTCGGGCGCAGACATTGAGCGTGTAGTGCGCATGGACGTAGATTCTAGCGTGCAGATCGGCTTTGCGGAGTCGAGCGAGCCCCTCCATAAGAGGAATTCAGTATGCCTGCTGTATTGCGGGCGTACCTCGAGATACATGCAGTCGCTATAAAATTTAGCGCGGTCTGAGCAATCTCTTCGAATTTCACTGATATGGTTCTCCATCTAATTCTTTCCTCATTCTCGCTCACCATAATGTCTACTGTACAGCGTGGAACGAGACTGATTAATAGAGTAAATGTGGAGCTAATCATGAAATATCGACTTGAATTCGCCGCCGCCAGCGCGCTGGCCCTCACACTGATTTCCGGATGCGCCGTAGCTGACGTGGGATATTATTCAGAGTTGCATCCGAATATCGAGGCGGCGAGCTTCCACGCTGAGCAGGCAATTGAGCGGATGCAGGCGGCTCAACGGGCGAATCATTATGCTCTTGGCGGTCACGCCGGCCGGGCCATCATTCTGTTGCGCCAAGCCCAAGCCGAAATGGAAGCCGCCGCAGCCACTGCGAGTAGCCACGCATACTGAGGGACTAATAAGCACAATAGGGAAACCTCATGAAGGTCGTTGCATCCGTGCTCTCCGTGGTGGGTGCCTTATTGAGCGGCAGATGTTGAAGGTGTTTGGTCGTGTTTGTCAAAGGCTAACATCAGGCACAAGTATGTTTGTTCGCTGGCCAGACGGGCCGCAGGAAACAAAAAATACGCGTAGTTTATTGATAGTCTTGCGCAACGACTTTCTGCATACTTAGAGCGCCCTCAGTGCCGCGTAAGTTCTCTACCTTGAGGCGTTCGTCGTCGTGGCATTGGGGCATCCTTCGGTGGGGGCGACCTGGTTTCGACACGGGTTATGAAGCAGTCAGGGCATGTCGAGGATCCGTTATCTCGTTAAAAAATGGGAAAGAAGTAACCGCAACTAACCTTGCACAGCGCTTTGGCGCATCGTCGGCAAATCGAGACCTGGATCTCCAGGCAGCCTGAAATCCGACGTTCCTCGCACTGGCTTGCTGACGAGCCTGGGTCGAAAGACTAGCGGGGTCATAGATGTCAGCTAAGTCCGAATGTGGTCACAACAATCGGATCGAAAATTTGATGTGACTCGCCGCCGCGCAGCGTGTTCATCCGCGTCGAGGTGGTTAAATCAATTGATAGAACTAAACATGTAGAACTGATTGTGGATTGTTCGTGGACGCGGGTTCGATTCCCGCCGCCTCCATATCTCCTTGGCAACAAGATTCACCCCTTAGCATCTAGACGAAAAGGCTACGGCAGCGTTTATCAGCTCGAAGCACTGAGCACGATGGCAACTTTCTCCCGCACTGTCCGCCGTCTGCGGCGTTCCGGTTCGGTCAGAATCTCGATATGTTCCACGTTATGCCTAGTCGTAAAGCTAGTCACAGGACTATCCCTAATTTTAAGAGAGTCTTCGTGTCCTGAGATTCAATTGTCTATTGCAGCACATCCCGCTTGATGTGCAGAGCAACTTGCAGCTTGATCACATAGGTGTGGTTCTTGATGCAGCATCGAGGCAACACTTCTAAAAAATCCTAAAGATTCCATATGACAGACACGGAACACGATCCGCAGGTGATTTTTGACGGTGACAATAGTGCGCCGGGATGGGAAGCGATCGATGCTGCGCTTGCTTTGCTCTATCACGGATAGGAGCCGAAACACTACGGCACGCAGACTAGGTAGGACCTCGGCGGTCCCGATCCTCTGGACGGTATCAGCGTGTGGAAACGCATGGAGCCTGTACCGCACTGGCATTTCGTCACATACGGGCTGACCGAACTCTATTTGAAGGAATCTGATGACCCAGAGGTCAGTGGCTTCGGTTTCGAACTGACGCTTTCGCGTCGCACGCGCTCCGCAGGACGACGATCCCCCGCGCTGGGCGTTGAGCTTTCTGCAAAATCTTGCGCGATATGCGTTTCAGAGCGGCAACGCATTCGGCGATGGTCATTGGATGACTGCCAACGGACCAATTGCACGCAATACCGACACAACACTTTGCTCGATGGGATTCGTGTTCGATCCCGAGCTGCCCGCGATTGACACACCGAACGGCCGTATGACATTTCTGCAGGTTGTCGGACTGACTCTCGAAGAAGAGTGGGCTGCGAAACGTTGGCGCTTGCAGTCGCTGCTTGATATTCTGCTGCCACACATGCCGCTATGGGTGTCTGACCTTGGTCGCGCTTCGCTGCTTCACAAGCCGGACATCCGCACGCAGGTCGACGCGGGCATGCTGCGAGATGGTTCGTCGAGTCGTTACATCGTCACTGAGGAGTTCGGCTGGGAGACGCGAAAGCGATTCCTTCTACCGCCGATCATTAAGATCACCGTCGGGGCGCATCAAGTCAAGGAACTTGTTGAATTGCTGCCCCTGCGGCTCCCTTTCGGTCGAACGCTTTGTCTGGTAAGTGGGAAGCGCTCGCTAAAATTTATGCATGGCGATGCGAATGATGTAACCGAAGACTGCGACACTTTAACGCTTCGACTGACCGGTCCGACGGTTCAAAAATTTGTTCGCACAATACAGCCCCGCGCGGGAGAATACACGGTTGACGGGTTCGACCGACTAAGCTGGCTCGTCGAGAAGACGGTATTTCTAGACGAGCAGGGCAATGCATTAGGAGCCATCGGGTGATCGCAAGGTGCTCTACTTCAGTCCAATACCCAGAAGGGTCAGCCTTTATCAATCGCTGCGCGTAGCTAGGGGGGCAGGGCGACTGCAAGCGCGAAGTGATAGTATGATTTGCTGCTATGAGTTGGTGGAGTTGCGTCCCAAGCGCTATTCGCAGCCACAATCAAGATATAAGCAAGCCCTGGGCTGCTCTACCGGTTCGGTGGATGCCGAGTTAAGCTTTTCGAGCTTGCTCAAACTCAACGGGGCTGACGTATCCCAACGCCGAATGTCGGCGAGTCGGATTGTAGAAGCGTTCGATGTAGTCGAACACGTCTGAGCGGGCCTCAGATAGTGACGCCAGTCATAGATCGTGCTGCCAGGGCCATGGCTTCGGCTGATGCACCGTGGGTGCTCCGCGATGACATGTCCTTCGGCAACGAACACCAGGGCGCGAGGCATAGACTCAGCAAGCTGATGGGCCGGTTGGCGAATGAGGCCGGCACGCTATAGCGGTTGCGATCGAAGTGTACGAGGCAGGTCGGCGAGACGCGTTTGGTATGCTTACGAAGCCATCGAAGGCTTGCCCCACGGGCATGAGATGGGGGGGGCCTGAGACCATGCTTCCCATATCGTCATGTCGAACTCGGGGTGACGGGTCTGTTGCCAAAGCAGCACGCACTGATCGGCCAGCCAGTCGTTGAGCGCGTCGAGCGAGCCAAATGACGGGATACGTTGCCAGATCGATGGCGGCTGTCCTGGACGTTCTTCTCTATCTGCCCCTTCTCCCAGCCAGAGGCCGGATTGCAGAACGCGGCATCGAACTGGTAATGGCTCACCATGGTGCTGAAGCGCAGGTTCACGTCACGCAACTTGCCGCGCCGAACCCGATCCACCGCCGTCTTCATGTTGTCGTAGATGCCGCGCCGCGGGATGCCACCCCAGGCAGTAAAGGCGCGCTGATGGGCATCGAACAGCATCTCGTGAGTCTGCAGGAGAATGCGCGTAGGAAAAATGCCCGGCTATGGCTGAGCTTGAATTGCGCGACTTGCAGCTTTGTACGCTCGCCGCCAATGACCGCCCAGTCCCCGCTCCAGTCGAACTGGAAGGCTTCGCCCTCGGCAAAACGCAACGGAATGAATGTGCCTTTGCTCGCGGGTCAGGTGGGTCAGTTCTCAGTGCAAATCAACACAACGAGTCTCTTGAAGCAAAAACTCGGCTGCAGTCCGCTTGGTGCCGGCAGCGGGACTCGAACCCGCACCTCAGAAACTGAGCAAGGATTTTAAGTCCCATGCGTCTACCAATTTCGCCATGCCGGCAGTCGGCTGTTTGCTCACGGTAAAGTCTACCACGGCTCTTCACGGGAAGAATCCATTTTCCAGCCGCGAACGTCGGGTTGGGCGCGGCAGATGGAAATATCTAAAAAATTTGGACAACTATTAAAGAAGGGCGGCTCCGACAAACTCTTAAGTTGTGAACCATAGTCTGATGGAAGGTGGGCGGGAATAGCCACCTTCAAAAATGGCGAGCATCACATTTTCTATAAAATTAGTTTAGTTCTTAAAAACTAAGAGGTTGGTCGCGTTAGACTTACTCCTGTTGTCGATAAGCGCAGCAATCACGGCAATAGCATTAATGATGCATTGCTGGAAATTAATTTTATTAATAATTGAGAGTATATATGGGATACACATCAGCCGAAAATATTTCCGCTAGTTCCTCCAAGGTCATAAGCTACCTGGTCGACGCGAATGACTCGTTGGCGAAGAAGACCACCGCCGAAGCGCCAAAGTACGATGAAATCTACCAAAACACCGTAGGGAAAGGTATCAAACTCCTTGTTAATGGCGAGGAGATTGATGTCGAGTTGCTTCGTGCAAGCTCTCTACGTGAGGAAGAAAAAGGGATTGAACTTGTTAAGATATTGACGGGAAAGATTGAAAAAGCTTTCCCGCATGTTGAAGACCCTGGGAAAGCCGCTTTAGGCCTCGTTAGGGTCCTAACAATGCCCGAATACCTAACCGCGGATATCCAGGCAGTCCAGAACTGTTCGCAAAAGTTCCATTTCGGTGAACCCAGCGTTCAGTCGCTGAACATTCGTCTGGGTGAGGATGGACTGAAGGTTCATAAATCCTCCGAATGGCACCACGTCGACGGCGTCAGTGCTGACTCTGTCGAAGGTGCGAATCCCGCTGCAGTTTTAAAAACAGATGTACTATATAACATTCAATTCACCAATGAAACCACAAAGGGAGGCGCGCCGATTTTCGCCAGTTGGATCAGCTCATGGCATCACTCTGGAGACGCCGCTATTGTGAAGGAACTGACAGGTGAAAAGCAGGCGCGCACTTTTCTGATGTGGTTGCAAGATATCATTGCGAATATCTTTGGCCGAGCGGGGATTCGTCATGAGACCACAAGTTTTTCTCTACAAGAACACGCGGGCTTATCAAAGAGTCGGGGCACTGGCACGGAAATATCAAAAGAGGGACCGCTTCATTATTCAGCCGAAAATAGTGGCGCAATTCCTGCACGGCGTTTTGCTCCGCCAATGGCTAATGTGACAGCTAAAGTCACGGACCCTCACAACTGGAAAGCCCAAGTTGGCGCGGATGCACATCGAAACAACAGGTCGGTGTTCATTGAGGCACAGAAGAAAGTAGAGGCCCTTGAGCGCAGTATTAATAATATAGAAAGGCACTTGGAAGATCGTATTAATGATTATGAAAGAGATGGAAATTATAAGGCCAGCAGCGCCAGGGCCAAATATTTTGAAACATGTGCCTTGAAGACTATGTACGCCGGCTACCTTGATGCGGGAGGTGCGGACATTAAATACTCCATAAATGCTCTCAACACGGACATAGCGGAGCTTCAGGCACTCGGAAATCTTAACGCTCTAACCCCGGAGTTGGAGGAGACGCTGCAGAAAAAGCTAGAGGCACGGAGTAACCTGAGAGAGGACCTACGTACTCTTGAGGCGCGCTTGCTGCGTGACGTAAATGCGTTCGATCCTAACGCTGAGATACTCAATGAACGCGATGCACGCTGTTTGACAGAAGCGAAAAAACAGTTGGCCGAAGCGGAAGAATCGCGTGTTTTTGCTGAAAGATACCTTGAGAATAGCCTAGCGCGAGACGAGCAGTATCAAGCATCTGTTCGGATTAAAAACGACCTACTTTCTCAGCTTGATTCCACTAGTAAGCTTTTTAATAGCACCCTCTTGAATATGAGAGCGGAAGAACGAATGGTTGCTAAGCAACAACTTATCGCGCAAGGGCGATACAAGGAAGCAGATCAACTTGGCATTGATAACTTTGAAAGAATCGAGTGGCTGAATCCAGTTACCGATGTAACGGCACTCACTAACCAATTCCTCCTTGCGTTAAGGCGTGCGGAAGATAGAGCAGTTCGCAAGGATGCTGGTGTCAGTGTAGATAACTACTTGAATGAACTCACCGATCAGGCTGATTTTCTTGTAGAGGCTGGAGTGAATTATGAGGCTACCAAGAAATGCCTGGCGGCATGCTCCGCTTTGGTGACGTTCCTTCAAAGTGATAGCTTAAAAAATGTCAAAGATGGCCCAAATCTGCAGCGATTAGCCAGAGATATGACGCTCCTTATTTCTCTAATGAATTTAGTTCTGTGGAAGATTGAGGAACACCAAAAGGTTGAAGATGCTGCGAATAATGGAGAAGTGTACGAAATGGAGACAAAAGTTCGGTTTATCGATGTTCCCGAGAGCAAGGATGAGGTGATGAAGAATGTGGCCTTGTTCGGTTTGTTGGGCCTTACTGATACGTATCGGAAGATTTTCTTTGCAAACGCCGAGAATCAGAAGAGTCGTGGTAATTGGCCTACCGGCGGTCGTGGTAATTCGCCTACCGGCGGTCGTGGTAATTCGCCTACCGGCGTTGGTAATTCGTCTACCGGCGCTGGTAATTCGCCTACCGGCGCTGGTAATTCGCCTACCGACGCTGGTAAAGCGCCTACCGACGCTGATAAAGGTAAATCGCCTATCGGCGCTGATAAAGGTAAATCGCCTATCGGCGCTGGTAAAGCCTAATAGGCAATGAGATCGCAGTGCGCCGATACGACACGTGTTTCGGTGCACTGTCTAGCCTAAGGCCCGGGTTTCTAGGAAGCAAATCCGACAAATGAATGGAGTGGCGGACACTATTAGTCTAATCTAGACCGTCCTCATTTTGCGGGATGGAAGCGGTACTGTGAAGTTTGTAAACGCTTTTAACCAACCTATTGCACACAGGTTTGTGTCGGGCGCACCGAAGCTACTACTTGAAACCGGGCATCAGTTTACCTTGCCGTATACGTGGACTCGATCTTGCGACTCTACCGTGGGTGAATATCCGAAAAGCGGGTATTGGTGATTGTAAACAATAAAATTCGATGTTAAATCAAACAGTCGAGCCGTGTCGACTCAACACACTCCGGCCGGCAGGAAGGCGGGACGATGAAACGCACACTATGACTTCCGCGGAGGCGACTTGCGAGTTCGCGTATCTTCGGGAAAGATTTACGCTCATAGTTATTGAGGATGGAGAAAAATCAATTTCCGAATTGAAATATCTTATTGATTCTCAACCCGAAAATATTCGCGCGGAGTTTCTGAGAATTTTGGTTTGCTGCGAAATCAAGTGGCGACAATTTACTACTCAATTCGCGCAATTGAGCCAACAAAAAAATGGCGGAATTCTTGGCGCACAGACACGCCATAAAGAATTGCTAGGCACTGCTGACGCCCTTTGTGGAGAATTTTCCGTATTGAAGCGAGCGGCAGTCGAAAATGTACGGAAGAGACAGGCTGGCGTGGGAGGCAAAATAGTAGCCTACAGCACGGTAGTTCTTTTATCGGTAGCGGCGACATCCGTTATTTGTACCGTTAATGTCACGAGCGCGGCCATAGGGCTTCGGTTAGGCGCAGCAATTACACCCGGGGTACTTGAGCAGGAATTTCGAGCTGGATTTGCGAGGATACCGAATTTATCGCCACGATAATGCAGAATTCTGCGTTTCGCGGATGGCGATCTTTTTGACGAAATCTTTCACAATTTTACCTCATATTTTTAATATCAAATACATCTATGCCAAATTCAATTAATCATCTCACATTCAATACCTTGTGTCGGGGGCTTGCTGCTGATAGCGAAATGGCTGCAAATGCGGCAAATTATAGTCGCTCGAAAGCGGCTATTTTCCTAGAAGTTCTTGCCGGTATATTCACTCTTGGTATTGCAGTATTCTTTATAGAAAAGCATCACTCGGAAAATGCGAAAGACAAAGAGGCCGCCTTTCGCGAGGTGGGTCCACAACTTCTCTCGAAGATTGATAGTTGCTTAAAGATTAATTCCGAAACCAATGGATGCTTAGTTAGGTTAAATTGTGGTGATAGCATCCTGATCCGCGAAAATCGATCCAATGAGTCGTTGGAAATTATATATCGCGACCAGAAGGAAAACGAAATATCGCGCCGTTCGCTACAAGGCGTAAATTTCAAATCAATTAAAAGCGCGTTAGAAAGAGATAATTCGATCACGAAAAATCTTTCAACCAATGATAATCTTGTTGAGATCATTAAATCTGACGCTATCCAGACTGGTTTATCGGGTATTGACACAATACATCGAAATCTTTCCCCTAAAGCAGCCACTTTTTTCGCCGATTTACTTTGTCTCGCGAAAGTAGGGAAATGTCATTTGAGTTCCCCTTTGGTATTAGGAGACGCGGACGGGAGCGTCGCGCGGCTCGTGCTCGCAGGAATCCACGCTGAGAAAATCAACATTACCCCGAAAGGCATTGCTCTACTTACTTCGTTGCTTGAGAGCGAGGCTGAGGGAACTCCGGCTTTGTTCCAACAGAACAAAGTGAACCAGGACAACTTAGAGCAGTTGCAAAAGGAGATTTCATACAAAGAATCTTCTCAAGGTCTCATATTTATGGGGGACATCGATCACGATCGAAACTCCTGCAACAAGAACGTTACACGGGCTGTAGTGGAAGGACTCCACAGTTGCGGAGCCATTTTCATCAGAGGCAATCACGATCACGCAGCGGCCTCTTTTGCTGCCCCCGGGGACGACACCTTCGGGCGCTTAGCAAAAGATGACTATAACGCAGACGTGAGTAAATGGAATCAGTACTCTAATAGAAATTATTGCAATGCCTATTACGATGCGTCTACGGATAATTTTTATGTGCATCATGGCCTTAGATTATCGGGTAACACGCTATCAAGCGCATTTGGCGATATTAATTTGGACGCAAATAAAATAAATAATCCAGAAACAAGAAAGGATTATCTTACGTCGATCGCAAAGCAGTTAAACGCAATGACAATGGCATCGACCCGAGAGGGGAATTTGGCCAGAATGTATAATAAAGATGCAGTGGCGCCCGACGAACTTAAGAACTTTCATGACTTTAGACCGACCGATGAACAGAACGCTGAGGTCGGTCGGTATTTGAAGGTCCGGGTCGTGCATGGGCACGATGGTGTTCATAATAATGCGGGCGGCAGAAATATTTATGTTTTGAATTTGAATGCCAGGAGAGCAGAAGCGCATCAAATAATAGGAACCGGCCCAATTGGTTGTATTGTGGGCGATCGATATTAATTCTGTAATGTAATGGCGCGTCGAATCCCCGTTGTGTAAATATCATAATTAGTCTAGTTCGAGGATGGGATTTAAGCTGATCGCAGCTGAGGCGCAAAGCGCAGATATTGGTAGCAACGCTACGCGTTTGATCAAGCGCGCTTACTCTGAGTGTCTGGCGATGCTCCTCGCCACCGCCTAGCCCGGTCTTGTATCACAATATCGCGAAAATATCGGGGGTTTACCGGAATGCGCCGCCGCTGTTCGGGCGGCAGCATTCTCAGAATTGTGGTGCTTCCTTGGTGGCAAAAATATGAATATGATAGAAAATATGCAGGTCAGCGGCAACGTTGAAAATCAAGAAAGCTTGGAGCGCGGTGAGTTCCCTAGCATAACGCTCGCCATTCCGCTGCACCATCAGGACTATGCTCGGGCCTATTCTGCTGCACGCATTCTTGGATATGATGTAACTAGTTTCATTAAATTGAGTGCGCATTTATATGCCACCAAAATCATTCTCGATAGAGGCGCTCAATAATCGCATTTACTTTGAGTAAATTGCGGAATACTCCCAAGTGGCAGGTGGATAAACAACTTCAAATAGCCTTGGACCACCTTTAATGGAGTTTCCATATATTGAGCGGCGGAGTTTTTGCTAAGAATTTGTGCCATTCCGGCCCTATCGTTGAAATAAAATATAAGCGGCGTGAAAATTAAATCGTTAGTTCGTACTTTCTTTCGAGCATGTTAGGTTGAAATGCGCGCCGCAATTGGGTTGAGAAAGCTATATATGCCATATATATGCAGTACGATGCTTCGGTGTGCGCCTCGGATTATTCCGTTTATTTCATCACTGTACAGCGATGTTGCGAACGGCCGATACGGGATCGTTGGGAATTATTCAACGACTGGAAGTATTACCTTTAAATTCGACGAGAAAGTCGTACTTGTTTCTGGGATCGCTGCAGAGAAAACATGCTACGCGAAGATGAGGAGCGTACTCGAAGATGAAATCGAGTCATTATTGACAAGCGTGAGTAACGGCCAAGCGTTAGCGGAGTCCATAGTAAAAATACTGCTCAGTCCTGCGGTGCTTGGCGTCGACGTGCTTGCGGTCACAGCTTGCCTTAAAGATTTTTTTCATGTTGGTACTCCAGAATATCAGACGATAGAGCTTCGTATAGAGGGTGAATCAATTATTCTCTACAAGCGTTCTCGTTGGGAAGGTATCGTTTCGCCGATGTGCATGAATCGTGCTTTCAGATTGGAAACTGAGGTAGTTAGCGAAATTAATTACCTTCCTAGATATAGAGGCAATGGTCTATTGGTATACTGCAGCATCCTGAAGTGGTCCCATGTTGGCGATCTACAAATTTCCGCAGAACTGCAACGGGTGAATGGCGATTTTCGACATGGATTCGGTAATGGAATCTTGGATCTATTTTCGCGTCACGTGATTAGATACTCCATTTATAATAGAGAAAATCGCAAGTGGTGGCCGGAAAATATATGGCCAAAAAGATTAGCAAAAAAATGCAATTCGTTGTCAACGCGAGCGGACTTTTCGATGTTAAATTTTGGGGCGATCGAACCGCTGGTTGTTCAAGGATTTTGAACGTACTACACCTGCTATATCGCACGCCACGGTGTTCCACCTGATGCAGGATCGCACGATCCGCGTGAGCCGGAAGAACGAGATCCGCGCCGAGTTGCGCAAGATCTTCAACGGCGGCGAGTTCAAGCCGATCTTGGACGAAGACCAGAAGATCCGCAAGCAGGTGCTGCGCGGCCGCGTCTTCGTGGCGCTGTACTTGCACGCCGGCGACGGCAACGTCCACACGAATCTCCCCGTCAACTCGGACGACTACGACATGCTGCAGGACGCGCACCGCGCGGTGGCCCGCATCATGGACCTGGCATGTTCGCTGGACGGCGTGATCTCTGGCGAGCATAGCATCGGCATCGCCAAGCTCGAATTCCTGACCGAGGACGAAATCGGCGAGTTCCGCGCCTACAATCAGCGCGTGGACCCGCAGGGCCGTTTCAACAAGGGCAAGCTGCTGCCGGGTGCCGGCCTGCGGAATGCCCACACGCTGTCGTTCGGCCTGATAGGGCGTGAATTGAGCATCATGCAGCAGAGCGACGTCGGCGCCATTTCCGGCAGCGTCAAGGACTGCCTGTGCTGCGGCAAGTGCAAGCCGGTGTGCGTCACGCACGTGCCGCGCGCCAACCTGCCGCTTACCAGCAGGTCTGGATTCAGCCACTTATCGATGTCATCGCGCCATGAAATCAGTGTGCCGGTCAGGCCCATCATGGCGAACAGCAAGCCAAAGACCAGGCCGATGTAGAGATGCAGTTTGACTAGAACGGTGCGGATAGGACCGGAGACCATGTGTGTCTTTTTTATAGAGGATGCGGCACTCGGCATCGCATCTGTGTGGCAACGCGCAAATGCAAATGCGACGAATTAGCAACTCTAGCAGCGTGAAGTTAAGATCGGAGACGCACCCATCCAATCCCCTCGTCTGGTGCCCCCTGCCATGCCTTTGATTGAACTGGTTCCCGCCTCGCCGGGCGATGCCGACCTGCTTGCCGCCATGCATGCGGACAGCTGGCGCCATGCCTATGCCGGACTGATTCCCGCCGAATACCTGGACACCCACGCACCGGCCGAACGGCTGACCACCTGGCGCGCGCGCATGCTTGAAGGCGCCGAGGCGCCGCTGGAAGCCATGATTCTGCGCGTCAACGGGCAGCCGGCCGGCTTCGCATGTCTGATGCCGTTGGCCGAACCCGGCTACGGCATCTATCTGGACAACCTTCATGTGATGCAGGAGTGCCACGGCCGAGGCTACGGCAAGACGCTGATGGCGTACTGCGCCATACGCGTGGCCAGCCAGTGGCCGGGGAAACCGCTGTTCCTGTACGTGCTGGACGGAAATTCGCGGGCGCGCAAGTTTTACCGGCGCCTGGGCGGCACGGAATCGGACAGCTTCAACGCCCCGTTTCCGGGCACCAACTTGATGGTGGCCGTGTGGCGCATCACCTGGGAAGACGTCGATGTGCTGGTCAGCCGGCTGGCGCCGGTCCTTAGGTCCGTGGCTGGCATGCCGGCCGTCAAGCCAATGCAGGATCGGCTGCCATTTGCACGGTCTGCCACAAGTGCGTGACGCCTTGCCCGGTGAAGATCGACTTCGGCGACGTGTCGATGAAGATGCGCAATCTGCTGCGCAAGATGGGTCAGAAGAAGTTCAGTCCGGGCACCGCCGCGTCGATGTTCTTCCTGAACGCGACCAACCCGCAGACGATCAACATGACCCGCGCGGCCATGATCGGCTGGGGCTACAAGGCGCAGCGCCTGGGCAACGAGGTACTGAAGAAGTTCGCGAAGAAGCAGACCCAACATCCGCCCGCCGCGGTTGGTAACGGCCATAGTTCAGATAATGATCGACGGCCGCCTGCTTCTGCCCGGACGAATACCTCGGCCGCGAACGAACATAGCCAGACCGCAATTCATGGCACTGTTCGTATTCACGATACGCGGATTTAAGCGAATTCTTGGTCGGAACCCCCAATTGCCGAATGGTCGCGTTGAGGTGCTTACCCAGCTTCACATAGAGCCGAACCGCTCGAAGATGGTCTTCGTACGAGTACATGAACTACCTCCAAGTAGTCCAAGTTTTCGGCCGCTCCCCCGCACGATTTGCATCGAAAACTGACCCACCCCAAAGGCTGTTAGGTGTCGCTTGGTGCGGGCTGTTTGGCGGTGTCTTTCTCCTTCTTGGGTTGGGTGGTGCTGCGCGCTTGAAACGATAGCTATCGTTGCCGGTCTCCACAATGTGGCAGTGATGGGTAAGGCGGTCGAGTAGCGCAGTGGTCATCTTGGCTTCCCCGAAGACACTGGACCATTTCCCGAAGCTCAGGTTGGTGGTGATGATCAGGCTGGTGCGCTATACAGCTTGCTGATCAGATGGAACAGCAATGCACCACCGGTCTGGCTAAAGGGCAGATAGCCCAACTCATCGAGGATCACCAGGTCGGCATACATCAGTCGCGTGGTCAGATGGCCAGGCTTGCCAGAGACCTTCTCCAGTTCCAGTGGGTTGACCAGTTCGACGGTGGAAAAGAAGCGCACCCGGCGATGGTGATGCTCCACAGCCTGTACAGCGATGGCTGTGCCCAGGTGGGTCTTCCCCGTGTCAGGACCGCCGACCAGCACCACATTGTGGGCGAATTCAAGGAACTTGCGGCGGTGGAGTTGCCGCATTAGCGCCTCGTTGGCCTCGCTGCAACCGAAGTCGGTCAGATCCTGGCATTTCCCTACCTCCTAGCGGCGGCGCGATTGGCGGGAAGCAATGTTATCGGGATCTCTCAGCGTCTACTGACAATCGTCGGAGTCGACCGCCAAGCCTTGTCAATCCACGCTTTCAGCGAAAGCGCCAGATTTAGCACGGAAAGTACGATTACCCCAGCTAGGGCGAATTCGAAGGTCGGTGCGACTTCAACTTTGAGCTCCCCTGAAAGCAGAACGAGAGAGGTTGCTCGTAGACCGATTTCCTAACAGCATCGGAGGAGAACGATGCGCATTCGGAAGATTTCCTCAGACTCCAACATAAATTTGAAAAAATTAAGCGCAATTTTGTAAATTCAATGGGAAACTCCATGCTAGCCTTCGATGAGATATTATTAGCATTTCTAGTATGTGGAGCATTTTAGATGAATTCAAATGCACGTTATTTTAACGAGGTGGCCAGAGTTATTGAGCTCTTGTATGGCGGAAATTTAGATACAAATATGCATACTCTATCTTTTAAGATGAAAGGTGTCGACGCAGTTTTGCATCTAAATCAACAGCTGGATGTAATGAAAATATATGCTGACGTCGGAATCCCTGCGGTCGCGGAGCGATTATTTGCATACAGCTCCGCTCTTGAATACAACCTAATTCGCAGTTCGAACTCAGTTACCTTAGGGCTTCATCCGATCTCCGAAAGGCTCGTTGCAAGTTCAATTGTTCCAATGAATGAAGAAGACGTAAATCGATATTCCGCACGGGAAGCTTTGGATGAACTGCTAATCTGTATTGCCGATATGCGACGAAAAACCAATTTTCATGCCAGATGATCGGACGTAGCATCGTCCGGCCCATATTATGGGCGCATAGCGTGAATCTGTCGTCTATTCAGAAAGTAAAGGACCCATGACTGGATAAACGAAGCGCCGTGCAGTTCGTCGTCGAGAAGTGTCGCTCTGGTGCGTTCATACTAAATTCCGTCGGAGATACAGCTGTCGCGCAGGACGTCCCCTTCCTGAAGCGCTCAGAGTCGCGGAACGCGTTTCCCGGGCCGTTTTTATAGACATATATTTTTATATCATGCCGACAACTAATATAATAAATTGCGTAGGTGGCTTTGTCATGTCTGATCAGCAATATGCTGAAGGGGGAAATACAGTTCCGACCAACGATATTTTGCCAAACAGCACCGAGCAACCGATAGCTTCCGAAACTTTTCTGGAATCATTGAGTGGGGAAGCCAAGGATCTCTCTCCGGGCGATATAGTTCCTTATGTGGATAATTTCTTCTTGGCACTGGGGCCGGCATTTTCAGAGATGATGAGTTTCTTGCCGGTAGGAGATCTCTGCAACCTCAGTACATCAAGTAAAGGCATCGGAGCAGCAACTAAGAATGCAAGGCGTAGCCACCAACTCAATAATTCTGCCCAGCTCCCATCTTGCGATGCACGGAAGGTACTCGCCGAAATAGACAATCAGTTGCCAGATCAACGATTGCCACCGCAATATCGCATCTTGCCGCTGTCCTCCATTTCGAGAAAAATTATAATGAGGGAATCTCATGGTTTAAGTTTTGATGAGGACTTGTTCGATGCCGTTTTGCAATCCATATCAACATTGGACGTAAAAGACCGACGTATGCCGCTTGTTAGCCTATCGAAGTCGTTAGCGGTTCTCAATTCGAGGTGCAAATCCGAGATGCAGTTCAATCAATTGATAAAAGCGATCGACAGGCTACCCAGTGATCAGAGATTCCGACCGCTGTTGGCAGCAGCAAGGAATTTCGACAGGCTTGAGGATCCGGACTGGACTCTTGGCGCTCTCGAGAACTCCACGCGAAAGTTCGATATTATTTTCGATCGCGCAACGAAGTTAGAGCCACAAAAAAAGATTTTGGTGCTCTGCGAACTTGCAGAGACTAATTTCGCTGCCTTGGTCTGCCCACACAACGTTAAAACGTTCTTGGACGCTTTGGACGACACGACGCCCCCCGAACATCGTGCAATGCTGCTGACGGCCCTGGCGTCTCGAACTAGATTTCCAGCGGTAGTAGATTCAGCCATTGATGCCGTTGATGTCCTCTGGGCGGAAATTTCCGCATTGCCGGAAGAAGAACGTGGCGAACCTCTCGCGAAATTCTGCTCGTATTTTTCAAATATTCCAAATAGGTATAGAGATTACATTAACTACTATATTATGTGCGCTTCGCGCTCAAGCAACCGTTTCAAATTTGAGATAACTATAAGCGTTAAGTATCTAATCGATAACTTGTCGCAAAAAGATCGTGAGAAAGTTTACGCCAACATCAAGAGCGAACTCTGGAGTATTCCATTATCCACGCGAATCTCTGCGAGAGAAGTTATTGGAAATTCACTATCTTTTTCTCGAGTAGCAGTTTCAGTGGCCCAGGAATTCTGCATTGATTTTTGTGCTGACATTGATCTTCTCCCTCCTGAAGGTAAAGCGTCCGCGCTGCGCAGGCTTTTGCGTACTGGTGCAATTAGATTCTGTGACAAGCATACGATAAGCAAGGTTATCGAAATAACCAAATCAAATGATATATCGTCCGCGCAACAAATTGAAACAATGTTGCGACTTAGTAAATACGGCCCGGAAATAATAGGTGATGCGCTTAATGATTTGAGTAAGAAGCATCTTAGAGAAGTAGGAATGTTGCCTGCGGAACAAAGAATCGAATCATTGTTGCGTCTCGGTCGCGTCTTCATTGATGCTGAAAACTATAGCATATGTGAATCATTTTTTGATTTGTTCAAAAATACCCTGGAACAATTGCCGAAGGACAGATTGGTGGACGGGGTCTGGGAATTGATCGATTTCATTGAATATTTATCCGATGTTGATAGTGATGAGTATAAGGAAATCGGTGCTCGATTGGAGAATCATGCGGAAAGTCTTCTAGATGGATTTTCCGGAAAATTGAGGATGGATTTGGAGGGGATAATTAAATCTCCATTAATGCATCAAGGCGAATCTTTCCGCCTGATTCTGAATTTATGTGCAGCTGCACTTAATAATTGCCCCGTTTGGACTGAGGGTTATAAAAAAATTCTGAAAATTTATGAGGAAGCGCTCATTTACGCGGAAAATTCGGTACAAAATGGAGCCACCGGAATTTGGCAATCCGATATTGATAAGGCTTTGTTATTGGTCAGTAGCACTAAAGAAACGGATTTACGGCCATTGAAGAGAAGATTCGTGGAGATAACGCCTAAACTCTGAATATAGTCTAGATACGGTCGCCGTATGAATTTTTTACTTAGGTATCGTTGATTCGTACGAATACGGAGGTGTAGCGGTCGTCATTTAACCTTGATACTGCAGCAAGCCTCATTAAAGGATACGTAAAACAAGGCGGAGACGGTCCATACCTGCGACCTGTCGAGTCGGTGGTTGTAGCAAGTGATCGAGGTATTCCGAGGCCAAAGCATAACGTCAACTGTTGTCGCCTCGAGCTACCACCATTCTGCCTTAAGCGAACGGTATACCAAATCAGTGACCGATTTCAGGGGCAGGGAATGAAGCTCTGAGCTTAGCCGGAAAATTCAATTGGAGGATGTTCGCTCCACGACGCCTAAGCATATCTGTGGAAATCGGCGAATACCATTGAATTCCGAGATGATTATGTTTTACCACATGTTATGTACCCGTTGAAATTTACCCCGTTTTTTTTTCGTTCATCTCCGTCGTTGTTATGCGCGATAAATAAGGATGCTAAGAATTTATATCTCGGATCTGACGGGCCGGTGTGTGATTTTGTTAGGTCACCTAAATACTATTTAGTGATATCGGAGCTGAGGGATGACCTTCTCAAGATAAATAGGTTTATCGCGGCGCATGCGCCAGTTCATGCCACGGCGGTAAAAAGAAATACTGATCTTTTTTTTGCCAAAATATCCGGCTCTAAACAGAGTGGGTTTAGGGATGAGGATTTCGAGATAATATTTGGCGCCGGCAAGAGAGCTTTGGATACTCTATGTGATCGGTTGGATGATGCAGGTATATCGGCAAATCGGAAGGTCCAATGTATTGTTGAATTGAGTGATGGAGTGACGAAATGTCCCTCGGGATCTGCCACGAATCTTATGCTGGCTGCACAGGGCTTAGGTCATGATGCAGATTTTATATCAAACGTGAGACGCGTTTATGAGTGGCATGTTGAGCAGCGAATTCTCGAATTTGTCAAGACGGTTCACGGTGCTGAAGCGATATATCGGGGCAATGAAGTTCACTATGTAAATGCATATCGCAACTATTGCAGTGAAGAATTCGGGCTGACGATGCGGCCTGATAATATTGTGCCAAAAAATTCACAAAATCCTCAATTGTTAGAGGAATGCTTGCGGCGAGTGAAAGCGAGTAGTATAGAAGGCGCCGTTATAAGGCAGCTTTCAGAAGAATGCATGGAAGACATACGAATTAATGTAGGATCAGCCCTTGCACATTCGATTTCAGAAGACGAATGGCTACAGGTTGGCATGAAATATGAAAGAAATACGCGGGCAATTTTTTGCGATAAGTATGGAGAAATTCCGTTCTATCTGGTTATGTGTCCTGACGCTAGGACGATTGGAGGGTGTCATTCTTACAAGCTAGTCGATAATCCGACAATTTTGGCATTAGCTATTTCTAAGAATTTACGGTTAGCGCAAGTATTGGAGAGGATCTGTAGATATCCAGTTGTATGGAGGAGCGAAGATCGCGATCAAAAGATAAAAAATCTAGGTGATTTTTTTTACATTAAAACAGGAATGGGGGCTTCGGCAAGCTACGCGCCTGTGACGAGGATTCCACCTGATATATCGCTGTCGATACGACACGAAATAACAGTTGCGGCATTCAAGAATGCGAAGACGGATGAGGATTTCGCGCAGTTTTCACCAGAAGAAGTCTTGGGGAGTCTTTGTGGAAATACGCGAGACTGCTTTGACGCAATTACAGAGCCGAATGTTGGTAAGTATATGGCTGCAAGTACTCGGAATAGGGAAGGAATATACTGGATCCTTGAAAATAGATTTTTTCATCTAGCTTCAGATGAAAAAATAACGGCATTTATAGTACTGCTGGAGCAAGGATGTGAAGATCTTGCGTTGCGCGTGGTTGATAAAGTTCCGTTGAGTGGGGATGATGGGCAATATATTATTGAAAAGGCGATGAAAAGCAGGCATCCTGATTTGATCGACGAAATAATTAATAGGCGCTCTGATAAGACAATAAAGAGAGATCTGAAGATCGCGCTAAAATCTGCCGTGGATTTCTCCAATGAGATGGCCATCATGGTGGTTATAGAGATGATTACAAGCCGATTCCAAAACGTGGGAGATTTTATACAGGAGGAAATCAGTAGCGCCATCAGGTCCGGCAACACAAAGATAATCTCGATGTTTCTCGAACATCAAGATATCGACCTTGCATTCTTATTTGAAACGGAACCAACCATATGGCAAGAACTTGTGACGCGAGGCGACGTTGGGACCATTCGGTTGTTATTAACGGGTCGTCGAATTGACCCGAACAGAGAAATATCAGAAGAGGGAATTTTCTCCGTAGAAAAGACATTGTGGGAAACAGTGGTGAAGCGCGGAAATGGAGAGTTGATCGAATTGTTTTTATTCGATTTTGGATTCGACCCAAATAGAACAATTGACGGTGCGTCCCCACTTCATTATGCAGTTCGTAGAGGACGGCTGGATGTTGTTTGCGCGCTGTTGTCTAGTCCTCAGACCGACCCCAATGTGACTTTTATTGTCGGCACGACGCCACTTTCCTTGGCCGCTAGGAACGGATACGTGGATATTGCGCAGGCATTGGCGCAGGATTACCGCGTACGAGATAGAAGGACGGCTTTGCTGGATGCGGCTGACCGTGGGCACGCCAACGTGGTCCGCGCTCTACTGAAGAATGGTGTCAGACCAAACTGCGTGCGGCCGTCTGGTGAAACAGCTATTGCGCTTGCAGCTCGAGGGGGACATGTTGAAGTAGTCGAAATTTTGATAGATCATCCTCGCATTGTGTATCCCGAAGAGGCGCTGTTAGTTGCTGCGGCCACGGGAAATGCAACAATCGTTACCGGTGTGCTCAAAAACGGATTAATAGATCCTAATGTTTCGGCTTCCGATGGTCGCACGGCCCTTCATCTGGCAATCGAAGCGGATAATCCAGTTATAATACGGTCGTTGCTCCATGACTCGCGTATTGACGTTCATCGTGCACATCCGAGCGGACTTACACCGCTTGAGTTCGCAAGGGAGTGCGGTTCTCAAATGGCATTTGAAACGTTGTTGGAGGATCGGCGGCTGAACGAACGACGGCTCCACGGTACCGATGCGCCCTTGATTGAAGAAGGTGCGGCTAATAAACGTCTGAGAACTTTATAACGCAGTTGTTTTTTGATAAGAGCGTCTGATTTGCCGTAAGCAATCCAGCGCCCCCCAACGAGCCCTCGAAGGCGCCAAAGCGCAGCGCGAGGCAAAGGCAGCGGCCTCTCGCCTGATACTGTTAGCTTCCTCGTTATAGCGTTGATGTCGACAGCGTCCACGTCATGACTCGGTACAGGGATCGTGGCCACGGCGGACATTTTTGGCCCTTAGTCCTGCCGTTCCCCCAATCCCCAGTGGCGCGGCAAGGCAAAGCAAAGTTCCTTTCACATTGAAAGTATCGTTAGCGTTCGACCTCAAAATGAGCGATCGATTGGCCAGCATTGACGGCGCGTTGAAGCCAGTGCGGTAGATCGCCACGGCCATCCCAGGTGTGGCCCTGTGCGTCACGGAAGCGGACCGGCCCAGTCGCGGCAAAGGGTTGGTTGGCAAAACAACCCGCGTTCTGCAAGTCGGTGAGGTGTAGATTGAATTTTGCCATCTGGGTTCTGATCCACAGGATAGCATCGGCGCGTTCGCGCAGGCGCTGAGTATCCAAATCGGCAGACAGTGCAGGGTGCATGCAAAGGGGAAAATGGAGTAAGGTCGCGGCGATAAATAGAGAGCGCCGTGGACGCAGGAGAGCGTAGTTGTTCTACGGAGCGGTACAACAATTCTAGCGCAGTAGGCGGCGCTGCCGTACGGCGGAGTCCCATATATGCCCTGCGGCAAACGTCGAATGGCACTTGTCCCTAGTGGCGATAGCTTTAATACCGTCCGCTGCCAGTATGCGGATAGTGTCTCTTTTGGTCGGGGGCTGCTCTGTATCCGAAAGAGAAACAGCCGGAAACATCTGCCGACCACACAGGGGTTATCGTACTTTTCTTGCAAAATCTGGCGGTTTGGCCTGGATTTTTCCTATAGATCAATGCCTTGCGCGGATGCGAACTTCCCGGTTGCCGTCCTGCGGGCGCAAAATCTGGCGCATTTCAGGCTATCGGGCCAACGACGCCGAGTTGCGTGAGATGGTTCGTCAGTGGCGGGGCTCCTGGACCTCTTATTGCATTGTTGTACAGGCGATTCAGGCAGCGAATGCCTGGCTGAACTGCCGGGCCCGCTTGACGTCATCGGTATGCAAGTAGATGGACGTTGTCGAAATTGAGGCGTGGCGCAGGTTGTCGCGCACAGCGCTCAGTTCGACGCCCTTCGCCAGCGCGTGGGTCGCGTGGGTGTGCCGCATCCAGTGTGGTGTCGCCCGTCGGAGCTTCTCTGCCAACGCTGGATGTTCGCCTTCGATGATGCCCGCTGCGAGCCTGAAGAATCGGCGCATGACTTCCCACAGGCGCAGCGGCGTGATGCCGGTTTCGCCACCGTCCAGGCTGCCGATTAAGGGCGTAGCGGGATTCCACCGAGCGCGGCTGACAGGAAGCCCGCGCTCCAGCAGATAGCGTTCCAGCGCCGCACGCGCCAAGGGCGTCAATGTGACCCTAGCGGGCTTGCCGCCTTTGCCGACCACGTGCAGCCAGTGATCGCCAGCAGCATCGACGTCAAGATTACGCAACACGGCATCTGCCAGTTCGCTGATCCGCAGTCCCGTCGCGTATCCGAAATCCAGCAGGAAGCGAAGCCGTTGTGCGGCCGCGGCTTGCCAGCCGTACGACCACTCGAGGCCGTTGGCGATGGTCCGCACCAGCAGCCATTCTCCTTCGGTGAAGGCGTGCGTGGTTTCCACGGCCATGGCACGCTGGCTGCCGCGTACCTTGATACCCGCAAAGGGGTTGGCAAGCACATAGCGTTGTTCCACCAGCCAGCGGAACAGTGCGCTGAGCACGGCCAGCGCATGGGCGACCGAGCGCGCCGAGAGGTTATCGACAAACGGGCGCCAGTCCGGTGACGTGCGTGGCCGCGGGGGGCCGACCCAGCGCTCGCGCGGCGTGGGTCTGCGCAAAAATGCCCGATAGTCGGTCGCATCCTTGGTTGTCAAGGATGAAAGGGCCTTCCCTCGCGCTACGATGGCCCACAGGATCAGCCGTTCGGCTTCCTTGCGGTAGGCGCGCTGCGTGGCCGGCGATTCGTGCAGGGCCAGCCAGGCCTGGATGGCCTCGTAGTCGTTGTCTACGCCCAGTATGCACGTCGACAGAGGAGCGCGAAAGGCGCCAGTGGAGCCGTCGACCTCGCGTGGCAGCCGCAGATGTTCCCACGGCGTCACGATGGACTGTCGGTCGGCGACGATCAAGGCGCGGGCACGCTCGGTAAGCGCCGGGTGTGCGGCAAAGAACGCCTCGATCTGGCGGGCGCTGGCGGGGCCGAGCCCCGGGACGGCGGTCCACCACTGTCGCCGGCGGGGGATACGAACGGTAAGGTCGGCCAGGGTTGCGATGCCAGCGGCCTGCAAGGCGTGTACCGCGCGCGCTGGCAGCCACTGTGCCACAGCATCGCTGATCTGCGGCGAAGGCACGGAGGTCACGCGAAGTTGCTCGATGGCCGCCGCGGCGGCCCGGGCGTAGCCCACGCGCTCGGTGGCGGAGCACACGAAGACTTCCGCCAGGTCGGGGCGCTGGCGCCGCCGGGCATACTGAACGAGCTGGCGCCGGATCGCCCCGATGATGCCTCTTGCCGACTGGCCATCGCCAATCCGATCGCGCAGGTAGCGGTCGGCCGTCTCACGCGAGGAAGCGCCCTCGTACCAGGCGCGCAGCGCGGCAAGAGCGGCGGGGTCGGGCAGGCCATCGGGAACAGTGAGGCGTCGGGGCATTTTGTGTGGAGCGAGTTACGTACCAAGACATTGGCACAGAGATAATAACTCTTATCTCTGTAGCGCCATCTTAGGTCGTCAATTCACATCTCGCCTGCGGGCAATACCGGAGGCGGCGCCTTCATCGGGATGACTGTAGCGCGGCGAGTCCTACAGCCAAACGATGGTCGGACGCGGCACTTCCCGTCGAGCGATAGGGGCGCGCCGAAGGCCGTTCACGACCCATCTCTGCCCTTCGTACCAGCGAAGCCAAGTGACAGAATTCGGCGCGGCAACGGGCAGTGGCCCCTTTCATCGGACGCCTCCACCAGTGCGAAATTGCGAAGGCCTTTTGCCCAAGTTGACAATGCCCGCTGGGCGCCGTCGACGCCGCGCAGGATCTGTACACGTGCCGTATCGCGCCAGCTACATCGAGGGTGTGCTTCACTTCAGATGGCTGCCCTTGGCCAACTCCGCCCAGCCAGCCTGTTCGACCTTCAAGCGCGCCACCATTTCACGCGTACCGGATTCAAGGGCAGGCACCTGCCGTTGGGCTTAGGAGCCAGGCCGCAGGCCCAACTACTTTTGGGCGACCGGGCGCGTCAGCTTCGGATCCGTCACGGGGAAGCGCATGGTCACTTCCAACGTGAAGTCGCCGCCTTTGCCCGGGTCCGCGCTATACACCGCAACCAGGTAGGTCCCGGTCTGCTTGATGTTCAGCGTCGAAGTCAGTGGACTCTGACCAGCCTGTGCGTCAATTCGCTGCTGGTCCGCCCCTCGATAGATCGCCAAACTCGGGTTGAACTTTGCTGCCGTCGCAGTGATATCGAGCTTCTCGCCGGCCTTGGCATCGAACACGTACAGCGCCGCCGGAGCGTCCTTACTGCTTACGACCTTCCCGTGAAGGCTCGCGCCACGCGGCACCGTCGGGAAGCCCGACGTCAGCCTGTCGGTTGCCTGCTTCGACGTAAGCGGCTGGGTCTGGACTGTCGCCGGAGCGCCAGCCTTTGCCGACTGGATGGCCGACAGCGACGCGGCCGGCGATGTTGCCGCACCGATGGTCTGAGTGAAATCAGCGTTTGGCAGGCCTGCGTGATTCTGCTTCGTGTACGGGTACATCGCTAGCAACTGCTCACGGCTTACTGCCTTGTAAACCGTGCGTTCCAGCATAACGGTGAAAGTCTTCGTGAACGTCCCTTGGGAGGAGTTGAACGCCCATATGTGTGAAACGCCAAGATCGCCTTGTGTCTTCACGCTGCCATCGCTTTCCACTTTCCCCGTGAGTACGAGGACATCACCGCGTCCGACGAACTCTAGGCGGCTGAGGTAGCTGTTGTACTGAACAAGGTACTCCCGCGAACAAGCCTGGGCCGAGCAAATCCCTTCCACGAGGCTCAAAACGGATCCCGGCACTACCCACCGGGCGTCCAGCATCGAGTCGCCAGAAACCCAGGATTTTCCAGCAAGGTCAGCCAGAGCCCCGAAGCGGCGATGGATCTCGGCGTCGTCCGTGGTTCGGAGCTTATCGGCTGTGGTGCGCATTTCGGCGCTTCCACGGTAGCTTGGTACAGCCGTCATACAGCCTGTCAAGACCGCTGCGACGACGGCGAGGGTGGCGATTCGCGGCAGGTTCCGCGACAACCGGGTGGCATTCAGCATGGGCGTGCCTTTCGTAAGTGCGGTCATGGCGTTACTTGGCAACTTCGGTCGGCGACTCATCGCGGCAACTGAACTGGCCTGGCTGGCAGTAGAACGTCTTGCGCCCGCCGAGATCGCCGGGGCTGATGTCACGTGCGTTGTTCGCGCCCGTCGCGGCAAACCCGCAGCCGAATACCTGCTCGCGCCCGCTCGACTTGATCGGCCGCAACTCAGGGCAGCCAGCGACCATGTTCACGCTTACCAGCTCCTGCGGGGAACGATAGCCGGAAATGCTCGACGGACTGCCGCCCATCGAGCCGTTTGGCCCTTCGCACTTGAAGGCGCCCCTCTCGTTCATTGTCTTGCAGACGATCACTGCTTCATGGAAAGCTTCCTTCGGCTTTGTCGGGGTCTGGAGCGCCGCGGCAAGTTGCTTCTGCACTGCGTTGTCGGCGGCGGCATGAGCGGGCTTCGCGCGTTCGTTGATCTCGCGATTGAGTGCCTCGCGCTTTTCCGCCCAGTAGCGTTGTGCTTCCTGGGCCTTCAGTTGCTTTTCGCGCTCGGCGTTCGCCTTCGCCACCTTCTCGGCTTCAATCTTCCTCTCGCGCTCCTCTTCAGCCTTTTTCTTCTGCTCAGCGAGCTTGGCCTGGCGTTCCTCTTCCTGTTGGCGGCGTTGGTCCTCCTTGGTCAGTACGTAACCTGGACGCCAGTTGAGCGCGTGATACTTGTGCGAATAATGCTGTAGACGGTTCTCACGCAGTTCCTGCAATTTCGCGCCGTCGGTAGTGGTGTCAATGTAGCCGGCGTATGTCTTGTCGGATTGGACGCCGACCTTCTGCTTAATCTGCTCGTAGAGGCGCTTCATCTGCTCCGCGGTGGGATACGCAGGAACGCGTACCACCTCGGAATGGTAGTAGGCGTCGTACGAGTCGTTTGACATGAGACCTTGCACGCGCAGGGTAACCATCAGCGACATATCCTTCGTCGCGCCCTTCATGTCGATAAGTGTGGCCGACTTGTTTTCGGAGATGATCTTCTTTACGTACGCGTCGTAACTTGCTTCGCTCTCACGAAGCCAACAGCGTGTCCCTTCTCGGACGCGAACACCCTCTTTCTGCTGGATTTGCGCCCCGAAGGCTTCAGCGAGTCCATCTAGGTGTCCACGATTGAACTCACCCGGCACGTAGGCAACAGACATCAGTGTCGAGTAGTAGCTCTTGTTATTAGTCTCACAGAACCCCAGCACTTGCTTGACGTCGAACGAATCTTTGGGCAGTGCCACCGGCTCGAACTTCGGAGCCGTGATGTAGACGGTTTCTGCCACAGCAACGTTACCTGCCAGAGCGCCCAACAACATGGCGAACAGCAGCGCTCTCGACGATTTGATCGTGAGTCGTTTCATACCCTTCCTCCCCGGACCTTCTAGTTATCAATGGCGCGCGCGATGGCGGCGCTTGGATTATGCAGAGGGCCGACACTGCAGCCACCCTACCTTTGAGGGGTGTGTCGGATTGAAACGCGCGAGCGGCAGCGGTGTGGCGAATGGTGCGCACGGGAGTGTTTTGGGATGACCTGCATCGTTGGAGCCGCCGTCGTGTGCGAAAGATCGGGCGACGCCTGTATGCGCGCACGCTGGTGGTTGACCATCAGGTGCCGCTGCCCGCCGCCCAGGCACTGCTCGGCCACGCTTTCGTGCAGACCACGGCGGCCTATGCCAGGACGGACCTGACGCAGTTGTGTGCCTTTGTCGACGCCACATTTGCCGACGATCTTCGTTAGCAATCTCTCAGGCCGGCTGGCGCCGCAGGCGAACCTGCGCCTTGTCGAGCCCAAGCCAGACGGCTCAGATCGACCCCCTTCTGAGTCATCGGAAAGCGCGAGGCCGGATGACCGGTTGAACCCACAGCCGGCATATGACACACGGCCGTGGGGTGGGCGCGACCGGCTTCAGCCCTCGGGGTTATCCATGCACAAGGACTTGCCGACGCCAGAGGCGACTACCCGGCTATCGGCCTTTCGGGATCGCCCGAGTATCGGTATATCCCGGGCCACCGACGTAAGCGCGTCTGACTTCCTTCGGGTCCCAGGCGCGCTTTTTCTTGCCCAACAGAAGCGCTTACGGGACTTAGTTCGGACGTGTGAATTCGATGCCGGCCAGCACCAACCGTGCGTAGATGTCGCCCGTTTTTGGGCACCAGGCATCTGGCATGCCGGACTTCAGTCCAAAGCCACCAGACTCCGCGCTCCTATCGAGCATCGCGCTTTGCTCGGGCAGGATGTCGACGATAGCAAGGAAGCGTTTGATATCTGCCGCAGACTCCGCATACGAAGCTCCCGCGGCAATTTGCTCGACACAGTGCTTTCGGATGTATGCCAGTGGCACAACATGCTCGCCCCAGCCGCCACCAAGGGTGCCGCGGCCAGTGGGTACTTGGTACACGCCATTGAGGAAGTATTCGAAGGACCGGGTATGTGCGTGATGTCCTTTGCGTGCCAGGTAGCGGGCGAGCCGAACGAAGCTGCGTTCCTGAATCACGCGAGGATCCGTGACCGTCGCAAATGATCGAGTCGCAGTCGTACACATAACCGCCAGCTCGCCCAGATCGTCGTCAGAAAGATTCGGGATAGGCCCATGCTCACGGCAACGGTCGATGAGTGCGACTGCCGCTTCGACGAGGCTCATCCTGTGGGTCTTAAAGCAGGCGGTAACAAACGCGCGAAGCTCACGATTGCCAAACGCGAGCGGGAACTTGAGAAGGTCCATTACGCGCGTGTCGCCGACGCTGTCTTCCTCCCACATTTCCCAGAAGAAGCGGACGGTCTCAAAGGCCGCGCGTACGACGTCGGCGCGAATTTTAGTATCGGGGTGCTCATGGATTTCTGCGAGGCGGCGAACTCCATCAATCTTTGGGGTAACGAAATCTTGTGCTTGCAAATCGGCGGCTATTCCCATGGAGTCGTTCTCGCGTGCCGTGGAGATTTTGCTCAAGGATAGCGAGATCCGGGACGTGCCGTGGTATTGCCCGGAGCTATCGCTGTGGACCTACGCGGTGCAACACTGCGGCTACGTGCAATCCCGTCACGCCACCGGCCATGTACTCGTTGCAGCCTGACCTGCCGGACCTGGGGCGCAAACACTTTCCGATTCTCACGCTGGACGAAAGTCGGCTGACGCCTGCGATGGGCTATGTCTTCAAGAGGAAGTGGATCGCCCCTCACGAAACGCTGGTCTCGATCCTGTGGAAGTTCGAGCGGGCAAATGGAATATCAGGCCACCTGGTCGCGCGCCTGTTGGGAGCGGATATCGACCCGTACGAAGGCGTCGTGCCGCAGCTTGGCCTGGTAGATGTCGTTCGCCTGCGCGACAATCTTGCAGTACCGCTCAAGACCCTGCGCGAGGCGCTGGTGCAGCCGAACCATCGGCGACGGTACAGCAACGTCTTTCGCTATTGTCATGCGTGCCTGCTGGAGGGCGGCTATCACAGTGTGTTGCATCAGATGGAATGCGTGATCGCCTGTCCCGCGCATCGCCGGCCGCTGCAGGATGACTGTCGGCGCTGTGGGTATGTTGCGCCGTTTCGCCTGAATATCCGCTTGCTCGAGTCGCCCTACCGCTGCGGCAATTGTCGGGCGGGCTATGGCGGCGAGCGTTGGTCGCCAGACACCGCGCATCCGATGAAGGCGGAATTTCGCAGATTGCTCACGCGCCGGCACTTCGAAGCCTACGTAGGATAGAAGGCCATGCGTACTGCCTGATGCGGTTGAGGGGGGTGAACTTTGGCACTGCGACGTTGCGCGCGCTACCCTTTCCGACGCCGCAGATTAGCGACGACGTCGCACGCTGGCTGCGGGCACGTGCAGTCGAGTTCTTGCACGCGGCGGGAATCCGGACTTTGGCTGATCTCACCGTGCGCATCCCGCGCCGACGACAATGGTGGACCGCCATCCCGGGGCTCGGTCCGGCCAGTGCAAAGCGAATCGAGGCGTTCTTTGCCGCGCACCCCGTGCTCACTGAGCGGGCCCGTGCGCTGGTCGTTGCCGGGCAGCGGTCGGAGGTCGCCCCGTGGGAAATCCTGCGCGTGCCCCAGGACGTCGATGGCTCGGCCGGGGCGTTCCGCGCGCCCGCGTCCAGTTGCATCCTCGGCGCGGACAACGACTACGATGCCATCCAGGGTTGGCTCGCCCTGCATGAAACCCCGGCCACGCAGCGCGCCTATCGCAAGGAGGCCGAACGGCTAATCCTGTGGGCGATTGTCGCGCGCGGCAAGGCATTGTCGTCGCTGACCACCAAGGATGCCACCGAGTACGCGCCTTCCTGCGCAAGCCGTCGCCGCGCGAACACTGGGTCGGACCTCCGCGGCCGCGCTCGGCGCCAGACTGTCGGCCGTTCGTGGGCAATCTGTCTGCGCGCTCGGTGGCGCAGGCGCTCGCCGTGCTGAACGCCATGCTCCGCTGGCTGGTCGAGCAGCGCTACGTCGTCGCCAACCCGTTTGCCGGCATCAAGGTGCGCGGCAGCCAGAACGCCAAGGCGGTGGCGACGACCCACGCCTTCACGGAAGGGGAGTGGCTGCTGGTGCGAGCCATTGCCGAGGGGCTGGAATGGTCGTACGGATGGGAAGGGCCAGCAGCGCAAAGGCTGCGTTTCCTGCCGGATTTTGGGTATGCCACGGGCCTGCGCATCAGCGAATTGACCCGGGCCACGCTGCGCAACGTCGAAGTCGACGCCGCCGGCGACCACTGGCTGCATGTCGTTGGCAAGGGCGACAAGCCAGCTAAGGTTACTCTGACACCGCTGGCGCGCGTCGCCCTCGCGCGCTATCTGCAGGAGCGCAGCTTGCCGGTCAGCCGCGCCCGTTGGAATCCCGCGACGCCGCTGGTCGGCAGCCTGAACGGGAGCGAGTCCGGCATCACAGCACTGCGCCTGTGGGAAGTCATGCGGCGGTTCTTCCGGCTGGCCGCGGAGAACTTGGCCAGCGATCATCCGCCGCTGGCCGAAAAGCTTCGTCGCGCTACGCCGCACTGGATGCGTCACACTCACGCCCCGCACGCGCTTGCCAAGGAGGTCGAGCTGAGCGCGGTGCGCGACAACCTGCGCCACGCGTCGATTTCGACCACCTCGATCTATCTGCGTAGCGATGACGTCAAGCGCGCGCGGCAGGTTGGGCGGGCGTTTGCAGCTGAACGAAAGTCCGACAGTGCTTTTTTGGTGCAGCGGTTGAGACACTCGTCCACGAGACGCTGATCGCGTCCAGAGACACAATCATTTCGCGCGCCGCAAACGCTTGCCCAGCAAGGCTTTGACGGACAATCGGATCATTTTTGTCCCAAAGTGACACTTTTATTGTCGAAAAAGTGGCAGATTTAATGCGGACTACGACTACTTCGCGCGCTTGCAGTCCCTCGGCTGGTTCCCAACCGTGGCGTCGGCAGTCCATGCGGCCACTGAGTAGGTCAGGTTGCAGGTCGAACAAGCATGTGCGCGTGTTTGCTCAGTTCGAGTCAAACACGATGCGGGTTGACTTGCCCATCAAGAATTCCTCATTGATTGAGGTAACTTTTCGAAGATAGTCCCATAGAGCGCGAATCCTTGCCAGTTCGCGACGCTCTCGTGGTGCAACCATCCAGAAGGTACGCGTGATGTCGACTTTGGTTGGAAGAACCGGCATAAGTCCTTCCGTCACGTTACCGAGAAAACATGGAAGAACTGCGATGCCTAGACCGGAACGTACGGCCTGGAGCTGTGCGATCACGCTGGTACTACGCAGGAAGGGGGTGACGGTGGGTAGCCATTTGCGCAGGCTAAATTGCTGATCGGCGAAGATGAGGTCGTCAACGTAGTCGATCCACCGGTGTTGCTCTAGGTCTTCAACGTTCCGGATTGGCGGGTGGGACCGCAGGTATTCTGGCGACGCGTAGGGAAGCAGGCGATAGTCGGTCAGCCGACTTGTGACAAAGCTATCAACGGTGGGCCTGTCGATGGTTACTGACGCGTCGGCTTCACGCTTTGACAGATTGATGTTACGAGGCATGGGAAGCAGATCCACGGTGATGGCGGGGTGCCGCGTGCAGAAGTGCGCCAGATGTGGGGCCAGGAAGTAACTGCCGAATGCTTCCGTGGCACCGAGTCGGATCTCTCCGGTCAACGCCACACTGTCGCCGTACACGTCGGCCTCCACCGCCGTGAAAGTACTCTCCAACTTCTCCACATGGTCCAGCAGGCGAAGGCCCGCACTCGTCAGTCGGTGTCCCTGCGAGCTGCGGTCAAAAAGCTTGGCCCCCATGACCTGCTCCAGTCGGTGCAGGCGCCGTGAGATGGTCGATTGGTCGATGCCCAGGGACTGAGCCGCCTCTAACGCAGACTCTGCCCGCGCAACGCCAAGGAAGACTCTGAAGTCGTCCCAGTTGAATTTGCTCATGCTTGCGTCAGTGTTGGTTATGCAAAAACACAAAGCCAAGATCATATATTTGCATAACTAGATGCAAAAATGTGAATTTAGCATACGGGTTCTCATTCGAATAAAAGGAGACAAGCATGAGAACCCTCGTCATTCTTCGAACGGCTTTGTCGGCGCTTGTTCTGACACTCGGTGCTCAGGCAGAGGCCCAGATCTCCGACAACGTTGTCAAAATCGGAATTCTGACCGACTTCTCCGGGCCGTACTCCACGTTGGGTGGCCGGGGATCCGTGATTGCCACGAACCTTGCGATCGAGGACTGCCTCAAGACCGAATGCAAGGGGCTCAAGATTGAGGTCCTGACGGCGGATCACCAGAACAAGGCAGACGTTGCTTCGTCCCGTGCCCGGGAGTGGCTGGATCGCGATCATGTGGACGCCTTCGCCGACCTGACCAACTCCGCCGTCGCTCTGTCGGTGCAGAAGCTGATGCGAGAGAAGGGCGCAGTTGGTCTGTTCAACGGCGCCGCCACGTCGCGCTTGACGAACGAAGACTGCTCGGCAACCAGTTTTCACTGGATGTACGACACGTACTCGGCCTCCGCCGGTGCCGCTGCCGCCATCACGCGGGCAGGCTGGAAGTCTTGGTACTTCATCACCGTGGACTATGCCTTTGGGCGCTCACTGGAGAAGGATGCGACAGAATTGGTCAAGGCCAACGGAGGTGAGGTGATCGGGGCGGTGCGTCATCCGCTCAATGCCAGCGACTTCTCGTCCTTTGTCCTGCAGGCGCAGTCCTCCAAGGCGCAGGTGATCGGCCTTGCGAATGCGACCCAGGATGCGATCAACACGATCAAGTCGGCGCGCGAGTTCGGTATCGTCGATAAGGGGCAGAAGATCGCTGCGCTGCTCCTGCAGATCACGGATGTCCATGCCATGGGGCTGCCAGTGGCGCAAGGGCTGACTTCGTCGGAGGGCTTCTATTGGGACCTGGATGACCAGACGCGCGCGTTCGCAGCCCGCTTCGAGCAGCGTTATAAGACTAAGCCCAATCAAGTGCAAGCGGGTGTGTACTCAAGTGTCTTGCACTACCTCAAGGCCGTCGCGGCCGCCAAGAGCGATGCGGCGGATGTGGTGGCGGCCAAGATGCGCGAGCTTCCGATACGCGATGCCGTGATGCGCAATGCCAGCATTCGGGCGGATGGTCGGGTGGTCCACGACATGTATCTCATTGAAGTGAAGAAGCCGCAGGATTCGAAAGGCCCCTGGGACTACTACAAGGTGTTGGCTACCATTCCCAGTGAAACCGTGTTCCAACCGCTTAGCAAGTCCCAATGCCCGCTAGTTAAGAAGCTGTGATCGACTGCTACACAACAACGGTCTGCACGCTAACGTGCCGGTTACACGCAGTGAGGTATTTCTAATGCAGATAGCCTTTATCGGTTTGGGCAACATGGGTCTGCCCATGGCCTTGAACCTGGCCAAGACGGGATACTCGGTCAGCGGCTTCGATCTCTCGGCGCCGGCAATGCAATCGCTCGTCGCAGCGGGCGGAGCGAAGGCTGAGTCCGCGAGCGCGGCAGCAGCCGGTGCCGACGTGGTGATCACGATGCTGCCCACTTCCGCGCATGTCCGTGACCTCTATTTGGGCTCAGGCGACCTGTTGCGCAGGGTCAAGGATGGTGCGCTGCTCATTGATAGCTCATCGATTTCCGTGGGGGTTTCACGCGAGCTGGCCACGGCTGCCGCGTCGCGCCAGCTCGACATGATCGACGCGCCGGTGTCTGGCGGCACCTTGTCGGCCCAGGCCGGCGGGCTGACTTTCATGGTCGGAGGTACGCCGCAGCAGATAGACCGGGCCCGCCCGGTCCTGGAGCGGATGGGTAAGAAGATCCTGCATGCGGGGGGTAGCGGCGCTGGTCAGGTGGCCAAGGCCTGCAACAACATGCTCTTGGGGATCATCATGGTCGGGAACAGTGAGGCCCTACAGCTGGGTGTGTCCCAAGGACTCGATCCCAAGGTGCTCTCCGAGATCATCGGCAGTAGTTCCGGTGCGAACTGGTGTCTCGCGACGAACAACCCGTGCCCCGGCACGGTGGATACCTCGCCATCCTCGAGAGGCTACACCGGCGGCTTCGCAGCCGACCTGATGCTCAAAGACCTGGGCCTCGCACTCGGCGTAGCTGTCGAGGCCGGCGCCACCGTGCCGCTCGGTGCGCTGGCGCGCAACCTGTTCGCCCTCCACAGCGCGCAGGGGCACGGCAAATTGGACTTCGCCAGCATCTTTCAGATGCTGGCGCCGCGTTCAGCCTGACTGATGCGCTGCCGAATCAATATCCACGACAACATTTCCCGAGAGACAGACATGACGCAAATCATTGGACATTTCATCACCGGCAAGATCGAAGCCAATTTCGGCGAACGATCTGGGCCGATCTACAACCCATCGACCGGCAAGGAGATCGCGCGCTGCGCATTCGCCGACCGGGCGACGCTCGATCGCGCGGTCACCGCTGCCACCGAGGCGGGCAAGCGCTGGGGACAAACTTCACACGGCGCACGCATGGCTGTCGTTTTCAAGCTGCGCGAACTGATGATCGCCAGTACGGACGAACTCGCCGAGGTGATCGGCCGGGAGCACGGCAAGACAATCGCGGATGCGAAGGGTGAGATTGGCCGCGCCATCGAGGCCATCGAATTTGCCACCAATGCTCCGCACGTGACGAAGGGCGAGTTCTCGAAAAACGTGGGTGGCGACATCGATGTCTATTCGCTGCGAGTGCCGATCGGCGTCGTTGGCTGTATCACCCCGTTCAACTTTCCAATCATGGTTCCGGCCGTGATGATGACAATGGCGGTCGCTGTGGGCAACGGCATCGTCTGGAAGCCGTCGGAGAAGGTGCCGAGTGCCGCCTTGATCTTCGCCCGGCTCTGGAAGGAGGCCGGCTTGCCAGATGGGGTCTTTAACGTCGTCCAAGGCGACAAGGAGATCGTTGACGGGATTCTTGAGCATCCGGGCATTGCAGGGGTCAGCTTTGTGGGCTCGACAGGCGTAGGCGAATACATCTACCAGAAGGGAACTTCCCACAACAAGCGGGTGGTCGCCTTCACCGGCGGCAAGAACCATATGGTGGTCATGCCAGACGCCGATCTGGAGTCAGCGGCCAGTGCCTTCGTCGCGGCGGGCTATGGGTCGGCAAGCCAGCGCTGCATGGCTGTTTCTCTGCTGTTGCCTGTGGGTAAGGGGACGGCGGAGCGTCTGCGTGAGTTGGTGGTGGCGAAGGTGAATGCGCTCAAGGTCGGCCCGTACAACGATCCCACGGCTGACTTTGGTGCCGTTGTCTCCGCGCAGTCGAAGGCTGCTGTGGAACGGGCCATCGCAGAGTGCGTCGAAGCTGGCGGCGAGTTGGTGCTGGATGGGCGCGGCATCCAGGTCGCGGGCCACGAAGATGGCTTTTACGTCGGGCCGACTCTAATCGACAGAATCACGACGGATATGACCTTCTACAAGGAAGAGGTGTTCGGTCCGGCGCGCGGGATCATGCGCCCTGCAACCTTCGACGAGGCCATTGCCATCACCAACGCGCACGACTATGGCAACGGCTCGGTGATTTTCACCCGCGACGGCAAGTCCGCGCACCGCTTCGTCTCTGAGATCGAGTCAGGGATGATCGGCGTAAACGTGCCTGTGCCGTTACCGGTGGGCTACTTCAATTTTGGCGGGCTGCGCCGCTCTAAGTTCGGCGAGTCCCACCTGTACGGCCCGGATGCCGCGCGCTTTTATACCAAGCTCAAGACGGTCTCGCAGCGTTGGCCCGAACCTGACCAACAGTCTGCACCGGTGTCGCTTGCCTTCAACGCGAGCGCCTGACGTCACCGGATCGGCGCCGCCCATGGTGGGCGATGGTCGGTACTTTCTGCCGCGCTGCAACGATAAATATATCTACAAAAGTGAAAAATTACCGTCGCGTCGTGCACCTAATAAAAGATCCTCCTTTCGCGGTTTTTGTTGCAAAAGATCCATTTTTCTCATGATAAATGACGATTTAGGGGTTAAACACTTACGTTTCGGATGGCTGAAATACGTTTCGCTCTTATCAGTTTTTATATATATTTTTCTAACTTGATCACGCGCGGTCACGCTTCCATTCACCTTCAGAACCACCAATGTCCCTCATGAAACTGGTTGCTTATCATCCCCAAGATGCCGTGTCTCAAGCGGCTGTCCACATTGGCGTGCTCAATGGGGACCTGCTCACGCCTCTGACTTCGTTGGACGCTTTCTACGCGGACACGGCTAGCTGGCTTGCGAAAGCGCGCGTCGCCGGCGGTGGCGCGCTGCGCCTTGCCGACGTGCGTCTTGCCGTGCCCGTCCCGGCGAGTGCGAAGATCATTTGCGTTGCCATTAACTACGTCGAGCACGGCAAGGAAGGCGGGCTGCCGACGCCGTCATTTCCCAACCTGTTCGCCCGCTGGGCCTCGACGCTGGTGCCATCCGGCACGCCTGTGCCGGTTCCGCAGTCGGAGCCCGATGGCATCGACTGGGAAGTCGAACTCGCCGCCATTGTGGGCAGCACTCTCCTCGAAGCGAACCAGGACGAAGCGGCCCGCGGCGTGCTGGGCTATACGGTGTTCAACGACCTGAGCGGGCGTGCCTCGCAGTTGCAGAGCATGACGCTCAGCACGGGGCAGTGGGCGATCGGGAAAAACCTCGACAACAGCGGCGTCGTGGGCTCGGTGATCGTGACCGCCGATGCCTTCGACGCGAGCAATAAACGCCTGACTACCAAGGTCGACGGTGAGCTGATGCAGAACGGCACCACGGCCGACATGGTGTTCTCGGTGCCGCGAATCATCGAATTCATTACACGCACGATCACGCTCAACCCGGGCGACCTCATCGCCACCGGCACGCCGTCTGGCGTGGGCTTCGGCCGCAACCCCAGGGTCTACGCTAAGCCGGGTTCAGTGGTCGAGGTGGCCATCGAGGGGATCGGCGCGATCTCCAGCCCGATCGTCTCTCGGAGCGCTAGGCAAGCATAGGCCGGCAGCCATACGCGCCGCCCCTGAAAGATGTGTCTCTTCTCGGGCCTGTGCGGCGTGCCAGGCGGCAATTCGCAGTTCAAAAGAAAGAAAAGGAGATAAGGACATGATCAAGGTTTGTGACGTGAAGTACGTGGTCTACGGTGTCAGCGACCTGGCCAGGACCAAAGCGTTCATGCTCGATTTCGGCCTGCTGCCCGTGGAGTGGCCAGAGTCTGACCGCATCGCGTACTTTCGCGGCGCTTTGACCGATCCCTACCTATATATTGCCGAGCCTTCGGATGAACCCTCATTGAAGGCGATCGGAATCGAAGTGGAGAGTTCTCAGGATCTGGAGCGCGCGACGGAGATTGCCGGGGCCTCGGCGATTCGAGCGCTCGACCGGCCTGGCGGCGGGTGCTGCGTCGAAGTCACCATGCCCGGCGGTCTTAGGCTGGAACTGGTCCATGGCATCGCGGACGTAGCGGCACTTGCGATCCGGCCGGCCCTGTCACTCAATGAGGGGATTCGCAAGTCGCGCATCAACATCCCCCAGCGGCCGACCCGCGAGCCCGCCCAGATCCTGCGCCTGGGGCATGTGGCCCTGGGCGTGCCGGATCCTGTGGCGGGCAAGGACTGGATGGAGCGTCATCTCGGCATGATCGTCTCTGACGCGATGCTAGTGCCCGGCACCCGCAGCGAGTACATCGGCTTCTTCATGCGTTGGGACCACGGCGACACGCCAAGCGACCATCATTCGCTGCTGGTGGCCAAGGCAGATCCGGCCACCGTGCATCACATCTCCTTCGAGTTGCAGGATATCGATTCTGTCTACATGGGCCACGAGTGGATGAAGGCCAGAAGCCATCGTCTGCACTGGGGGGTGGGCCGGCACGTGTTGGGCAGCCAGGTCTTCGACTACTGGTGGGATCCAGATGGCTTCCGTGTAGAGCACTATGCGGACGGCGATCTCTATGACAACACGGTACCGGCGACGACTGTCGAGGGTACCTATGATCAGCTTTGGACGTGGGGGCCCGAAGTTCCTGAGAGTTTCTTCCAGCAAACTCGCCAAGTTTGAACAACGGTTCTATGTAATCAAATACAGGGCACCGATCCTCCGGTTCGAAGGGACCGGCTCTGCGGTCGGAGGTCCTTCGGGGGCTTATTGCTAGGCGAGCGGGCGTTGGCGCGTGGCGTGCGACGGCCAGAGGCGCACTTCAAGGGCCGGGAAGCGTTCATCCGAATGCACCATCTTGCGGTCTGGCCAGATGCGAGGGGCACTTGGAAACTCGCGAGGGAGATTTCGAATCATGAGTGAACTCAAAATTCTCGGCTTGTGTGGAAGTTTGCGAAATGGGTCGATCAATCGCCAGCTGATGCTGGAGGCGGCGCGCTTACTTCCGGCCGATCTTTCTTTTGAAACGGCAGAGTGGCGAAACATTCCGCCCTTTGACGGCGATTTGCTTGAGCAGGGATTCCCGCAGGAGGTGCTCGCTCTTCGCCAGCAGATCGGGCGTGCGGATGGCGTGTTGATTGTGACGCCTGAGTACAACTTCTCGGTGCCAGGCGTGTTTAAGAACGTGCTTGACTGGGTCAGCCGGGGTAGCGACCAGCCCCTAGCGCGAAAACCCGTCGCATTGCTGTCGGCTACCCCCGGCCCGACAGGCGGGGCGCGGGTTCAGTACGACGTGCGTCGTATTCTTCTTTTCATGAATGCAATGGTCTTGCAAAAGCCCGAGGTATTTGTCGGCCACGCCGCAGATAAATTTGACTCCGATGGTCGTTGCCTGGATGACGTTACGCTCAAATTTCTACAAGATCAGATGCTTGCATTTAGGAAGTGGATCGTCGACGTGAAGCGAATGCAAGAGCCCTAGTCGGTTGTCGCCAGCGTACTTGGCTCTCGGTAGTGGGGGATTGGAAGGTTGCAGTGACCTCCGTCACGGCCAGGGATTTTCTGCAACTCTCGTTACCGAGAGACCTACCCATACCTGCCGGCGCAAGTCTCCCCCTTGAGTTGTGAACGGGTGGTGTTTCACATGTCTCAGGGCATGTCCCGGCGAGAAGGGCCATCCGCCAGGCGTTCGCATAGAAGGTCGTGCAGGGTTCGTAGAGAGCGGTCGGTGCCGTAGCGTTCGTGCATTGCACAATGCCCGCTGTTAACGTGCATCCGACCGTTGTCATACGAGCTGGTGCGATTGAGGTGTGAGTGGTTGACCGCCTTGAGATCCGGGTTGAATTCGGTCGCGACGATGGCGTAAGGCAACTCGGCGTTGCGTTTGGAAACAAGGCATCGGCTACGACAGCACAACATCAAGGGGATGCGAGTGGCGTAACGCTCGCGTGGGAACGCACATCGGAAGCGCTGCGACGCTGTGCCTTCAATCCAGTTGGTAGCTCAGCTACCCCGATCGATGTCGTTCGAGCAATATGCTCGCAGGAGAGCACGACTGCGAGTTCCACCCGGCGCTGGATGGCCGCCTCGAAAATCTCTTTGTGTTCGGTTGTGATGTTACGCAGGGGGCTCTCACTGGCGCCAGCTGAGATGTGCCGATAGCGCGTAGTTTGGTCTCGAAGTTCATCTGTCAGTTTTAACAGCCAAGGTGACTTACAGCAGGAAAACAACGCCTTGTGAAAGCGGTCGTGCGCTGCCTCCCAATCGGGATTGATCCTACGTGCATTCTTATCTGCATAGATACGATACCTCCCCAACTCGTGGTAAGCCTGAGTCAAGCGTGCCTCCCATTCTTTGTCCGCATTCTCAATGGACTCACGCAACACAGTCGGTTCGATCAAGAGCCGTACACGAGTGAGATCGGTTAGTTCCGACGCCGACACCATACGGACAGCGAAGCCGCGTTGGTCACGGCTTTCCACGAAGCCTGTGGTCGCTAACCGCGACAAAGCTTCACGCAACGGAATGGCCCCAACATCATAGAGTCGCGTGAGTTCTACGATCTTGAGCTTCTGGCCAGGCTGCAGTTCGCCGCGAATGATGTCCGAACGAATACGCTCATAAAGTATGGATGCAGTCGTCTGCTGCCCTTTGAGGTCCGTGGTTGTTGCTGGCATAGGAGGGCGACCGCGTCGATTGATCGGCCAAGTTAGTATGTGAAAATATATATAAATCGTAATGCCAGTTGATTGATCAGCGCATCCGAACTAGGCTGCAGTTACAAATCTGCGGCGATAGGCGCTCGGGCTCATGCCTATTCGCTCGCGGAACAGACGTGAGAAGGAGCTGGCGTCGGTATAGCCAACTTGGCTCGAGATCTGATCGATGCTCAGATCTCCCAGTTCTAACAGTTTTCGGGCCGCATCCAGCCGCAGATTCTGAAGGTAGCTGACAGGAGTCATATCTAGGGCCGAGCGGAAGCGTCTGGCGATGGTCTTTTCGCTGACGGCGAGGACTTCGCCATATCGCAGATGCCGATTTCCTTCTGCATGTTTCTTTGCAGCCAGTGCTGAGCCCGGTTGACAATCGAGTCGGCATGTTCCTTTTCCGAAAGAAGCGGCAGGTACGGTGTTTGCGTGGACTGGCTGATGTCGATCAGCATGCTTTTTGCTGTCTGTGCGGCGACTACTCTTCCGGAGAAGCGCTCGACGACCCGAATGGCCTGTAGCAGATAGGACGCTGAAGCGCCCGCACAGATAAGACGATCCATCTCGGTGATAACGGGATGCAATTGAAGATCCACAAAGGGAAAGCGTGCGCGGAACCGCTGCATAAGCCACCAGGTCGTTGTGGCAATTCGATAGTCCAGCAGATGCGTCTGTGCAAGGAGGAATGTGCCGGTGCAGTTCGCCGCCAACCACACGCCTGCATGCCATTGCTGCGCGATCACGAAATGAAACTCATCGACACAACTAAGGAGTTCATCCCCGGCACGCCGCGACGCTGGCTGACCTATCTGCCGAGCAATTACGCGGCGCTGACGGCCGGCGGGAAGAAGATCCCGTTGGTGTTCAACCTCCATGGCCGCAATGGTTCGGCGCACTGGCAAGCCGTGACAACGCGCTGGCAAGAGATCGGCGAGCAGAACGGCTTCATAGTTGTGTACCCGCAAGGTCAAGGCGCAACGTGGACAAACGACATCGCCACCACCAACACGGACGTGGCCTACATGCTGTCGCTCATCACCGAGCTTGAGAGCAAGTACGCAGTCGACCCGACCCGTATTTATCTCAATGGCGTGTCGATGGGCGCTGCATTTACCAACCGGATGGCCGTGCAGTATCCGCAGCTCTTCGCCGCGATCGCACCGTGCTACTCCGGCCATCTGAGCCCAGCCAACTACACGAATCCAATCGTGCGTACGGATGTCCCGCTGCCGACGTGGCAATGCCGCGGGGCGGACGAAGTGCCGACTGACTTCCCTGGCGGCACCGCGGGAGAAGCCGCAGCGCAGGTGTTCTGGCGGGAAACGGTTAACAAGAATAGTGGCGTCCCTACGCTTCAGCTCGATAGTCGGAAGGTCACGCAGATCTGGAACAACGGCGTCGCCGAATACCGCTGGCAGGTCACGGAGTATCAGCCCCACTTCTGGCATGAGAGTGAGGCCCAGAAGCTGTGGAGCGAGATGTTCTCGAAGTACCAGCGCCAGGCCGATGGTTCTCTGACTCGCCTGCCGTAGCGTCAGGCTGTCCCCAGCGCAGATGCACCGTGGTGGATGAGACTGCGCTGGGTCTTTTCTTCTAGTTCTCCCCGATGTCCGGTGCGAGGGGAGAACTCAACTCATAACTACAAATACAGGCGCGCTTTGAAGGGGCGGGTAGCCGCACGCCGCGCCGTGAGTTTTCGCTTGCATAACCAGATCCGCTAAACCAACGAGGAGACCTCATGGCGATCGAAAAAAGGCACTGGCAGGCCTTAACTGCATTAGCTGCAGCAATGACCCTGTTCGGCTGCGGTGGTGGCGATGACCATTCGCCTACCGGGTCGAATCCTGGAACGTCCAATCCGCCGGGGACATCTAATCCCACGCCGTCCGGCGATTCGTTCCGGCTGGCTGGTCTCGTCTACAGCGCACCCGCTGTCACGACCGACGGTTCTGGCGGCCAGATCGTTCAGGCGAGCATCATGACCCAGAATGGCGTGCAGACCATCTCGGCGCCTGCCGCGTCCGCGGATGCTGTTGCCGCTATCAAGGCAGATTTGGTACCCGGCAACCTGGTGGACTGGATTCCGGGCACGACCGCCAATACTGCGACGGTCCCCGCAGACGCGGGCCAAGCATTCAACGTCATCCTGGCGAAGGGAAACTCCGCTGCAGCGCAGTTCAATCTCGCCAAGTACGGCCCGTCTGTTTCCCGATACCAAGACAAGCCGGGCCAGATGGTGGCGGCGGGCTGGATCTATGGGAAGACGCCGGGAACGATCACGGTCGGCGACGGCAATATGGTGCTTGCGGACATGGCGGGACGTCCGTACTCGACACCGATCAAGCGCTACGAAGAAACGTACAACCTTGCATCCAACGTGAAGGTGTACAACATCAACACGTCGGATTATTCGAAGAGTACCGTTTCGGACTATGGGTCGATTCCGGTGACTGCCGACTATTTCTACGGCACGACGTCGCGCCAGGCGGCCTATCTGCTGTTCGACAATAACTACCAGAACGCGGGGGGAGCTAAGGTTGTTGCAATCTGGTACTTCACGCCCCAATCGACGACAGATGGCAAGCCGGTCTGGGAAGTGCCGACGCAAAGTCCGCTGCTGGCGACCAAAGGCAACGATCCGGTGTCGGGCCAGCCGTATGTCAGTATCAATGCGACGACGCCGACGTCAGCTCCGTACACGCGGAGCACCGAGCCTTTCGAAATCGTGAAGAACACGATGTACTTCGTGGGCGATAACGAAGTAGCGTCGTACGTCCTGAAGGCCGACATGGGCACACCCAACGACCCGTCCGACGACAAGGTCATCAAGGTGGACGCCGGCTGGCCCAACAGCGGCTACCAGTACTGGAAGAACATGGAAATGGTGGGAATTGATCCCCGTTCCGTGACCGACATCTGGCTGACCCACGGCCACATTGACCACTACGGCACCATCGTCGAGCAGCTCAAGATGATGGACAACGCAGGCAAGCAGATCAAGCTGTGGGGCTCCAGGGAAGACGTGCAGGGCGTGACCACCGATGGCCAGGGCAATACCTGGAATATCCCCGGTGCGTTGCCGGCCTCGGAGACGGTGATCCGGGCGCGAACGACGAACTTCTACGAGTACGACAAGTGGTATGACTTCGGCAACGTGCAGGTGATGGTGATCTGGTCGCCAGGCCATACGCCGGGCACCACCAATATGCTGTTCAAGGTGAAGAACCCGACTGACGGCAAGTTCTACACGTTCGGCTATCACGGTGGCTATGGCTTCAACGGTCTCGAAAAGCCGACTGCCACCAACGGCTGGCTGCGCCTGGGCTTCCAGCATGGCTTCAGCTACCTCCAGAACATGGTTGATGTCGACTTTGTTTCGCCTCAGCATACCAATCAGTATCCGATTGTTGAGGTGTATCAAGGATTGAAGGCCTACAACCGTAATCCGTCGAACGCCGGTCAGCAGTTGACCATGATGGATGCGCTGACCTCTCGCGTCACGGATTCCGCCAAGGTGAATGGTGTTGGCCTGATGAGCGAGTTCGAGAACCAACTGGAGAAACGCCGTTCGGTCGTGTCATACAAGGCAAGCGACACTGCCAACACGTCGTACCGGAGTCTTGAGACGTCGGGGCCGTTCAAGCCGGGCCGTGAAAGCGGGCTCGCCGGCGTGAAGGCCACCATACTCGATGGCGGCCGTATCATCCAGGGCTTTACGGCTGCGCAAAACAAGAACCCCAAAATCCCGTTGCTGGCCAACGGTGTCTCGAGCGCATCCGATACCTTTACCAATGACCCGACCGGGTTCTATGTGCAGGTCTACATCGACGTTCAAGATTCGGGCTACAAGGGCTTCTTGCCACAAGGGCTGACCCAAGCCAGTCCGGGGCTCGGTACAAACGTGACCTATAACGGCGGTCCGGTCGAATCGATCCACGCTGCGAAGGGTACGTTCCACCCGCCTGAAGTGCTGCGCACTCAACGTCTTGGTTCGTTGGCCGATGCACAGGCTGTGCTCGCATCGATTGCCAAGGGCAAGACGGTGACGATCTCTCTGACGCCTGATAGCCAGATCGTTGTCCCGACCGACGTCACGCAGACGTTCCAGTAAGTTCCTTGCAAGGGGTCACGTCAGACTCGGCCCCTGCTAGGAATACCAAGGCACCCAGGGCGGGAACGCCCCGAGTGCCGTCAGCATTAGAAGTCTTCGTCGCTCGCTTCATTGAGCCGAGGACAAGGTAGAGCAGGATGCATATAAAACTTCACACATTGTTCCTGGCTTCCCTGCTGGTCGCCGGGTATGCGCAAGGCACCGTCTCGGATGCTGCCCGGAAAGACGGTGTCACGCCGACCGGCTCCATATCGGTCACCGCCCTATCCGAACTGGCGCAACGTGGTAACGCAGAAGCTCAGTTTGAGTTGGGACGCAGATACTTCACCGGTTCCGGCGTTGCCCTGGACCGGAAGAAAGCGCAGGACCTGTATGCGGCTGCGGCCGCGCAGGGAAATGGAAAGGCAGAGTACAAGGTTTCGCAGTACTACAAAGGGACTACCGGACAGGCATTCGACCTGCGCAAGTCCTTCCAGTACCTGACGCAGTCGGCGGAGCATGGCCATACGGTGGCGCAAGCCGAACTGGGGTTTCTGTACCTCAATGGCAACAGCGTCGCATTGAAAGATCTCGCTTTGTCCTTCCGATGGTTTGAGAAGGCGGCAAAGGGCGGCTCGATGGTGTCCCAATGCATGCTGGGCGATTTCTATAAGGGTGGCCTTGGCGGTGTGAAACAGGACTATGCCGAAGCCTTCCGTTGGTACAAGCAGACCGCGACGGCGCAAGACCGTTGCGCGCCCAAGTCGCAGTACGAGATGTACGTAAGTTACGAGGCGGGTCACGGCGTAAAAAAAATCTGCCGGAAGCCGTACGCTGGCTCAAGCGGTCTGCGGACGCCGGCAATCCGATCGCGCAGGCGGCGCTGGGTCGCGCCTATCGCGAAGGTCATGGCGTGCCGCGAAACCCCGATCTCGCCACGATGTGGCTCAAAAAATCCCGAGAGGGGGTCGCGCCGCATGACGACGAGGATGAGGACGAACATTCTCATTAAGGCGCCAATTTCTCTCCTACACGACGCCAACTGTGCTGCACGATTCGAACAGACTTGCCACACCTTCCACGAGGCGTTCGCCATGTACACCCCAGACGGCGGAAAGTACGTTAATGATCGCATCGCAGGCCTTCTGAACGCCGCTGACGTGCTCGTGAATTTTGTTCAGTCGATAGACAAAACGCACACGATCGTGGCACTCGTTCGGGGAATATTGGTGTCGCAATCGTTCCTGCCTCCGCTTAAGAGTTAGGGATAACGCGACGTCGCTTTTCGGCCGGTCTGGACTAGCGATGCCTATGGAGACTCGCACCTAGCATGGAGCGGAGGAACCCCAAAGCGCCCCTGTGGAGCGCTTTCGAGAGTTTGTTATCGATTATTTCCGTCAGCGTGCCGTCAACCAGGAAGTCTAACGAACATGAACACTCGGCGGCGGCAGCCAAAAAGAAAAAATTCGTCCGATGCGGGCCACTATTCCTGAACGGAAGCTTGGCTTTACTTCGAGCGTGAGGCTGCTACTGGTCACGAAAGGGTCATTCAATTCAGCGGCCTTCAATGACGCAAATAGTTAAGACACTATGACTTTCCGTGAGGCACAGGCTGGCCCGTCGTGAAGAATCAAACGCGGATTAGCATTGCTGCCAGAGCCGCATGGTGTGGTCGTTGCCACATCATGCGATTTCCCGGACGAAGGCCAGCATGGAAACCGATAGCTCACGCTGTACGTCGGCCTGGACGTTCACAAGGACTCGATCACAGTCGCCTATGCGCTTGGCGCAGGCGAGGTCGAACTACCCGGCAAAATCGGTACGACGAAGACGGATCTCGATCGCCTTTGCAAGCGTCTTCAATCGAAAGCGCGACAAGTATGTGTCGTCTACGAGGCAGGACCATGTGGCTATGGCCTTTACCGGCAATTGGTCCAGAAAGGATTCGATTGCATGGTGTGTGCACCGTCCTTGATTCCCAAAAAGGCCGGGGGACGCGTCAAGACGGATCGGCGCGATGCAGTAAAGCTTGTGCGGTCCCTACGGGCCGGGGACCTGTCAGCGGTGTACGTGCCGGCCGTCGAGGACGAGGCATTTCGCGATCTCGCCCGTGCATGGATGACGGCCAAAGACGATCTGAGGCAGGCGCGGCAGCGGCTCAAGTCGTTCCTGCTCGCACACGATGTTCCATGCCGATACCCGCCTTACTTCCAACGTTCACGCCAATCAGGTCGGGCATGCCGCCCATCAAGGGCACACCGTAGTTGCGTTTACTCACGTTCTTCTTTGCAATCTCAATGAACTGCTGCAACGTCGTAGCGGAACTCGATGTGGGCACGGAGAGAGCCCATTGAAAGCGCGCAACGGTACCTAGCGGTGAAAAGTCCCGAAGTGCATCGTATCCAGCGGACGGAGTAATTAGAGGGACGATGGCAACCGAGTGGTCCAAAGCAAGTGTCAACGCCGATTTAAAACTGACCCACTGGGGGGGCGGACGAAAACTTTGACTACCTGGAGGTAGTTCATGTACTCGTATGAAGACCGTCTTCGAGCGGTTCGCCTCTACTTGAAGTTGGGTAAGCGCATCGGAGCCACCATTCGACAGTTGGGGTATGCACCCGCAGAGCAGGTGCAGGGAGTTCACTGAAGGCCGAAGCGGTGCAGCGTTTCGCCGAGGTTCAGCAGTTCGACCATCCCCAAATTGGTCAGGGCAGACAGACCATCGCCCTCTATCCAAGCTTTCGACTACGCGAAACGCACCGCGGGCGCATGCCACACTTTGGCAAGCAGAATGGGGGGGCAGATTACTCAAACGGTATGGTCCAGCGCGATGGGAGCGGCTGTTGAATTCCTACGCATACACACCGCTAACACTTAAGCTGTAGCGGCAGGTATCGCCCTTGACAGCAATGGTGCGCGCGCCAGGTGCCCGAGCTCAGTCACTACACGCTGCAGCAGGGATAGGATCATTCTTTGCTCAACGGTATTAAACTGCCCCATCAACGTGTCACAGGCTGCATCAGCCATAGATCTCGATTGCGCTAGCGCTTGGCGGCCGGCGGCCGTCAGAATCAATTGCCGGTGCCGGCGATCATCAGTTGAGGTCCTACGCGTTAGCCACCCCCGTTCCTCCAGTCCCTGAACGACCTGGGAGACGCTAACTTTGTTAAGACCGAGCGCCAGTGCGACATCGTTCTGGTTGATGTGTTCGATGTCATTGACGGCAATCAGCACTGCGTACTGAGAAGGCGTCATGTCAAGGGCGGAAAAGCTGTCCTCAAAGATTGCAACGGCGATTTGATGCGCGCGCCGAAGCAAAAAGCCAGGGCGGGCATGCAATTGGTTGAGACGTTCAATTTCAGATGACATGCAGGCAAACGGTTGGAAACTCAGCTAGATGCACGATGGCCACTGAGCGCATCACCCGCGTGATGCGCCAATGCCAAATAGCTTGGGATAGCAGCAACAGCGAAGAAGGCGCCCAGCAGAAACGCGACGGAAAAATCAGCACTGTTTGGGGTGGTACGCGCGCCCAACATTGCGGACCAGCGCACAGTGAGTGCGGACAGCGAGATGCCAAGCATGACGGCGAGCTGCCAGCCCATGGTGTTCAATGTCGTTGCTGCCGCCACTTTTTCCGAAGGCAACTCGGCGTACGACACAGCACTGAGGGCGTTGAATTGAACCGCTCGGAAGAATCCGGCCAGGCTCACCACAATGCCAATGGCAAGCAGGCTCCAGCCGGGTACTGAGAACAACGCGCACGCGGCCAGGCCAACGGCACACATCAGGCCGTTCCAATAGAGAACACGTCGAAACCCCCATCGACGCAAAATTGTGGCAGTCTGAGTTTTTGTAAAAAAGGCGATAGCGCCGCTGGCCAAGAGGACCCAACCACTTTGCACGGCGGTGAAGCCAAGTCCGATCTGTAACGTCAGGGGCAGCAAGAACGGTAGGGCACCATAGCCAACGCGCACCAGCGCTCCCCCCCAGAATCCCGTCGCAAAGGTGGTGACATTCAGGATCGTGAAATCCAGCATCGGAGTCGCAAGCTTGCGGAACTGGTGTACGTATAGGAATACGACGGCGCAAAGCACTGCGAGCATGATGAGAGCCTGCCAGACGCTTGGGTTATGCCGGGCGAGCTCAAGCGAGAATACGCCAATCGCTAGGATCGATACACACAACAGAAATTCCCTCGGGTTGAAGGCGGTATCAGTGGGATTTCGTAGCTGAGGCATGGCTCGCGTCGACGCGAGCAATCCCAGTAGACCGACCGGTACGTTGATCAGGAAGATCCAATGCCAAGAAAGTTGAGCACACAACAGGCCTCCTATCGGCGGCCCCAGCATCGGCCCAAGCATGGCGGGGGTAATCATCCAGGCAAGCGCTTCGACCAACTCGCTCTTTTTCACTGTATGGACAATGGCGGTGCGTCCGACAGGCACCATCATCGCGGCAGCCAAGCCTTGCAGCGCACGGGCTAGCGTCAATGAAATCAGGGTGGTGGAAAGGGCGCAGGCCGCAGAACTGGCAATGAACAGTGCCAAAGCCGCTTGGAAAACAGAGCGAGTGCCGTGTCTTGACGCAAGCAGCCCGCTCACCGGAATGAACGCAAGCGAGCATAGCAGGTAGATTGTCATGGTCAGGTTCAGACTGAGCGGGTCTACCTGAAACGCTTGCGCAATGTCGGGAATAGCGGGGCTGATGATCGTTGCGTCCAGCTGTTCCATGAAAAAGGCCATGCCGACCAGCACGGATAAGGGGCGATAGTCTGCGGTGTGTGTGGCACGTGGCGTCGGTGTCGATGGCATTGAGAAGAGGGGTACCAGGCGATGTCGGCCAACATTCTGTGCTTCCTGTCACACCAACGGAACTGCAAAAAGTAAATATGCTAACTTTTAAATGTTAGTTGGTTGGTTAGCTTACTGACTATACGATGCGTCCACTCTTTTGGCCTGGCGCAAGACTACAGGCCACCAGCAAAACGTATGGAGTGACACCGATGGCCACCTTCGAACTCGTCAACGCCGATTGGTTTGACCGACACCGCCAGCAAGCCGACATCGCCGTAATCGACTGTCGATCGGTCGCGGAATACTGGACTGGGCATATCCCGCAAGCCCGCCACCTCGACCCGACCCTGTTCTCGGTGCAACGCACTGACCAGCGCGAGCTTGCACGCTTTCACAGCGTCCTGGGCTGGGCTTTGTCGGCATTGGGCCTTACCGCAGAAACGCGCGTGGTTGTGGTCGGTGCGCAAAACGAAGTGAATGCGTCGCGAGTAGCTTGGGGGCTTGGCTATGCTGGTCTCGCGCGCGTCGCAATTCTTGACGGCGGAGCGCAGACGTGGAAGGGCGAGCTGAGTACTGCCGCGCCGGCGGTTGCTGCCTCGTCGTTTGTCCTGCTGCCGCAGACGGCATACCTGGCCACTGCTGATGAGGTGTTGGCCGCGTCGGCAGCTAAGGAGCATCTGATTGACGCACGGGAAGCCGCAGAGTATGCGGGTGAACGCAGCAACGCGCGCCGTAATGGTCGCATCCCGGGCGCCACATTCTGGGATACGCGTGAGGAATTGGATGCTTCCGGCCAATTTGCTGGCGTCACTCAGCTTGCGAATGAAATCGCTAAGGTGGTACCCCACGGCGAACGAGCCATCCTTTACTGCGGTGGCGGCGGACGCTCAGCGCGCACTTTCATTGCATGGCAGCTTGCCGGGTATCCGGATGTGGCTGTGTATCCCGCTTCGTGGAATGAGTGGGGAAATCTTGAACAGTATCCCGTAGAAGCTGACTCCATCCAAGCAGGCCCCTCCTTTCGACCGTACTCATTATGAATGGCATCTTTGTCGACGACGAGAAACTCGATCGCATCCAGTCCCGAATCTTGGATATGCGCCATTACCATGGCGAACCCGCCAGTCTTGAAGGGGTAACGTTGACCCCCTACTCGGCGACTGTAGGCGCTCGCGTAAGCGGCCTACGCGTTGGTGCGCAAACCACCTTCAGTGATTCCCTTCGTACTTTTCTCTATGATGGCATGCTGCGCTACGGCTTCCTCAGCTTCGAGCCGGGCACCGTGCAGGTGCAGCACTTCGAGCAGCTCGTGTCGTTGTTTGGCAAAGCCAAGCTTATGAACACTCCCTATACGCCAGAAACGGGAAAAGAGGGGCAGCTCAATGCGATCGACTCGTCGATCAAGAAGACGCGGATGAACTATATCTGGCATATGGACCAGGTGTTCCAAGGTAATCCGCCGCATTTCACAGCGCTCTTCGGGCAGACTGTGCCAAAGATAGGTGGTGACACACTCTTCGCGAACGCTACGGCAGCTTACGATCTTCTCGATCCAAAATTTGCTGCGTATATTGAAACGCTTAGCGCGGTCCATGACGTCGAAACGCAGGGCTTTCTCACGCTGGCGTACCACGATCTGGGTAAGCGTGAAGAGGAGCGCCAGAAGTATCCACCCATTGAGGTGCCGCTAGTGCGGGTGCATTCCGAAACTGGACGAAAGCAAATCTTCGCCAACGAACTCTACACCCAGCGCATCCTCGGTGTAACGAGGCGGACTAGCCAAGCATTGCTTGACATTCTGTTTGATGCACTGAGCGCGCCCGAGGTCCAGACTCGACACCGGTGGGAAGATGGTGTTGCCCTGATCTGGGACAACCGCACCGTACAGCATCGCGGTGTGCCTGATTTCGGGCAAGGACGACGTGTGCTGCACCGCGCGTTGGTGATCTGAGCATTTTTTTGCCACACTCTCGACCTCTGACTACCTCACTTCCATGCAACGCAGGCAATTTCTCTTGACCCTTGGCGCGGCTGTGGGACTAGCGCCACTATCAGCAATATCGCAAGATGTAGGTGTCCGGATTACGCTTCCCTCGCCTGGGAGTGCGGGTTCTGCCTGGCGTCCATTAATTGAGCGCCACAAGCTCAACACTGATCCTTCACTGCGCCTAAACTGGGTAACAGCCGATCCGGGCAAGATGCAAGTGCAGTTGAGCGCAGGCTCGCTTGACGTAGGTCTCTTTGGCGCGGTTGGACTGGCTACGCTGGTCAACCGTGGAAGCGACATCGTTCTCTTTGGGCCTGCGCTTAACAATCACGGTCGTTGGCTTGTTCGGGGTGACAGTGGGCTGCGAAACCCCAAGGACCTCATTGGTAAGCGTATCGCCACCACGCCGGAGACGAGCGAAACCTATCAGCAGGCTCGTGTTGCCGCTTCGCTCATTGGCATTGACCTCAAAAAGGATGTCAGCGTCCTTCACGGATCGCCAACAGCCAACTTGGCACTGTTCGAACGGGGTGACGTGGACGCCATCATCACTCTCGAACCTACGGCGACGCGCCTTGTAGCGCGTGGGGCGCGTGAAATCGCACGTGTTTCCGACATCTGGAAGCAGGCAACGGGTCAGCAGGATGACCCAATCCTGGTTGGCTTGGCCGCGAGCCGCACTTGGTACGAAAGCAATACGGCCACCGCAGCCAAGCTTAGCGCGCTGTTCCAGCGCGTCAATGGTCTGGTCCGGCAGCAGCCTGAGCAACTGCGTGCCATCGTCCAAGAGTTGGGCCTCAAGTCAGACGAGGAGCGTGCTACCGAACTATTGCCGAGTCGGTTGTCGCCTGCATACGCGACGCGTTGGGACGCCGGAGTTTTCAGCACGATTGACAAGCAGATCCAGGTGGCACACAAGCTTGGCATGCTGGACCGAGTGCCAGCGCGAAAGATCTACGTGCAGACATAATGCGTACTGAAAATACGATCCTAAATACCCCGTCGGCCCCAAGCGGTAGCCGAATGAGGGCAGGGCTGCGCTTGCCGCAGACTGTGCTGCGGCAATGGCCGCAGGGCCTCTTCTTCGTGCTGCTGGTTGCTGTCTGGGAGGTCATGGCGCGCGCGTTGCATACGCCGCTGGTGCCAAGCTCGGCATCCATTGCTCGCGAGTTGGTGTCGATTACTTCTAGCGGATTCGCCTTTACTGAGATCGGTGTAACGTTCATTCGCATGTCGCTTGGATTCCTGCTTGCGCTGGTCGTGGCACTACCCATTGGAATCCTTTCTGCAGTATCGCGCATTGCGGAACGCTTCTTCGAGCCAGGAGTCATCCTGGGACTCACAGTTCCGGGCTTGGTCTGGGCGCTGCTGTGCGTGATCTGGTTCGGCGTCTCGCTGACCTCGCCAGTAGTGGCTGTAGCGCTTGGCGTTCTTCCGTCGCTTGTCATCTCGGTACAGCAGGGTGTGCGCTCACTAGATCACGAGATTGTCGAGATGACCCGTGTCTTTCGGCTCCCAGCATTGACCGTGCTGCGCAAGGTCTGGCTGCCGCTGCTGTATAGCTTCATCGTGTCGGGGTGTCGAGTTGGATTTTCGATTGCGTGGAAAGTTATCGTGCTGGTGGAGATCTTCGGCATGTCCAACGGCGTTGGCTATCAGCTGAACTCTCAGTTCAGTGTGCAGAATGTCGAGGGTGTTATTGCCTGGACGATCGCGTTCTGGGCGGCCATGCTCGTTGTCGAGCACGGAGGATTCGGCCCGCTAGAGGCGCATGCCAATCGCTGGAAAAAGGGTGCAAGGCAATGAGTAGCGATATTCGAATCCACAGTCTGAGTAAGCGATTCCCAGCCCGGGGAATCGATGTGGCAAAGACCGTGCTCGAGGCGATCAACCTTGATATTCGTTCGGGGGAGCTTGTGGCGCTGGTGGGCCCGTCCGGATGTGGCAAATCCACGTTGCTGAACATGATTGCGGGGGTGGATCGGCCAAGCCACGGAGAGATCAAATTCGACCGGGCTTCTGATGCGCTAAACCTGAGCGTAGTATTCCAACAGCCGCGGCTTCTGGACTGGCTCAGTGTCGAAGAGAATATTGGCATTGTTCTCGAAAAGCACGCTGTCGCTGCCCCGCAGAGGCAGCAACTCGCACGAGAGTTGCTGCAAAAGGTTGACCTACGGGAGCACGCTCGGGCCTATCCACAGTTCCTCTCCGGAGGGCAGAAGCAACGTGTGTCCATTGCGAGGGCGTTTGCAGTGCAACCCGATGTGCTGTTGTTGGACGAGCCGTTTAGCGCACTAGACGAGCTGACAGCCCGTCGCTTGCGTACGCTACTGCAATCCCTGTGGATTGAAGAAGGACGGCCACGTCCCACCGGTGTCTTAGTGACCCACAACATGCTCGAGGCAGCGTTCCTGGCTGATCGGATCGCTGTCATGGCCGGCAGCCCTGCAGGTATTCGGGAGATCATCGAAGTGGACGTCCCACGCCCGCGACATCCTGACGATCCGAAGCTCTTCGAGGTGCACCGCCGAGTCATGTCGGCACTGGAATCCTGATTGAGACACGACATTGTAGATAGGTAGGTGAGGCAGCCCGAATTGCTGAGGGCGACGCGAGCTCTTTGATGGGCCAGATCACGCGCGACGTTCAGCGCTAGCGGCGCAGCACCGACCAGCATCTCTCCGGGCGCATCGACGAACTGGCACCACCGCCCCACCCTGAGGATGCCACGCCGCCACAGGCCAGCGCCACCGCCCTACGCAATCGTCCGAGAAAGGCATCTAGGAAGAAGACAACCACCCTGCACTGACCGGACATCCTGATCTAGCCACCTTGGGATGAATTCAAATGTCGTACTCCGTCCCAGATCCTGCCACGCTGGTGGCCTTTCCGCCAAGCCAGGAGCGCGATCATGGGCCGACCCGACACGATCACCATGAGCATGGGGAATTGGACCGATGCAAGGTCGTCCAGGCCGTTGTCGAGGACGGCCTGATGGTCTGGCGCGCCGCCGAGAAGCTCGGGCATCTGTCCGGGGATACGGGGCAAATCCAAAAAGATGCGATCTGTCTCACAGTTAGTGGGGCTAACGGAGGCGAGTATTCAGGGAAGGCGCGGTTAGCGAGAGTGTCCAGCTATTCTCCGGATCGACACGGTTTGCCCGATCTTGCACGGGTACATGACGACTGACAACCTGAATGCCCAGCGCTTTCTATATGCGACCTTGGTTTCGTACAAGCTTCGCTAGCACATTAACGGCTCCCGGAATGTCTTCGGCGCGCGTATTACCGTAGCCAATGACGAGGCCGTGGTCTAAGTTCGTGGGAGAAATAGTGAACGTCGAAAGTGCCCGCGCTGTGATTCCGTATGAATACGCATTCTCTACAACACCGCGATCGTCGATATTTGCCGCCAGCCGCAAGGTTAAGTGCATTCCCGCATTTCCCCCGAGAATCTGTGCATCATCAAAATGCGTCCGCAGGGCATCGCGGAGCACCCGCTGGCGTTCACGGTACAGGCGCCGCATACGACCCAAATGCCTCCCAAATTCTCCGCTTTGGATGAAATCTGCCAGGGCGAGTTGCTGCAGCCGGTGTCCACCGCGTAAAAGCTCGTGCAACGCAACCTGAGCTTGGCTCACTATGCTGCGCGGTAAAATTACGAACCCGATTCTTAGCGCAGGGAACATCGTTTTGCTAAACGAACCGATGTACAGCACTGGTGCATCGGCTACCAATCCTTGCATGCTGGCGATAGGTTCGCCAGCATGCCTAAAATCTCCGTCATAGTCATCCTCAATCAACCAAGCACCACATTGCCTTGCGTGCGATATCAGTTCGAGTCGCCGAACAACAGAGAGAACAGCGCCGGTTGGATACTGATGTGCTGGAGACGTGTAGACAAGTTTTGGCGGAGACTCCCGCCATGCCCCGGGCGGCACTGCCAACCCCTCATGGTCCACTCGGATAGGCACCGTCTGCAAATCGCCTGCGTAAAAGGCTGCCTTGGCGCCGCGATACCCTGGTTCCTCGATCCAGGCGACTTCGCCGGGGTTGGTCAGCAACGTTACGCACAAATCTAGCGCTTCTTTAGCGCCCTCCGTTATGACGACCTGAGACGCATCGCAGCGAACACCGCGGGCAATGCGCAGATGCGCAGCAATGGCTTCGCGCAGTGCGGGTTCGCCCATTGCTTCGCCGTACCCCAACGACTGCGGCAGCGCTTTGCCGATGGCGCGATCAAGTGACCGGCGCCATGCAGACAAGGGAAAGTCTCGGAGTGCTGGCATGCCCGGAGCCAAGAGCGCCTCAAAGGTAGACTGAATCCGCACCCTCCTAAAAACCTGGAGTCGTCGTGCCAGTATGACCGGCAACGAAGCAGCGCCGTCGGCAGCTTCGTCAAATCCGGTTGAGCTCGACAGCGACGTAACGCGAGTGCCCTGGCGATCGGCCAACACATAGCCTTCCGCCGCAAGGTGGTCGTACGCATTGATTACCGTATTGCGCGACACACCAAGTTCAGCCGCAAATCCCCGTGACGATGGGAGCAGCGAACCCGCTGGCAACCGTCCCGAAAGGATGGCCCGCTGCAATCGGTCAATCAACTGCCTCTGCAGCGATATGGGTTCTCCCGTTGGAGTGACTCCGCCGGCTTCCAGCGGCCCAGTGATCTCGATCATCGCTGTTCGTGGATCCAAAGATTCGTAAACACGTGGATCTTTTTAAGATACCACGTTTGTCATATAGTCGGGCGTCGAGGATCCTCCCCACAGAGGACAGGTGAGAAAAGTGAGTATCAAGTACAACGAGTATCGGCAGCCCATCGGCGCCGCACTCCCGGATTGGAAAGGAGCACTGCTTCCGGGTGCCCATCCTCTTGAGGGCCGCTATTGCAGAATCGAGCGCGTAGATGTCGAGCGCCACGCCGCTGAGCTCTACGAGGCTTATTGCGACGCGCCTAACTGGAAAGATTGGACCTACCTTCTGGCCGGTCCCTTTGATACGTTCGAGGCATATCGAAGCTATTTGACGGCGGCAGCGAAGCTCACGGATCCAATGCATCACGCGATTATTGATCTGGCCAGCTGCAAGGCGGTAGGGACTCTTGCCTTAATGCGTATGGATGCGCCAAACGGCGTGATCGAGGTCGGGAGCATCAATTATTCCCCTCGCATGAAGCGGACACGCCTGTCTACCGAAGCCATGTCGCTTCTTCTGAAATACGTCTTCGACGAACTCGGCTATCGTCGCTTCGAATGGAAGTGCGACTCTCTAAATGCGCCGTCGCGCGCTGCAGCGCTCCGCTACGGATTTACGTTCGAGGGCATTTTCCGCCAGGCCATCATCACCCGTGGACGCAATCGCGACACCGCTTGGTATTCGATCATCGACAGCGAATATCCGAAGCTTCACGCCGCTTACGAAGGATGGCTTGATCCTCGGAATTTCGATAAGGAAGGAGTGCAGATCGAGACATTGACGTCCTTCACTGAGCGCAGCGGATAGCCTGCGATGGCCGAGTAGCAGTTGGATGGTGCGCACGTCGGTACCGGACTCGAGCAAGTGCGTGGAGAACGCATGACGCAATGCGTGTGGGGTAATGGCCTTGGTGATGCCGTCACGGAGGCGATCCTCGAACGCCAGTTGCTGCCATTCACTGTCAAACGAATACTGGTTGATCCAGCGTCGATGCGCGGGACCCCAATCACCTCTGCCCGCGTAGTGCACACCGTGCGAGAGCAGAAAAGCCTTCAGTCGTTGCCGTGCGCGCTTCAGGTCGTCTTTCGCGCTCGCCCATGCGCGCGACAGATCGCGGAAGGCTTCGTCTTCCACGCTGGGTACGTATACCGCTGACGGGTCGCCGGCGCGCAGCGAACGCAGGAGCTTGACGGCGTCCCGTCGATCGGTCTTGACGCGCTCGCCCGGTTTTTTGGAGATCAATGACGGAGCGCACACCATGCAGTTGAAACCCTTCTGCACAAGCTGGCGGTAAAGCCCATAGCCACACGGGCCCGCCTCATAGACAAGGTATATGTGGCGTACTTTGGACTGCAGACGCTTGCACAGACGATCGATATCCGACGTCGTCGCGAGCAATTCGACCTCACCGGCGCCCAGCGCATAGGCTGCCGTGTTCGAATCGTTGTGAACGTCCAAACCTACGGAGAGGGTGCTATCGTTTTTCATTGCTGGCCTCCGTACCGGAAATCGCCGGGTGCGGCCCTGTCCACACCGTGCGGCTCTGGCAGCAATGCTAACCCGCGTTTGATTCCTCACGAGAGGCCAGCCCCTGCCACGCGGAGTCATACTGACAAACAGAGCCAGCGTTCCAGCCGTTGCGCGTAAACGTCAGCCCATCTGCCACCGGATTTATGCAACAACGCCCCAAGGGATCGCACATGAAATTGATATCAGAATTCTCGCGTTCACTCTCGGCATTTGTTTGTGTTGGTGCCACTCTGGTAGCAAGTTCCGCGTTGGCCGACGATACCGCCAATTATCCAAACAAGCCGGTCAAGACGTAGTGCCCTACGCGGCCGGTGGATCCACAGATCTTTTGGCCCGCATGCTGGGCGAAAAAATCAGCGCTCGCCTTGGACAGCCCTTTATCGTTAAGAACCGGCCAGGTGCCGCAGCCAATGTTGCCGCTGCCTATGTGGCCAAGTCTCCTGCTGACGGCTACACGTTGCTGCTGGGAGCGTCAGAGCGCTGGCGGTGAATCCGCTCCTGTACAAGGGGCTGACGTATTCGCCGAGCAAGGACTTTCGACCGATCGTCTTGGCCGCGCGGACTTCCCGCAGCCCTCGGCTTGGCGGGCATCATTATTTGGCAATACCGAGACCGTGTTCGAACGTCCGGGGAGATGAAGACGGTATCACCGAGTCGACAGCATTGACTTCTTGAATAGGGCTGTCGCGGTACGCGATATCCTCCTTTCGCGGATTGCGTCCGCTCGGTATGCCACCCCTACGACATAATGACCGTGCCCTGCAAGACTTGGAGCCGCGAGCTCGCTTGTGGATTAGTAATCCTGCATTGCAACCGTACGTGGCAAGGCTAGCCGGTGATTTCGTCCTCACTAGGATCTTGTTTCTAATGATCAAGAAAAAGACACTCTTCGATAAGCTCTGGGATGACCACACCGTCCACGTCGAGGAAGACGGCACGACGCTGCTCTACATCGACCGTCATCTGCTGCATGAAGTGACCAGCCCGCAGGCCTTCGAAGGCCTTAAACTGGCGGAGCGTCCGGTATGGCGCATTAGCGCGAACCTGGCCGTGTCGGACCACAACGTGCCGACCACCGACCGCACCCAGGGCATCGCCGACCCGATCTCGAAGCTGCAGGTCGATACGCTGGACGCCAACTGCGACGCCTACGGCATCACGCAGTTCAAGATGAACGACCACCGCCAGGGCATCGTCCACGTGATCGGACCCGAGCAGGGCGCCACGCTGCCCGGCATGACCGTGGTCTGCGGCGATTCGCACACCAGCACGCACGGCGCGTTCGGCGCGCTGGCGCACGGCATCGGCACGTCGGAAGTGGAACACGTGCTTGCCACCCAGACGCTGCTGGGAAAGAAGGCCAGGAACATGCTGATCAAGGTGGAAGGCAAGCTGCCGCGCGGCTGCACCGCCAAGGACATCGTGCTGGCCATCATCGGCAAGATCGGCACGGCTGGCGGCACGGGCTACACGATGGAATTCGCCGGCTCGGCCATCCGCGACCTGACCATGGAAGGCCGCATGACGGTCTGCAACATGGCCATCGAAGCCGGTGCGCGCGCCGGCCTGGTGGCCGTGGACGATGTCACGCTCGAATACGTGAAGAACCGTCCGTTCGCGCCGCAGGGCGTGGAATGGGACCAGGCGGTGGCCTACTGGCGCACGCTGCACACGGACGCTGGCGCCCACTTCGACAAGGTGGTGGAGTTGCGTGCCGAGGACATCCGTCCGCAGGTTACCTGGGGCACGTCGCCCGAGATGGTCGTCAGCATCGAAGACCGCGTGCCGGACCCCGAGAAGGAAAAGGACGCGAACAAGCGCAACGCCATGGAGCGCGCGCTGGAGTACATGAACCTGCAGCCGAACACGCCGATGGAGTCGATCAACATCGACAAGGTGTTCATCGGTTCGTGCACCAACAGCCGCATCGAGGACATGCGCGCCGCCGCATGGGTGGTGCAGAAGCTGGGCCGCAAGGTGGCGTCCAACGTGAAGCTGGCGATGGTGGTGCCGGGTTCGGGGCTGGTCAAGGAACAGGCCGAGCGCGAAGGGCTGGACAAGGTCTTCAAGGCCGCCGGCTTCGAGTGGCGCGAACCGGGCTGCTCGATGTGCCTGGCGATGAACGCCGACCGCCTGGAGCCGGGCGAACGCTGCGCGTCCACGTCGAACCGCAACTTCGAGGGCCGTCAGGGCGCCGGTGGCCGTACGCACCTGGTGAGCCCGGCCATGGCCGCCGCGGCGGCCATCGAAGGCCACTTTGTCGACGTTCGTGAAATCGTCTGATATTCGGGAAGAAGGGCAGCCATGGAAAAATTCACTGTGCATAACGGCCTTGTCGTGCCGCTCGATCGCGAAAACGTCGATACTGACGCGATCATCCCGAAGCAGTTTCTGAAGTCGATCAAGCGCACGGGCTTTGGCCCGAACCTGTTCGACGAATGGCGCTACAAGGACGTGGGCCAGCCGGGCCAGGACAACAGCCGCCGTCCGCTGAACCCGGATTTCGTGCTGAACCAGCCGCGCTATCAGGGCGCATCGATCCTGCTGGCGCGCAACAACTTCGGCTGCGGCAGCTCGCGCGAGCACGCACCGTGGGCGCTCACGCAATACGGCTTCCGCGCGGTGATCGCGCCGAGCTTTGCCGATATCTTCTTCAACAACTGCTACAAGAACGGCCTGCTGCCGGTGGCGCTGACCGATCTGCAGGTCGACCACCTGTTCAACGAGACGCTGGCGTTTCCGGGCTACCAGCTGACGATCGACCTGGACCGCCAGGTCGTGGTCACGCCGGGTGGCGACAGCTATTCGTTCGACATCGCCCCGTTCCGCAAGTACTGCATGCTGAACGGCTTCGACGATATCGGCCTGACGCTGCGCCACAACGACAAGATCAAGGCTTACGAGGCCGAGCGCCTGACGAAGATGCCGTGGCTGGGCAACCGCGTGGTTGGCTGAAGCGGGCTGGATAACAACCTACGAGGAAGAAACATGAAGATTGCAGTCCTGCCGGGCGACGGCATCGGCCCCGAGATCATTGCCGAGGCCGTCAAGGTGCTCAACGCGCTCGACGAGAAGTTCGAGATGGAAACCGCGCCCGTGGGCGGCGCCGGCTACGAAGCCGAAGGCCATCCGCTGCCGGAGAGCACGCTGAAGCTGGCCAAGGAGGCTGACGCTATCCTGTTCGGCGCCGTCGGCGACTGGAAGTACGACAGCCTGGAGCGCCCGCTACGCCCCGAGCAGGCCATTCTGGGCCTGCGCAAGCACCTGCGTTGTTTGCCAACTTCCGCCCGGCGATCTGCTATCCGGAACTGACCGGTGCGTCGAGCCTGAAGCCCGAGCTGGTGGCCGGCCTGGACATCCTGATCGTGCGCGAACTGAACGGCGACATCTACTTCGGCCAGCCGCGCGGTGTGCGCGAGGCGCCGGACGGCCTGTTCAAGGGCGCCCGCGAGGGCTTCGACACGATGCGCTACAGCGAGCCGGAAATCCGCCGCATCGCCCACGTGGCCTTCCAGGCCGCTGCCAAGCGCGGCAAGAAGCTGTGCAGCGTGGACAAGGCCAACGTGCTGGAGACGTTCCAGTTCTGGAAGGACATCGTGATCGATGTCAGCAAGGAATATCCGGACGTCGAGTTGTCGCACATGTATGTGGACAACGCCGCGATGCAGCTGATCAAGGCCCCGAAGAGCTTCGACGTGATCGTCACCGGCAACATGTTCGGCGACATCCTGTCGGACGAGGCCGCCATGCTGACGGGCTCGATCGGCATGCTGCCGTCGGCATCGCTCGATGCCAACAACAAGGGTCTGTACGAACCGTCGCACGGTTCGGCCCCCGATATCGCCGGCAAGGGCGTGGCCAATCCGCTGGCTACGATCCTGTCCGCCGCGATGATGCTGCGCTACTCGCTGAACCGCGCCGAGCAGGCCGATCGCATCGAGACCGCCGTCAAGAAGGTGCTGGCCCAGGGCTACCGCACTGGCGACATCCTGACGCCGGGCTGCAAGCAGGTTGGCACGAAGGAAATGGGCGAGGCGGTACTATCCTCGCTTTGAACAGTACCTGAAGTGTCCAAGCAGAGCAAGCCATTGAATACCGTGGCGCGCGCTCTGCAGTAGCAGTGAGGCGGGCCCATTCTTCGGATTGGCAAAATGGGCGCTGGGCCGCCAATATGACAACACGGCGCTCGCGGCTGGAATCCCCGAGTTTGGTACAGGTCTGCCAACCTACGGTTACCGGAGAATCTGGGTATTGCTACGGTACAGCACGAACTGAGTGGGTTTCGCCCGCGAATGCCAAACGCGTTCGTCGCGTCATGCGCGAGCATCAAAAAATCTGCTTTGCCAGCCCTGGGCGGGTGCCTGAATACGGGCCGCCACAACGGCTGCGTTGCTGTAGACCGCAGCAATACCTTGTTCAGCGGCTCCGAATTCAGCGGTAGCGATAATTCGCCCCTTCACCTTTGCGCTGGATTGTCTCGAGGAGACATCAATTGGGACGCAATCACCCGCGGACACGGTGACGATATTCCAGCGCACAGGCTTTTGCACGGGAGTTGGGCGTAGGCCCACTAAACACGCCGGTGCGCCCCGCAGGGCTGTGGAATAGCCGAATCCTTCGTCAAGACCATGAACAAGCCTGACGCCCGCAGCATTCCCACCGCAATAGTATGGAGAGTGTTCCCTTCCGCCACTTTATGTTGATTGGTATATCGACTGGTCCTCCAATCACAAATGCAGTCACTACCACCGATTCCCAGCGTAAGTGCCCGGCTGCCAATGGCACGCGCCTTTGACGCGATGTCGCGTTTCGACAAAGCGATGGCGGACTCAATGTTCTTACGGTTCATGGAGCGAAGCGCAAAAGTTTTCCCCATAAAAAGTATCTCATGAAGCATATTAATAGATGTTTTGGTCAGTTTTGGTAGCATGGAGCCCGGAAAATACGGGTGAACCCTGAACGTCGCCATCTGTTTTTAAGATGGCGGCATCGGGAAACGATGCTTCCGGGTGCGAGGAGCGGTAGCTAGGATAGTTCTACCAACCCACGTATGCGAAAGGAAGTAGAAATGAACAGCGCCACTCAAACGTACAGCGTATTTTGGCAGCCTGGTTGCTCGAGTTGTGTTCGAGTCAAGGAGTTCCTGACACACTTGGAGATCCCTTTCAAGTCGGTCAACGTGCTTTCGGACACCGAGGGTCGAAATGAACTGCGTCGGCTAGGCGCGAGGTCCGTGCCGGTCGTCTCCCAAGGGGACAATTACGTCTACGCACAGTCGATTGAAGACGTTGCGCGCTTCGTTGACAGGCTTGATGCTGTTGCCGATCGCCTCGCACCCGATGTGCTGGTCGCGAAGTGGATGAAAGTACTGAACGTTGCACTGACCATCACGCCGCTGATTCCATACGACCTTTTCAATAGCCCAGTATTTCCGGGACGGCCGCGCACCTATCGCGACCTCAGCTATCACGTCTTTCAGGTGGTCGATGCATTCCTTCAAACTGTGTTGGAGGGTCTGGAAGATTGGACAGTCGTAGCTAACATTGATGCACCGGACCGCATCAAAACCGTCGACGACATTCTTTCCGAGGGTACGGATTTAAAGGCGCGGGTCGAGGCATGGTGGGCAAATCTTGACGATAAGTCGTGTAAACAAGTGCTGAAGATGTTCTATGGCGAGCATCCGTTACACCAATTCCTCGAGCGCTCCACTTGGCACTCGGCGCAGCATACACGCCAACTCCTTGCTCTCCTCAAGGAAAACGGCATTGAGTCGCCCGTCACTCTGTCTGCGGCTGACTATGAGGGCCTGCCAATGCCGAACGGTTTGTGGGAATAAATCCCTCCGTTCTAAAGAAGGCTGCTATTAAATAGAGCGAGTACCGTCCTTTCAAAAATGGCGGTACGAACCGATTATCTTTAGGATTGTAGGAATGAAAGCTATCAAACACGCCAAGGTTGCCATCATCGGCTCGGGACCGGCTGGCTACGCAGCAGCACTCTATGCAGCTCGCGCCAACCTCAAGCCAATGCTAATCGCTGGAAGTGAGCCTGGCGGTCAGCTGACCACGACGACCGACGTTGAAAACTGGCCGGGTGATGTGGATGGTGTACAGGGTCCAGACCTTATGAAACGGTTGCGCGATCATGCGGCTCGATTCGAGACCACCATTGTAGAGGACCACGTCCGCGCGGTGTCTCTGGAGCAAAGACCGTTCACTCTTCACGGAGAAATGGGAGCCTACACCTGCGACGCATTAATTATCGCAACGGGTGCGTCTGCTAAATGGCTCGGCTTGGCTTCCGAGAAGGAATTCATGGGGCGCGGCGTATCAGGATGCGCGACATGTGATGGGTTCTTCTATCAGGGCGAGGATGTTTGTGTGATAGGCGGCGGAAACACAGCGGTCGAAGAAGCGCTGCTGCTGTCAAACATTGCCAAGCATGTGACTCTTGTGCATCGGAGAGAGAAGCTCAGAGCCGAGCCGATTCTCATTGGTCGCCTGATGGACAAGGTGCGAGAAGGCACCGTCTCTCTGCAACTCGGAGCAGTTCTAGATGAGGTACTGGGGGACCACGACGGTGTTTCCTCAGTACGCCTTCGGTTCACCGAAGGGCTAACCGAAGAGGTCCCGGTCAAAGGGTGCTTTATTGCGATTGGTCATTCACCGAATACTGCTATCTTCTCGGGACAGATGGAAATGGACAATGGATATATTGTTACCCGCTCGGGTCTTAAGGGGTATGCCACCATGACTAGCGTTCCAGGAGTCTTTGCGGCGGGGGACGTTCAGGATCAAGTTTATCGTCAAGCAATCACCAGTGCCGCAACCGGGTGCATGGCTGCTCTCGATGCTCATCGTTATATCGAGGAGTATCTCAGTGGATCTTCGTTTGAAAGGGCAGGCGACGATGGACATGCGACAGCTAAAGTACTTTCTGAAAGTTGCTGACCTGGGAAGCATTTCCAAGGCAAGCGATCAATTGCATGTCGCCCAGTCGGCGATTAGTACTCAGATCGCCGCACTGGAGAGTGAACTTGGAAATCAACTATTCCTGCGCCGGTCTACGGGAGTAACTCTGACGGAACCGGGGCGTCTTTTGTATCGCCATGCGCGCCTTATACAGCGTCAAGCGGAGATCGCACAGGAAGACGTTGCGAATGCTAGCGCCGAACCATCTGGCACTGTCTCGCTCGGACTCCCATCAGCCACGGCTGAAGTTTTGGGAATTGCAATGATTCGGGCTTGCCAGGAACGGCTTCCGATGGTGCGACTGCAAATTGTCGAAGGACTGAGTGTTTTACTTCAGGAGTTCACGCTCATCGGTCGCCTCGATATGTCTATCTTGTTTATTGATCATGCTCCCAGAGGGCTCGAGATTAAAACAGTGCTGGATGAGGAACTGTTCTACGTCTGCCCACCGGACACCGGTTTTTCGAAAGAGGGGAGAACGAGTGTCACATTGGAAGAGGCGTTGGCGACGAAACTAGTAATGCCTGCCGTGGGAAATAGTATGCGGCTGGTGGTGGATACCGCTTGTACGGTTGCGGAACTTAGTTTTAAGCCTATTGCGGAACTCGACTCGCTAGCACTTCTGAAGGCATGCGTGACTCAGAACATTGCATCAACGTTTCTTCCATGGGCAGTTGTTGCGCAAGAGGAGGCCGCGGGCGTGGTCCAAGTTCTCAAGGTGCGTGCACAGCGATTCACTCGTCCTCTTTCTGTTTGTACATCTTCACTGAATGCCTCGAGTGCAGCGACGGAGGCTGTTTATAAGCTGCTACAAGAGGTCATGACTAATTTAGTCAGGGATCGCATCTGGCAAGGGGCAAGTTTGAGGACCTAACCTCAGTCGAAAGACAAACAAGACCCTAAAAGCAAAAAAAGTATAAGTGTTGGATTATAAAGATATTCTTTGATGGCCCAGCGCTGTGCGGTCCTTCCAAATACCGCCAAGCGATGTGCAAATCGACATCAAGACGAAATTAAAGGAGACACAACATGATAAATAAGGTGATGAAGGCATTTTTTGCCATCTCTCTTCTGTCGGGCGGATTCACGCACGCGCAGACCCAGTCGAGTACGTCTTGGCCAACCAAGCCCATTAGAGTGGTAATCCCGTGGACGCCGGGTGGCGGCTCGGACATTCTCACGCGCTTGGTGGCAAACGAAGTCTCTCAAGCAACAAAATGGAACTTTGTCCCCGAGAATAAGCCCGGCGCAGGCGGCACACTTGGCATCGCCGATGTTGTTAGGTCGGCGCCAGGAGGATACGATCTGGTGATGGGACAGAAGGATAATCTTTCCGTTGCACCGTGGATATACAGGTCAGTGACATATGTACCGACCCGTGATCTGGTGGCGGTCAGCCATGTTGCGTTCACGCCAATCGTTATCGTTACGTCAGTAAACTCCAAGTACAAGACACTAGCAGACGTCATTCAGACCGCGCGTGCCGCACCGGGATCGGTAAAATACGGATCGCCAGGCAGTGGGACCACCATCCACTTGGCTGCAGAGATACTCAGTCGTGCGGCGGGGATCAAGCTCCTGCATGTTCCGTACAAAGGATCGAGTGCAGGCATTCCGGATACCATCGCCGGCAATGTCGATTTGATGGTAGCGTCGGTCCCCTCTGTGCTTGCGCAAATTAAATCGGGGACGCTACGACCCCTTGCTGTCACTTCGGCAACACGAAGCTCATCGCTCCCCGACGTCCCGACTGTGGCGGAGAGTGGGTACAAGGAGGTAGATGTCAGTACGTGGTACGGACTATTTGCGCCAGCGAAGACTCCGCAAGACATTGTGAACCGTATCAACACAGAGGTGAATAAAGTTCTTTCTTCGCCTGCTGTTGTCCGTGCGATACATGAACAAGGTGCCGAGCCCAAGCAGATGTCGCAGAAGGAATTTTCCGATTTTGTGCAAGCCGATTATTTAAAGTGGAAGGATATCGTTGCACAATCTGGGGTAAAGCTAGACAACTAGATCGGAATTAGGGAAGCTGATTGGCGCCGACTACCAGTGGGGTATTAAAGCGGGTGTCCCGGTGGTGGATTTGCCCCCGTATCCCCGGACACGGTCTCACACTTCGGTTGAGAACCCCATAGCCCGTCTGAACTCCCGCGGAGAGCGGTAATGCAGGGCGCTATGGGGGCGCTGCTCGTTGTAGTGCTCGAAGGCAATTGCCAGGTTGCGAACGGCCGTCTCCGCATCCGGCTAGGGCATGAAGGCGATGTAGTCTCGCTTCATTGTCTTTACGAAGCTCTCCGCCATGCCATTACTCTGCGGACTGCATACCGGTGTGGTCAGCGGCTTCAGACCGATGGCCGCGGCAAAGGACCTGGTTTTCTCAGCCGTGTAGCCCGAGCCGTTTGCGGATTCAACCGGTCGATGCAACACCTAGAATCTGTGTGAGCAGTGGAGGTGTTGCAAATGAAGCCGAGGATCTATTATTCCGAGACGCAGAAGGCACTCATGTGGGATCGCTGGCGCAAGGGAGATACGATTCATGAGATCGCCAGGTTATTTGATCGCGGGCACTCTTCAGTCCAGAGGATCTTGTCGGACGCGGGAGGCATTCGACCAGCACAACGCCATCGCGCCGCGCGAGCGTTGACGTTTGCCGAGCGTGAGGAGATATCGCGCTCGCTGGCATCAGGGCTTTCGATTCGGGCCATTGCATCGCGGCTGAATCGCGCTCCGTCTACCATTAGCCGTGAGCTCGAGCGCAATGGCGGGCGGCAAAGATATCGCGCGAGCCAGGCCGATGCACTGGCCTGGGAGCGAGCGCGTCGCCCGAAGCTCTGTAAGCTTGTCAGGAACCGGGTGCTGGCGCGGGTCGTCGCCGGCAAGCTGAAGCTGCAGTGGTCTCCCGAGCAGATTGCGGGCTGGCTCAAGCATGTCTATGCGGTCAACAAGGACTACCAGGTGTCACACGAGGCGATCTATCGTAGCCTTTACATTCAGGCGCGTGGCGCTTTGAAGAAGGAGTTGCTGGAGCATTTGCGGCGCTCGAGAGTCATGCGTCGGTCGCGTCAGTACACAATGAAGACTGAGGGACGCACCAACATCGCGGACGCCGTCTCGATCAGTGAACGTCCTGCCACAGCGGAAGATCGTGCGATACCAGGGCACTGGGAGGGCGACCTGCTATTCGGCGACGCTAACAGTCAAATCGCAACGCTGGTTGAACGCCAGAGCCGGTTCGTGATGCTGGTGAAGACGGCTGGCAAGGATTCTGAGGCCGTGGTCAACGCGCTGATCAAACACGTCAGGAAGCTGCCGCAGGAGCTCTACAAATCGCTGACCTGGGATCGTGGCACGGAGATGGCCGGGCACAAGCGTTTCACTGTGGCCACGGACATCCAGGTCTACTTCTGCGATCCTCAGCACCCGTGGCAACGCGGCTCCAACGAGAACACGAATGGGTTGTTGAGACAATACCTCCCGAAAGGCACCGATCTCTCGGTCTACTCGCAAGCCAAGCTCAACGCGATAGCCAGACGACTCAACGAACGCCCACGCAAAACACTAGACTTCGATACACCAGCTGAACGATTCCAACAAGCTGTTGCGTTGACCGGTTGAATCCGCATTATCGCTCAGCCATTCGATTTCCGTTGGCGTCTGCTGTACATCGCCGAACCGATTTTCCACGGCCGCCAGCATTACATCACGAACCACGTCGCCACTATGTCCGCCCGTCGTCGCTGCCCAGCTCATGGCCTTACGATCGCAGCAGTCCAAGGCAAACGTGACCCGCAGTGGCTCGCCGTTGTCGCAGCGGAACTCAAATCCGTCCGAGCACCAGCGCCGGTTACTTTGTGCCACCGCAACCTTACCCTCGTGCTTTCGCTGCGGGTGTCGTGGAGCGGCCCTGCGCTGCAGTAGCAGTCCATGCACGCGCATGACCCGGTAGACGCGTTTGACGTTGACCGCGGGCACGCCCCGACGCTCTCGCTCGCGGCGTATCTCGCCCCAGACCCGGCGGTAGCCGTAGCTGGGCAGATGCGCAACGGCGCCGCGAATCTCTTCGATCAGCCCAGCGTCATTCATCTGCCTGGCACTGCGCCCATCCTGCCAATCAGCAGGCTTGGCCAGCTTGGCCGCCACGTTCGAGCGCGCTACACCGAGGACGTCACAGACCCGCTTCACTGGTCGTCCCCTGGCAATGAGGGTGAGCGCGCAATCCATTTTCGCGACTTCATCACCTCCACCGCCTCACGAAGAATCTCGTTCTCCATGGTTTTCTTTCCAAGCAGCCGCTGCAACTCCCGCACTTGCTTGAGGGCATCGCTGAGCTCGGACGCAGGAACAACTTCCTCCCCGGCACTGACCGCCGATAGGCTGCCGTCCTGATACAGCTTGCGCCATTGGAAGAGTTGGCTCGGATTCACCCCATGCCGGCGCGCCACCATCGACACCGTCTTGCCCGGCTCGCAGCTCTCAGGGGGCTGATCCACCTTGCGGATCCACCACGAACCCCATAGAAGCACTCCGACAAAGCTAACGGCTGCAAGCGTATATCAGAAAGTCACGCACGGCGGTGGCGGATAGCGAGAGCTCTGCATCCTTCCGCCAAAGCAAGCCGACCTCCATATCCGGCGGCGGGGAGCCAAGCGGCCTCGCTTCGATTTCTTTTCCCTCGAGAGACCAAGGTCGAAACACCATATCGGATAGCACGGTAACACCGAAGCCATGTGCGACTAGGCCCCGCAACGCCTCCATGGAGGTGGTTCGAAACGCGATGTTAGGGGAGAGGCGCTTTGCTTGCCAGTAACGCATCGTTGACTCTTCTCCCTCGTCGACCGCAAGAAGGATGTATGGGTATTCGGCAATGCGTTTAAGGGTCGGTGGTTGTCCATCTAGAAGAGGATGGCCAGGTGCGGCCCAAAGCTGGCGGCGCGAACGGATCAGGGTGCGATGACCAAAGCGACCTGGATCGTCAACGTTTGAAAGCAGAACAATTCCAAGCTCTATTTGGCCACGTAGAACGCGGTCCTCGATCGCGGCGCGGTCAAGGTCGTGAAGATCCAGTTCGACGTTAGGGTAGCTGTTTCGGAAGCGCGCCAGCAATCCTGGCAAGAAGTACCCGAGGACCGTATAGGTGGCACCAATACTTACAGCACCTTCCAGGGAGTCCAGACGAATACGTGGTTGCCGTAGCGCATCGTCAACGGATTCCAGAATGCGGGTGACGTGTTGATAAAGGTGGTTACCTTCCGCAGTCAGTGCGACGCCATGCGGTAGACGGTCGAAGAGCCGGACACCCAACAACTGCTCGAGTGCGATGACGGCATTGGTGATCGCCGACTGGGAGACATGCTCTTCAGTGGCTGCCATGGAGAACTGACCGGTGGCGGCAGCGGCGCGAAAGTAGCGCATCTGCCGCAAAGTAATTTCCTTTGCGGCAGGGAAGGCGCTGTCGATGCCTGACTTTTTCCGGCGACCAATCTGTGGTTTCTGTGCGCTCATTGGTATCTGACAAACGAATAGCTGTTGTCTGAATTCGTGATTTTACGATACGAGTCGGGGTGCCTACACTGGGGGAAACCTATAGAAAGGGGCTCGCTGCCCTGGAGACTGCATCGTGAATAGTCCGCTTTCCCCGCAATCGAAAAAGGCCCTCGAAGACGCGCTGGCGTCGACGACCATTGACGACAAGTACACCCTGGAGAAGGGGCGCGTCTACATGAGTGGCACGCAGGCGCTCGTGCGACTGCCGCTCTTGCAGAAAGCGCGCGACGCGGCGGCTGGTCTGAATACCGCTGGCTTCATCTCAGGCTATCGTGGCTCGCCACTGGGCGCGCTCGACATGGCGCTCTGGAAGGCAAAGAAGCACCTCGCAGGCAGCGACGTTGTCTTCCAGCCCGGCGTCAATGAAGACCTGGCTGCCACGGCAGTCTGGGGGACGCAACAGCTGAATCTGTTCCCGAAGGCGAATCGGGATGGCGTGTTTTCGATGTGGTACGGCAAGGGCCCCGGCGTTGACCGCTCCATGGACGTGCTCAAGCACGGTAACGCCGCGGGCTCAGCGCAGCATGGTGGCGTGCTGGTGCTCGCGGGGGACGATCACGCCGCCAAGTCCTCGTCGGTTGCTCACCAATCCGAGCACGTGCTGCTCTCCGCGGGCATTCCAGTCCTGTATCCGTCCAACGTGCAGGAATACCTCGATTACGGACTGCACGGCTGGGCAATGAGCCGCTACTCGGGTCTGTGGGTCGCGATGAAGTGCGTGACCGATGTGGTGGAGTCGACGTCATCGGTGGAAATCGACCCGGACCGCGTCCAGGTCCAACTGCCTACCGACTTCACATTGCCCCCGGAAGGGCTGAATATCCGCTGGCCGGATTCACCGCTCGCGCAGGAAGCGCGGCTGCTGGATCATAAGCTGTACGCCGCCCTGGCCTATATCCGCGCGAACAAGCTCAATCAAATCGTCCTCGATTCCGACAAGCCGCGCTTCGGCATCATGGCAGCCGGTAAAGCCTACCTGGACGTGCGGCAGGCGCTGCGCGACCTTGGCCTCGACGACGATACGTGCAAGGGCCTTGGCATCCGTCTTTTCAAAGTTGGATGCGTGTGGCCGCTTGACGCCCAAGACGCGCGTGAGTTTGCCACCGGTCTCGAAGAAATCCTTGTGGTGGAAGAGAAGCGCCAGATTCTTGAGTACGCCCTGAAAGAGGAACTATACAACTGGCGGGAGGACGTTCGACCCAAGGTTTTCGGTAAGTTCGACGAACGGGGCAACCAGGGTGGCGAATGGTCGGTGCCGCAAGGCCCGTACCTCCTGTCGGCGCATTACGAGTTGTCGCCGGCGTTGATTGCGAAGGCCATCGCCAAGCGGCTGGACAAATTTGACCTTCCCGCCGATGTCCGGAGCCGCATCGCCGCCCGTGTCGCGCTCATTGAGGCAAAAGAACGCGAAGCCGCCAAGCCCCGCCTGTCGGTGGAACGCAAGCCCTGGTTCTGCTCGGGCTGCCCGCACAATACGTCGACGCGCGTTCCGGAAGGGTCGCGCGCCATGGCTGGCATCGGCTGCCATTACATGGCCATGTGGATGGACCGGAACACCGACACCTTCAGCCAGATGGGCGGAGAAGGTGTCGCGTGGATCGGTCAGACGCCGTTCACGGACGAAAAGCACGTTTTCGTGAACCTTGGTGACGGCACTTATTTCCATTCGGGACTGCTCGCCATTCGCGCCTCCGTTGCGGCCAAGGTGAACATTACCTACAAGATTCTGTTCAACGACGCGGTCGCCATGACGGGTGGGCAACCGGTCGACGGCGTTCTGACTGTTCCTCAGATTACGCATCAGGTGAAGGCCGAAGGCGTCCGGGAAATCGTCATCGTGACGGACGAGCCAGAAAAGTACGCCAAGGCCGATGCCCTGGCGCCAGCAGTCACCATCTACCACCGCGACGAGCTTGACGCGGTTCAGAAACGCCTGCGCACGGTCGAAGGCGTGACGATTCTCGTCTATGACCAGACGTGCGCGACGGAGAAGCGACGCCGCCGCAAACAGGGTAAGTACCCGGATCCGGCACGGCGTGCGTTCATCAACGACGCCGTCTGCGAAGGATGCGGCGATTGCTCCGTTAAGTCGAACTGCCTGTCGGTGGAACCGCTAGACACGCCACTCGGCACCAAACGGGCCATCAATCAGTCTTCCTGCAACAAGGATTTCTCCTGCGTGAATGGCTTTTGCCCCAGCTTCGTGACCGCCGAGGGCGCGCAGCTGCGAAAGCCGGCTGCGCAAAGTGGCAAACAAGGCAGCGGCTTAGAGGCAAAACTGCCGTTGCCGGTTGTCGCTGAGCTCAAAGAGAACTACGGCATCCTGGTCACCGGTATCGGCGGAACCGGCGTCGTCACCATCGGTGGTCTGCTTGGGATGGCTGCTCACCTCGAGCGCAAGGGTGTCACCGTGCTGGATATGGCGGGCCTGGCGCAGAAGGGTGGTGCAGTGTTGAGCCACGTCCAGATTGCCCCGTCGCCGGCAGCGTTGCACGCGACACGCATCGCCACAGGCGAAGCTCGACTCATCATTGGCTGCGACGCCATCGTATCGGCATCCGCTGAAGTCCTCTCCAAGGTGCAGAACGGTCGGACCGCGGCTGCCATCAACAGCGCACAGACACCAACAGCGGAGTTCCTCGCGAATCCAAAATGGGCATTCCCGGGCACGTCTGCCGAGAACGATATCCGGACGAGCGTCGGGGATGCATGCCAGTTCATCGACGCGAATGCGTGGGCATTGAAGCTGCTAGGCGACGCCATCTATTCGAATCCACTGCTTCTCGGCTACGCGTGGCAGCAGGGATGGGTGCCGCTGACGCTGGAGAGCCTGACGCGCGCCATCGAGCTCAATGGCGTCGCAGTAGAGCGCAACAAGCAGGCGTTCACTTGGGGGCGCGCACTCGCTCACCTCGGCGAGGAGGCGATCCAGGCCATGGTTGGTCAAGTGTCTGGTCCCCCAAAGGTGGTCTCAATGCCGGAAACGCTGGATGGGATTATCCGTCGTCGCGAGGCGCTTCTTACTGACTACCAGAACTCGGCGTACGCGAAGCGCTTCACCGATGCCGTGGCCAAAGTTCGCGCTGCCGAGGACCAGATTAGCCAGAGCAAGAAGCGTCCTCTGACGGAGGCCGTCGCCAAGAATCTGGCCAAGCTGATGGCCTACAAGGATGAGTATGAAGTGGCGCGGCTATACGCGGAGCCGGCTTTCTTGGAGAAGCTCCGTGCCCAGTTTGAAGGGGAACCCGGACGCGACTACAAGCTCAACTTCTGGTTGGCGCCGCCGAGCCTGACTAAGGGTGACGAGGGACAGCCGAAGAAGCGGCGCTTCGGTCCGAGCATGATGCCGACCTTCAAGGTGCTCGCAAAACTCAAATGGCTGCGTGGCACTGGGTTAGATCCATTCGGCCGTACGCAAGAGCGGCGTAGCGAACGGCGGCTGATCGAGGATTACTTCGGCCTGGTCAACGAATTCGCATACTCGCTGACCGCGGGTCGCCTCGACACCGCCATCGAGCTGGCAAGCCTGCCGGACGATATCCGCGGCTATGGGCACGTCAAGGAGGCTGCCATCAAGAAGGCAGAAGGGAAGCGAGCCGACTTGATGAACCTCTACAAGGCTGGCGGCGCGGAAGCTGTGTCCAACGCGAAAGTGATCGAGACGGCGTAATCCCGAGGCCGGCGCAAGCCGATGCGGAGCAGAGGCGGAGGACATATGGCATCGAAGAGAAAGCTTTGCACGACGCAGCTCTTTCACTTGATACGCGCATCCGCTGTCCGCATCAGGAAAGCTGCCGGGCCAACCGCCACAACGTACGAGTCTGAGCTGGGGAGGATTCTGGCTTCTTTACTCGTTGGTGCACTGTTGGTCCGCTCAGCCACTGATGTCGCGGTCATTTTGGGTAGCGCGGCCGAGCTTCAGATGTATCCGGACGATGACCTCTTTGATTGGTCCAATGAGGTGCTGGAGCGGGAGGATCTCCACTTGCGGGGGATTTATTGGACGGTTCGCCATCGGTGTAGCCGCGGTCGTACGCAGGGGCGAAGGTTCAGCGTGCCAGAACAGGTACTCCAAGGCATCGAAAGGCCGGTGCGTCGGGCAGACCAACTCGCCGGCAATGCGGCGGCGATAGCAGCATAGACAAAAAGCAGCACTGACCGCACGGTCAGGTAGGAGGAGAGAGATGAGCATCGAAACGTACGCATACGCGATTCCGGAGACGGTGAAGATTGTCGAGGTCGGTCCACGGGACGGCCTGCAGAACGAAAAGACGCTAGTGCCTGCGGCTGTCAAGATCGAACTTATCGAGCGGCTGGCCAACGCCGGTCTGTCGACAGTGGAAGCGACGGCTTTTGTCTCTGCCAAGTGGGTACCTCAAATGGCGGACAACGACGAAGTCTTGACGGGTATCCAGCGCAAACCGGGGGTCAGTTATGCGGCGCTGACCCCGAACTTGAAGGGGTACGAAGCCGCCAAGGACTGCGGTGCGAGTGAGGTCGCAATATTCGCGGCAGCTTCCGAGGCGTTCTCCCAAAAGAACATCAACTGCTCGATTGCCGAGAGCCTGGCTCGTTTTGAGCCGGTGCTGGCCGCCGCACGGGCCGACGGCATCAAAGTGCGCGGCTATGTGTCGTGCGTGGTGGGCTGCCCTTACGAAGGCGACGTGGCTCCGGAAAAGGTGGCATCGGTAGCTAGTGCTCTCCTGGAGATGGGGTGTTACGAAATCTCCCTTGGGGACACGATTGGCGTTGGCACACCGGCAACGGTCCAGCGAATGCTGCGACGCGTGGCCGAAAGCGTGCCGATGTCGAAGCTCGCCGGGCACTTCCACGATACCTATGGCATGGCGATCGCGAACATCTACGCTTCGCTTCAACTTGGCATGGCCGTCTTCGACTCGTCGGTGGGTGGTCTCGGCGGATGCCCATATGCGAAGGGGGCATCCGGAAACGTTGCCACGGAGGACGTCATTTACTTGCTCGATTCGCTCGGAGTCAAAACGGGCGTCGACTTGGCGCCGCTGCTCGCCGCGAGCCAATTCATCTCCGCACACTTGGGGCGTACCCCGTCTTCGAAAGTGTCGATGGCATTGAGCGCAATGCGTGCGTGCTAGCCGGATTGAGCTTCTGCGCCAGTTGGCACCGTCCAACCCTAGGAAAGGCAGATGCCCACGACGCTATCCGAATTTTAGATACCAGATGTCTGAAATGATGATTTTACGATAGCGCTCTGTGTTTCTAGACTAGCCAAAACACCCGCTTGGTATGTAGGTGCCAAAGGGGAAACAACAGAATTGGAGACCCACATCATGTACGAACTCCCCGGCCTGAAATTCGATCTCGGTGAAGACATTGAGATGCTGCGCGAATCGGTGCGCAACTGGGCTCAGGCCGAATTGGCTCCCCGCGCTACCGAAATCGACCATACCGACCAGTTTCCGATGGACGCCTGGAGGAAGATGGGCGACTTGGGCGTGCTGGGCATCACCGTCGACGAAGAATACGGTGGCGCGAATATGGGCTATCTCGCTCATATGGTGGCGATGGAGGAAATCAGCCGTGCGTCGGCGTCGGTGGGCCTGTCGTACGGTGCCCACTCGAACCTGTGCGTGAACCAGCTCCACCGCAACGGATCGGCTGCGCAAAAGGCGAAGTACCTACCGAAGCTGGTGTCGGGCGAATGGATTGGCGCGCTGGCCATGAGCGAGCCGAACGCCGGGTCGGACGTGGTCAGCATGAAGCTGCGCGCGGACTTCAAGGGCGACCGCTTCGCGCTGAACGGCACCAAGATGTGGATCACCAACGGCCCGGACTGCGACGTGCTGGTGGTCTACGCCAAGACCGAGCCCGACCTGGGTGCGCGCGGCATGACGGCCTTCATCGTCGAAAAGGGCATGAAGGGGTTCTCGGTGGCGCAGAAGCTCGACAAGCTCGGCATGCGCGGGTCGCACACCGGCGAACTGGTGTTCCAGGACGTGGAGGTGCCGGTGGAGAACATCCTCGGAGCCGAAAACAGCGGCGCCAAGGTGCTGATGAGCGGGCTGGACTACGAGCGCGCAGTGCTGTCGGGCGGCCCGGTCGGCATCATGCAGGCCTGCATGGACGTGGTGACGCCGTACATCCACGATCGCAAGCAGTTTGGCCAGAGCATCGGCGAATTCCAGCTGATCCAGGGCAAGGTGGCCGACATGTACACGACGCTGCAGGCCGCCCGCAGCTACCTGTACACGGTGGGCAAGAACCTGGATTCGCTGGGCACCGACCACGTGCGCCAGGTGCGCAAGGACTGCGCCGCGGTGATCCTGTACACGGCCGAGAAGGCGACCTGGATGGCCGGCGAATCGGTGCAGATCCTCGGTGGCAACGGTTACATCAACGAATTTCCGGTGGGCCGCCTGTGGCGCGATGCCAAGCTGTACGAGATCGGCGCCGGCACCTCGGAAATCCGCCGCATGCTGATTGGCCGCGAGCTCTTCGCGGAAACGATGTAAGCCGCGAGGATAGCCATGCCGATTATCGATACGAAGCTGAATGCCCGTTCCGAGTCATTCAAGGCCAATGCCGAGGCCATGCAGGCGTTGGTAAAGGACCTCGAGGAGAAAATCTCGAAGCTTGCTGAAGGCGGTGGTGATGCCGCGCGCGACAAGCACTTGTCTCGCGGGAAACTGCTGCCGCGCGACCGCGTGCAGCAACTGCTCGACCCCGGCACGCCATTCCTGGAGCTGTCGCAACTGGCCGCCTTCGACATGTACGACAATGCGGCGCCCGGTGCAGGCGTGATCACCGGTATCGGCCGCGTTGCGGGGCAGGAGTGCGTGATCGTCTGCAACGACGCCACGGTCAAGGGCGGCACCTACTACCCGATGACGGTCAAGAAGCACGTGCGCGCGCAGGAGATCGCCGAGCAGAATAACCTGCCGTGCATCTACCTGGTGGATTCGGGCGGCGCAAACCTGCCGAACCAGGACGACGTGTTTCCTGACCGCGACCACTTCGGCCGCATCTTCTATAACCAGGCGAACCTGTCCGCCAAGGGCATTCCGCAGATCGCCGTGGTGATGGGCTCGTGCACGGCCGGTGGCGCCTATGTGCCGGCGATGAGCGACGAGTCGATCATTGTCAAGAACCAGGGCACCATCTTCCTGGGCGGCCCGCCGCTGGTGAAGGCGGCCACGGGCGAGGAAGTCAGCGCCGAAGACCTGGGCGGCGCCGACGTGCATACTCGGCTGTCGGGTGTGGCCGACTACTTCGCGCAGAACGATCATCACGCGCTCTCGCTGGCCCGCAATATCGTGCAGCACCTGAATCGCCGCAAGCCGGACCAGATCCGCCTGCACGAACCGCAGGAGCCACTGTACCCGGTGGAAGAGCTCTACGGCGTGATTCCCACCGATACACGCAAGCCCTATGACGTGCGCGAGGTCATCGCCCGCATCGTCGACGGTTCGGAGTTCGACGAGTTCAAGGCGCGTTACGGCACCACCCTTGTCTGCGGTTTCGCGCGGATCTGGGGCTACCCGGTGGGCATCATCGCCAACAATGGGATTTTATTCTCTGAAGCCGCCCTTAAAGGCGCGCACTTCATCGAGCTGTGCTGCCAGCGCAAGATTCCGCTAGTGTTCCTGCAGAACATTACCGGCTTCATGGTCGGCCGCAAGTACGAGAACGAGGGCATCGCGCGCAACGGCGCCAAGATGGTGACGGCCGTGGCCACGGCCCAGGTGCCCAAGTTCACGGTGATCATCGGCGGCTCGTTCGGCGCCGGCAACTACGGCATGTGCGGCCGTGCGTATTCGCCGCGCTTCCTGTGGATGTGGCCGAACGCGCGCATCTCGGTGATGGGCGGCGAGCAGGCGGCCAGCGTGCTGGCCACGGTGCGCCGCGACGGCATCGAAGGCAAGGGCGGCCAGTGGGGCGCCGACGAGGAAGAAGCGTTCAAGGCGCCGATTCGTGACCAGTATGAACGCCAGGGCCATCCGTACTACGCGAGCGCGCGGCTCTGGGACGATGGCGTCATCGACCCCGCGCAGACGCGTACCGTGCTGGGCCTTGGCTTGTCCGCCAGCCTCAATGCCCACATTGATGACATGAAGTTTGGCGTCTTCCGCATGTAATGCGTCCAACGCCATGCCTAGCTCTATTGCCATGAATGCCACTACCCTTACCGTGACTGTGGACGGCCATGTCGCCACGGTCACGCTCAACCGACCGGACGTGCGTAACGCGTTCAACGAGACGGTTATTGCTGAGCTGACTGAAGTGTTCCACACGCTTGGAAGCTCAACACCCGTGCGGGCCATCGTCCTGACCGGAACCGGTCCAGCCTTTTGCGCGGGCGCGGATCTGAACTGGATGAAGAAGATGGCAGGCTATTCGGACGAAGAAAATCGGTCCGACGCACTGACGCTCGCGAAAATGCTCCACACAGTCTGGGCATGTCCAAAGCCCGTTATCGCCCGGATACAAGGCGATACGTACGCTGGTGGCATGGGCCTGGTGGCGGCGTGCGATATCGCTGTTACCGCTGCGTCTGCAAATTTCTGCCTATCCGAAGCCAAACTAGACTTGCTGCCGGCAACGATTAGCCCCTACGTGATTCGCGCGATGGGGGAGCAGGCCGCTCGTCGCTACTTCATTACAGCTGAACGATTTGAGGCCGCTGAGGCATTGCGTCTGGGCTTCGTCACGCTGTGGTGCCGCCGGAGGAACTGGATGCCAAGGTGGCGGAGATTGCCGCCACGCTTGTCAACAATACGCGAGAGCAAGCGACTGGTGCGCGAAGTCGCAGGGCGCGTCATCGAGAGCAGCTTGTTGACTGATACAGCCAATCGGGTCGCGTCAGTTCGTGCATCGGAAGAAGGGCGCAAAGGTGTGCGCTCCTTTCTAGAGAAGAGGGCTCCATCGTGGAGACTTGAGTGCGCATTGCCACCCGGTGGACGGAACCAGGAAAGTGCTAAGCAAGGGATCGAAGTGCGAGCCAGCAGGCTGAAGTGAGCAAGGCGCCCGCAGGGAGGCGCCACTAGAAGTGGAGTACTTAGCATGAATGCCTCGGCTCGTCCCCATTCTCTACCCGCTGCCAACTGCGAGCCCCTTGCGGCGCGCAGCCAGCGTGCCGTCTGGCGTCCGTCCACGTGCCTGCGTCCTGATGCGGCTGCCAACGAACCGCCGCTGGCCATCGCCAGTGGCGAAGGCCTGTGGCTCATGGACACCGAAGGCCGTCGATACTTCGATGCCATCAGTTCATGGTGGGTCAATCTATTTGGCCATGCCAATCCGGCGATCAATGCCGCGCTGGTGGCGCAACTCAACACGCTCGAACACGTGATGCTGGCCGGCTGCACCCACGCACCGGCTGTAGAACTGGCCGAGCGGCTCGAAGCGCTGACCGGCGGCGTGCTGGGCAACGCGTTCTATGCGTCCGACGGCGCGTCGGCGGTGGAAATCGCGCTCAAGATGAGCTTCCAATACTGGCGTAATACGGGCCTGTCGGCCAAGCGCGAGTTCGTGTGCCTGCGCCATGGCTACCACGGCGAGACTGTGGGCGCGCTGGCTGTGACAGACGTGGAGATCTTCCGCGACGCCTATGACCTGCTCACGCGCCGTGCTCATGTGGTGATGTCGCCCGACGCGCGCCAGGCGGGCCGTGGCGAGTCGGCCACCGATGTGGCCAAGCGCGCGCTCGCCGATCTGGAAGCGCTGCTGCGCGAGCGCGCGGGCCAGATAGCCGCGCTGATCGTGGAGCCGCTGGTGCAGGGCGCTGCCGGCATGGCGATGTACGATCCGTCGTACCTGGAAGGCGCTCGCGCGCTGTGTGATCGCTATCGCGTGCACCGATTGCCGACGAGATCGCCGTCGGTTGCGGCCGTACCGGTACGTTCTTCGCATGGGAGCAGGCATGCGATGGCGAACCCGTGCCGGCGCATGCATGGCCCGACTTCCTCTGCCTGTCCAAGGGCATTACCGGCGGCTACCTGCCGCTGTCGCTGGTGTTGTCGTGTCCGGAAATCCAGCGCGCCTTCGTGGCCGACGATATCGCACGCGGCTTCCTGCATTCGCATTCGTACACGGGCAACCCGCTGGCGTGCCGTGCGCCGCTGGCCACGTTGGACCTGTTTGCGGCCGACGACGTGCTGGCCCGCAACCGCGAGCGTGCGCAATGGCTGGGCGAAGCGATGGCCGGCATTGCCGCCCTTTCCAGCGACGGGCGCGTGAGCAACGTGCGCCAGCGCGGCATGATCTGGGCCGCCGACATCGACCCCGAGGCCGCAGGCGCCGACTTTGCTGGGCGCTTTCACTTGGCCGCGCGCGAACGCAGCGTCCTGGCGCGCCCGATCGGCAATACGCTGTATGTGATGCCGCCGTATGTGTTCGACGCCGCACTGGCCAGCTGGCTCGGCGAGCAATTGCTAGACACGATGCATACCGTGCTGGCACATAAGGAGGAAGTACGCCATGCTGCTTGACCATCTTAAGCGAGCCGCCGCAGAGCGCGAGGCGCAATCGCTGACGCGCCGCCGGCGCATTGCCCACACGGCATGCGCTCCCCATCAGTCCGTCGGGTCGCTGGCCTCCAAGCCCACAGCATTGCTCACGTTCTGTAGCAACGATTATCTAGGATTGGCAAACCACGCTGCAATTGCGCATGCGATGGCAGAGGGCGCGTTCCGCTATGGCGCTGGGAGCGGGGCTTCGCATCTCGTCTGCGGGCATTCGTTGGTGCACGCGGAGCTTGAGTACGAGCTTGCACGTTGGCTTGCGCCACATATTCCGCTTACGCAGGCACTATTCTTCTGCACCGGCTATATGGCCAATCTCGCTGTGTTGACGGCGCTCGGTACCGCCGAAGCGACGCTGTTCTGCGAGACGCTTAACCACGCGTCGTTGATCGATGGCGCACGCCTCGCCAAGGCTGATGTAAAACGCTATCCGCACGGCGACGCAGAGGCGCTCGATATGATGCTGCAGTCCTGTGCGAGCAATCTAAAGCTGATCGTGACTGACAGTGTGTTCAGTATGGATGGCGACATAGCGCCACTGGCAGAACTGCTGGCGCTGGCCGAACGCCACGATGCTTGGATTATCGTTGATGACGCGCACGGATTCGGCGTCCTCGGCAAGAACGGTCGTGGCGTGTTGGAACACCTGGGCTTACGCTCGGAGCGGCTAATCTATATCGGCACACTGGGCAAGGCGGCTGGGGTCGCGGGCGCCTTTGTGGCGGCACACGAGACGATCGTTGAGCACCTTATCAACACGGCCCGTCCCTACATTTACACGACGGCGGCGCCGCCTGCTATTGCGCACGCATTGCTTAGCAGTCTAGACGTCATTGCCGGTCGAGGAGGGCGTATTCGTCGTCAGCACTTGACCGAACTGATTTCGCAGTTGCGCAAAGGGTTGGAGCCCTTGGCCGCGCGGGCTGGTTGGACGCTGGGGAAGAGCCACACCGTGATTCAGCCGCTTATCGTCGGCGACAACGCTGCTGCGCTGGCGCTGTCCGCGGCGCTGGAAGCCGATGGAATCCGTGTGGGCGCGATCCGGCCGCCTACGGTGCCGGCAGGTACCGCGCGGCTGCGCATTACGCTGTCAGCCTCGCACACGGCGGCCGATATTTCGCGTTTGCTCGACGCGCTGGACCGTGGACTGGTACAAGGCTGCAAGGAAGCAGCATGATCGCGAGTAAGGCTGCGAGCCTTGGATTCTTCGTGACACGTACCGATACCGGCGTGGGCAAGACCCACGCCACGGCCACGCTGTTGCATGCGCTGCATGACGCCGGCTACAGCGCACTCGGCATGAAGCCGGTTGCCGCTGGCGGCGAATGGCTCGACGACCGCTGGCAGAACGATGATGTCGACCAGTTGCGTGCCGCGGGCTCGGTAATCGTGCCGCAGGAAGAGATGTGCCCGTTCTTCTTCCGCACGCCGGCGTCACCGCATCTGGCGGCCGCACTGGAAGGCGAGCGCATTACGCGCGGACCGATCCGCGATGCGTTCGACGCGCTGCGCCGCAAGGCCGACGCCGTGGTGGTGGAGGGAGTGGGCGGCTTTGTGGTGCCGCTCGACGTGGGCGCGCCGTGCGCTGGAATACCGCCGACCTGGCTGTGATGCTGGACCTGCCCGTGATCATGGTGGTGGGCGTGCGTCCCGGCTGCCTGAGCCACGCGATGCTGACCGCTGAAGCGGTTCGCGCGCGCGGCCTGAAGCTGGCCAGCTGGATTGCCAACCGCATCGCGATCCGGACATGTTGCTGCCCACCGAGAACATTGTCACGCTGCAGGATGCGCTCGATGCGCCGATGCTGGCCGAACTGCCCTGGCAGGTTGCGCCGGCCGTGGCCGCCCAGTACCTCGATCTTGCACCGCTGCTGGCCGGCATGCCGCCGCTTGCATCCCACACCATTGCCGCCGCGCCGCATCACGCCTGAACCGTGAGCCGCGGCCGCCAAAAAGCCGAATACGCAATACGAACATGACTCGAACCGCCAACGCCAGCACCAATACCAATACCGTCGCCAACATCTCCGTGGATGCGCTGCGCCAGTCCGCGCGCAATATCGCCGCTACCGCGCCCAGGGAAACCGATGCATGGCGTGTGGACGACGTGGCTGCACTGTACGCGCTGCCGTTCAACGACCTGCTGTTCCGAGCGCAGCAAGTGCACCGAAAGAACTTCGATGCCAACACCGTGCAACTGTCGACGCTGTTGTCGATCAAGACCGGTGACTGTGAAGAGGATTGCGGCTACTGCCCGCAAAGCGCGCATCACGAAGCCGATGTGAAGGCCGAAAAGCTGATGGATCTCGACAGCGTGCTGGACGCCGCACGCAATGCCAAGGCCAACGGCGCCACGCGTTTCTGCATGGGCGCTGCCTGGCGCAGCCCGAAGGACCGCCACCTGGAACCGGTGATCGACATGGTGCGCGAGGTGAAGGCGATGGGCCTGGAAACCTGCGTGACGCTGGGCATGCTCAAGGCCGAACAGGCGCAGCGCCTGAAGGACGCGGGCCTGGACTACTACAACCACAACCTCGATACGTCGCCCGAGTTCTACGGCAAGATCATCACCACGCGCACGTACCAGGACCGTCTGGACACCATCGGCCACGTGCGCGATGCGGGCATCAACGTCTGCTGCGGCGGCATCGTGGGCATGGGCGAAGCGCGCGAGGCGCGTGCCGGCCTGATCGCGCAGCTGGCCAACATGGACCCGTACCCCGAGTCGGTACCCATCAACAACCTGGTGCAGGTGGAGGGCACGCCGCTGGCGGGCACCGAAGCGCTGGACCCGTTCGAGTTCGTACGCACGATTGCCGTGGCACGCATCACGATGCCGCGCGCGATGGTGCGCCTGTCCGCCGGCCGCGAGGCCATGGACGACGCGTTGCAGGCGCTGTGCTTCATGGCCGGCGCCAATTCCATTTTCTATGGCGAGAAGCTGCTGACGACCGGCAACCCGCAAGCCGAGCGCGACCGCGCCCTGCTGGCACGTCTCGATATACGAACCGAAAGTCTCGTGGCTGATTAACACCGACGCGAGAGCATACTGATGACAAGAAAGGAGGAGTGATGTTTTCAAAGGTCCTGATCGCCAACCGTGGCGAGATTGCCTGCCGTGTAGCGGCCACGTGCCGCCGCCTCGGCATTCGCACGGTGGCAGTCTATTCCGACGCCGACGCCGACGCGCGTCACGTCGCCTTCTGCGACGAAGCCGTGCATATCGGCGGTGCGGCCGCGCGCGACAGCTACCTGCGCGCGGACCACATCATCGAGATGGCAAAGGAAACCGGCGCCCAGGCCATCCACCCGGGCTACGGCTTCCTGTCGGAGAACGAGGACTTCGCGCGCGCCTGCGCCGAGGCCGGGCTGGTGTTCATCGGCCCGCCGGCTGACGCCATCCACGCGATGGGCAGCAAGAGCGCGGCCAAGCAGCTGATGGAAAAGGCCGCGGTGCCGCTGGTGCCCGGCTATCACGGCGAGGATCAGGACGCCGCGCTGCTGCGGCGCGAGGCCGACCGCATTGGCTACCCGGTGCTGCTCAAGGCCAGCGCCGGTGGCGGCGGCAAGGGCATGCGCGTGGTGGAGGCGGGCGACGGCTTCGAGGCCGCGCTGGCATCGGTCAAGCGCGAGGCGTCGGCCAGCTTCGGCGACGACAAGGTGCTGGTCGAGAAGTACCTGACGCGCCCCCGCCATATCGAAATCCAGGTGTTTGCCGACACGCAGGGCAACTGCGTCTACCTGTTCGAGCGTGACTGCTCGGTGCAGCGCCGCCACCAGAAGGTGCTGGAAGAAGCGCCGGCGCCGGGCATGACCGAGGAACGCCGCCGCGCGATGGGCGACGCCGCCGTGGCCGCCGCACGGGCCGTGGGCTACGTGGGCGCCGGCACGGTGGAGTTCATCGCCAACCAGGACGGTTCGTTCTACTTCATGGAGATGAACACGCGCCTGCAGGTGGAGCACCCGGTCACCGAGATGATTACCGGCCAGGACCTGGTCGAATGGCAGCTGCGCGTGGCGGCCGGCGAGCCGCTGCCGCTGACGCAGGCGCAACTGAAGATCGACGGCCACGCGCTGGAAGCGCGGATCTACGCCGAGAATCCGGACAAGGGCTTCCTGCCGTCGACGGGCACGCTGCGCTTCCTGCGCACGCCGCCGGCAGTGCAGTTCATGCGCGGCGGTGACGCCCATGGTCCGGCGGGCGTGCGGATTGACGCCGGGGTGCGCGAAGGCGACACCATCAGCCCGTTCTATGACCCGATGATCGCCAAGCTGATCGTCTGGGGCCGCGACCGCGACGAGGCGCTGTCGCGCATGGCGCAGGCGCTGGCCAACTATCACGTGGTGGGCCTGTCCACCAACGTGGCCTTCCTGCAGCGGCTGGTCAAGTCCGAGGCCTTCCGCACGGCCGATCTCGATACGGGCCTGATCGAGCGCAACCAGACCGTGCTGTTCCCGCCGCAGAAGTCGGTGGGCATCGAAGCCATTGCGCTGGCCGTGGCGGCGCTGCTCGAACGCGACACGCGCGAGCGCCGCGTGGACGAGGCCGACCGCCACTCGCCGTGGACCCACGCCGGCGGCTGGCGCCTGAATGCGCGCGACGTGCGCACGCTGCACTTCGAGGGCGCCGGCCACAAACTGGAAGTGGTGCTCAAGGGCGACGCGCGCGACACACGCCGCAACACGCTGATCTACGCCGACAAGGCCGCGCCGTTCGCCTACACGTTCAACGCCGCCGGGATCCGCGTGGATTTTGGTACGCGGCGAACACAAGGTCAGGCCTATCTCGAAGGCGACACGTTCAACATTTTTTTTGCCGACAACCAGACAGTGCTTGAATGGATCGACCCGCTGTCCCATGCCGGGGAGTCGGAAGGCGAAGGCGGCAAGCTGACGGCACCGATGCCGGGCAAGGTAATTTCCGTGATGGTCGAGCCTGGCAGCAAGGTCAGCAAGGGTGCTCCGCTGCTGGTGATGGAAGCCATGAAGATGGAGCACACGATCACGGCGCCAACGGATGGCATCATCGGCGAAGTTCTTTACGGCGTCGGAGAACAAGTGTCCGAGGGTGCGCAACTCCTGTCCCTGCTGAATAGCATCACGGAGTCCGCCGAAGCCGCTGCGTAGTGTCACATTGGGCGACTGAAAACGCCGCAGGCCACCGTATGTGGCCTGCGACGAATGCCTAGATAGACGTACAGAGATAGGGGAGTCGCAGAGGTGATTCGCCATCGTCGGCCCTCGGGCGGAAAAGGCTGACTGTACGGAAAATTGGTTCAGATTTACCTTGCGCGAGGTGGGGGTGCGGCAAGAATCTTGGACTGTTTTATGCCGCTATTCCGAGACTCTCCCGGTATTCCATCGGGCTGAGGGAGCCCAGACAGACCTTGATCCGTTTTGCGTTGTACCAGCGGATGTAAGAGTCAACTACCTCGATGAACTGCTCAATGCTTGTAGCACGCCAGTCGCGAGGATAGAACAATTCCGTCTTTATCCGTCCAAAGAAACCTTCACAGGCGGCGTTATCCGGCGAGCATCCTTTGCGTGACATCGAACGAATGAGCTTGGCATCGCGCATCCGCGAGAGCCATCCGGGCCAGCGATAGTGAGCGCCGCGATCGGAGTGGACCACAGGCCTTTCATCGCTGCTGGCCACTGATTCGATGGCCGCATCCAGCATGGTATTTACGAGTTCAGCGTCCGGCCGCGTGCCGATAGCCCAGCTTACGACAAGACCGTCGAAGCAGTCGATCACAGGCGACAGATACACCTTGCCTGCCGGAATCTGGAATTCGGTAATGTCGGTGAGCCACTTCTCATTTGGCGCAGCAGCCTGGAAATCGCGGTTGATGAGGTTCTCAGGTGCAGGACTAATCTCCCCTAAATAGGAGCCGTACCGACGGCGCTTGGTGACAGCAAGAGCAAGGCCTTCCTGTTTCATCAAGCGCCGCACGACCCTCTCCGAGAGGAAGACTTGCTGTCTCGCCAGTGCCGCGCGTATCCGACGATAGTCATAGCAGCGGTAGTTGAGCCCAAAGATGTTCGCGATGGCGCAACGTGCGCTAGCGTACTTGTCGGAGACGAGCAGGCGCGCACGGTGATAGAAGTAGGAGCTGCGAGCAAGTCCCAACGCCGCCAACAGCTCTAGCAACGAATAGGTTTGGTGCAGGGCGTCAACCAGCATCGTCTTCTCCCGGTTGCTCAGGAGTTGCGGGTCGACGCCCACTTCTTTTTTTATCAGTTCATTCGCCTTCTTGAGGATGTCGTGTTCGAGCTGCAGTTTCCGGATGTCGCGTCGAAGTGATTCGACCTGTTGCTCCAGTTCCGCCCGCTCATGGTCCGGCGCGGGCTTGCTTTGGCGTTTCATGGATGCGGGAGCCTCTGGCCCGAGTAGCTGGTTCTTCCAGTTATACAGCGTCGGCCTGCTCACGCCGGCTTTCTGCGCAAGCGCGCGAGCACTTTCCTCTCTGATGCACAGCTCGATGACTGCCGCCTGTTTCAATTCCTGCGATTTCGGGACGCTGCCAGCTACTCTGCCGACTATGCGCTTACCGAGCTTAGGGTGCAGTTCTTCGATCCAGGCTGCAAGCGTCGCCCGACACGGGTATCCCAACGCCCTCAAGGTTGCAGCAAAGCAACGACCATGGCTCAGATAATGATCGACGGCCGCCTGCTTCTGCTCGGACGAATACCTTGGCAGCGAACGAACATAGCCAGGCCGTAAATCATGACACTGTTCGTATTCGCGATGCCAGGATTTAAGCGAGTTCTTGGTTGGATACCCCAGTTGCCGAATGGTCGCGTTGAGGCGCTTACCCAGTTTCACATAGAGCCGAACCGCTCGAAGACGGTCTTCGTACGAGTACATGAACTACCTCCAGGTAGTCCAAGTTTTCGTCCGCACCCCCGACCTTCGGCGGCAATACCACGCTGACAGCGGCGATGCTGGAACGGATCGCTGACGTGCGAGCTATCGACTCTCTATATGGAAGTGGTGCAAGTTGGCGCAGGTGGCAGGTCTTTCCTTAGTGGCCGTCGAATCGATTTGGGGAGAAAGGCTGTAGATTCACCGAACAGCCTGCACCCAATATGGCTTCAGCAATCAGCCGGCCCGTGATAGGGCCGAGCGTTAGTCCGAGATGGCCATGGCCGAAGGCCATGAAACAGTTGGCATGGACCTCGCTACGACCAATTACCGGGAGCGAGTCTGGGGTTGATGGCCGAAAGCCGAGCCATTTGCTCAACACGGGTGCTGCCAGAGAAGGTACGGCGCGGCCGATGGATCGAACGACACGATCAATGCCGTCATATCTGGGCGGTGCATCAAGGCCGGCGAATTCAACACTGCTGGAAATGCGTAGGCGATTCTCCTGCTGTGACAGTACCACGGATTTTTCATGCCAGAACACGGGCGCATGCAAGAAATCCGCACAAGGGACCTCGAGCATAGCGTGATAGCCACGTTCGGTATCGAGGCTCACGTTATGGCCGGCCTCTTGCGCTAGACTTGCCGACCACGCCCCAGCAGCAATCACGAAGGTGTCGCCAGACACCTGCCCGGCGGAGGTTTGCACTGCGGCGAGCTTCCCTCCCTCCACGACGAAGCGGTGTGCATTGCCCTTGACGAATTCCACACCCATTTCCTGGCATGCAGTCGTGATACGGGCTAGGTACGCGCCAGGATTGGTCACCTGCATGCAATCATCGAACAGCGTTCCGTGGGTAAAGATCCCACGCAGCCCAGGTAGCAATGTGTCAAGATCACCCATAGATAACGCGGTCATATTCACACCAAGCCTCGACAGGTAACGTCGCTCTGATTCAAGGGCGCGATAGGTGTTGGCGGATTCGTAAGCCTTGATCCAGCCGCTAGCACGAAGGAGGTTATCGGCGCGTGCGGCGTTGGCAATTTCATGGTGAGCGGCAACTGCCTCGGACAGCAACGATTTCAACGCAAGCCCCGCTCGGTCGACAGCCGCGGGGTTGCTAGCTCGTATAAAGTGCAGAAGCCATGGCGTAAGAGTCGGCAGATAGCGCCAGCGAAATTGCAAAGGGCTATTCTTCGCGAGCAGCATGCGCGGCAACTTCTTGATCAAGGACGGCGTGCCGACCGGCAAGTACTCGCATGTGGCGAGCACACCTGCATTTCCATAGCTCGCTCTGGCTTGTTCGTCATCAGGATCTACGAGCGTTACCTTGAGGCCGTTTGTCCTGGCGTGCCACGCACATGACGCCCCAATGATCCCACCGCCAATTACTACGACACGATTCTGTGCTGTCATGCAGTTGCGTTCAGGAGGGTCTCTTATTCTTCGAGCGAACATGCTAACGGGAAACCGTATTCAATGCTCTCGATATTTTTCGCGTCCGATGGGATATGTGGCGTGGGCATTGAGGGATCAGCCAGCGGCCGCGTTACGCTCAACCCATTGCCACTAAGTGAGGCATGGGACGACGCAGTGCAATCTTGACTACTAGCAGTCCGCCGCAGGCCAGACGCAAGTTTCACATAGCGGTATATTGTGCCTCGCTCGTGGCCTGCGCACCTGCGATTACCGCGGATGCCGCGGGTGGCAACTGACACACGCGGCGTTGCCAATGTGCACACGGCTTCCATAAGGGGGGCAGGGATAAGGCACTCAAGATGTCAATGCGGAGGGGAAGGGCACGTCTCGGCAGCTTCGCATGGATAAAGCACCGACTCAATTCCAGACGTGTCGATCGCAGGCCACGGCGGCACGCGCGCGGCGGTATGTTGTTCACGCACCAATTCAAAGCACAGGAAGACACGTGCTGCACCATATCCGGGGGGAAAGTGCTCCAAAGAATACAAGCGCACTGCAGCAAATTAATCATTAGGGTGCACCGATAATTTTCATTCAACCGGTCTCGAGTCTCTGTACAAAGTGGCTTATCCAAAGAGGGTTTTAGGCATGTAGATTTGGCGATCATGACGAGAAACCAAGGAGTTAAGATGGATTTGCGTAAGCTGCTGCTCGGCTTTTTTTCAGCAATGTTCGTTCTGCCGGTATGTGCGCAGCCGGATAATTATCCGCAGCGACCGATCAAGCTTGTGGTTCCTTGGCCGGGTGGAGGTAATACTGATGGAGTCGCCAGACTAATCGCGGAAAAGCTAGCAATCCGGATTAATCAACCTGTGGTGGTTGAGAATAAGCCCGGCGCTAATGGGATCCTCGGCGCAACTGTTGTGGCTCGTTCTAAGCCTGATGGCTATACACTTATGCTGGCCCTGCCGGAGACAAATGTACTGAATCCGGTTGTGTACAATAAAATTAGCTACTCTGCAAAAGATTTTGATGCGGTGTCGTTCATCGGGGTCCTGCCGTTTGCTTTAGTAGCAAAGCCGAGTCTGAAGGCTAACACGATACCGGAACTGGTGAAACTGGCGAAGGAAAAGCCGGGATCGATCTCTGCATTTAGCTGGGGCGTTGGAAGTACCGCGCACGCGGCAATCGCGCTATTGGAGCAGGCAGCGGATATTAGCCTACTTCACGTCCCGTATCCCGGAACCGCCCAAGCGCTTACGCAATTGATCGGAGGACAGGGCGATCTCATGTTCCTCTCAGCGGAGCGCGCCGTTACATATGCCAAACAGGGAAAGGTCAAAATACTTGGCGTGACGTCGCCGAAACGGATCGAGGGTTATCCAGATATCCCGACGTTTTCCGAACAGGGACTGCCCCAGGTCCAGGTGGCACTCTGGTACGGCATTGTAGCGCCGGCACAAACGCCTGCGCCCATCAAGGGTTATTTGGCAAAGGAGATTCAAGCTATTCTGCAGGACCCGCTCGTGCTGGAAAACTTGCGCAACCGGGGAATGGTGACGCAACCACAATCGCCGGCGCAGTTCTCCCAGTTCCTACGTGAGGAGGATACACGCTGGTCGAACCTGATCAAAAACAAAAAGATTCACGTCGACAATTGAGGAGATCGGCCGTCTGTTATTACTTTTGGGGCCCGCGATGCGATGCCTGGGATGACGCCCGAGGTGCTTAGTAGGATCCGCGCGTCTTGCGCAGGCAGGTTCAGTCGGCAGACCATGTCTGCCTGCCCATCTCAATCGGTTGCCCTCTTTCGAGCCGGCGTACCAAGACGTCAGTCTCAATCGCCGGAGCGGGCCTTTGTCCGTTAGCGCAGCGTTTGCCTGCGGCGAGCGCCTGGAACGGCGAGCGCCTGGAGATCCCGGTCGCACGACGTGCGAGCTCGGGAAAGCCGTGAAGGTGCGCACCGCCCGCGCGTCCTCGATCCGTTGAGTGGCGCCCTGGCGCATGCCACGCTGGGCAAGAGCCCTAGTCTGACGGCTGGCGGTTCGCCCGATCGGCATTCCAGCGACGAACTCCACCCGCTGAGCGCAACGTCTGCCGCAGCACTGTGACACCATGGTGTTTTGCATTCTGCGCCAGTTAGGAAGGACTGTAGGAGCCCATAGGCCGGCTGTGGAGCCGAGCGCAGTGGAACGCTGCCGGCTCGTGGCATTGAGCCCGGCGCCTCCACAGACCAGCAGCGCGAAGCTCGCGGAATGGTTCTCCGGAAAGCCGTTTCATCGATACTCTGGAGCTGCTGAAGAATCCGCTCGGAAAACTCGCGCTCGTCGCCGTGCTCGACATGCCGGTCACGAGCCGGTCGTAGTAATGCTCCAGCCCTCTTTGCGTTTCGTCGCAATCATGGCGACTTGCAGGACATGCTCCTGAGATCGGCACGACAAGTGTCAGGGACGGCGCCGGCTCATCTGAGGGCTCGGGTAGGTGACAGGTTCCTTGCCATGCCGGCGGGCGCAAATACGGCTGCTGGACCATGCCGCCGTGGATGGGCCCCGCACAACGGCGACGTCAACCACCAGATCATAAACGGTTCGATATCGGGCGTCTCGCCGCGCTCCTTCGTGATGAATCGCTCAATAGCAGGTTGACCGGCGCCGGACCGAGTTGGGTGATCCCGAGAATAGCAGGTCGCGGAATTGGTGGCCGACCTGCGGCGCTGGCCTGACGCAGGGTCCCGTTCGAGCTTGCGAAGGGGACCAGGCCCTACACGGTGAGGAAGTGCGACTCATACACCATTTCGCCCACCAGCGCGAAGGTGATCTTAGCTAACAGGAACGGATTGGAATTCCAATTGAGGGTAATCACCTAAATGCTATTGCTCCGCAATTGGGGAGTTGTATTTCGCGCCGCCCAAGAAATCGTCGGCTTGTCCTCTGTAATGCGTACGCCCCGTTGGGCTAGATTGGGCCCGGCGTGCACGATACTGGGTTTTTTCGACGCAATATGGTGCGTTTACGAGTGCGATTGGTGCGGATTTTGATTGCAGAAAAATCAACAATTTCGCAAAGGAAACCGGCCTGTTGCTTTTATCTAAAGTGGTCCGAATGAGTACGGATTCTATGCATAATTATTGTACTGCAGTCATAAAACCCATACCAATATTAAGGGGCTCCACATGTCTTTTCGGAAGCTGTTACTCTGCCCTCTACTGGCGATTTTAATTGCGACGGATGTCGCCCAGGCCGATGATTATCCGTCGCGCCCGATTCGGTTGGTCCTACCCTGGGCGGCCGGCGGGAACACCGATGGCATCGCACGGCTAATGGCCGAAAGATTGTCGGCTCGTATCAACCAGCAGGTCGTTGTAGAAAACCGACCCGGCGCGAATGGCCTAATAGGCTCGAACCTAGTTGCCCGAGCAAAGCCGGACGGCTACACCATCATGCTCGCACTGCCGGAAACCAATGTGCTTAACCCATTGGTATACAAAAATATCACTTACACCGCCAAAGATTTCGATGCGGTGGCATTCATTGGGATTCTGCCCTTTACGCTAGTTGCCAGGGCTAACCTGGAGCCCAATACGGTTTCTGAAGTTCTGGCGTTGGCCAAAAAAGCGCCGAACTCCGTTTCCGCTTTCAGTTGGGGAATCGGCAGTACCGCACATACTGCCATCGCACTGCTCGAGCAGGCCGGCAACGTCAGACTGCTGCATGTACCGTATCCCGGTGAAGCGCCAGCGTTGACGCAGCTCATCGGAGGGCAGGGGGATCTCATGTTTCTGTCAGCCGAGCGCGCTACGACCTATGCTTCGCGCCGAGAGGTGAAAATTATCGCCGCCACGTCGTCGCAGCGGATGAAAGCCTATCCAGACATCCCGACTTTCGCCGAACAAGGCATTCCTGGTTTCGACGTATCGCTCTGGTATGGGATCGTCGCCCCGGCCGGCACGCCGGCGCCGATCAAAGATCTTTTATCCAAGGCGGTTCATGAGGTTCTGACGGAGCCGATGGTACTGGAAAATCTGCGCAAGCGTGGGATGGTGGTGCAGCCTGAATCGGCATCATGGTTCGACAAATTCCTCGGTAATGAAACCACGCGCTGGGCTACGCTAATTAAGGCCAAGAATATTCACATCGATAACTGATCGGGGCCGCTCGTGTCAGCAGGTTCAACGCGCGAGCACATGCGTCAATCCTGATGCTTGGCTGCCCTCTTTTCCTATATTTGGAGCCTCAATGTTCAAAAAACTGCTAGCAGGTGCGACCTTGCTCCTAGCGTGCTGCTTCTCGGCCCAAGCCAAACCGCCCGGATTTCCTTCCCGGCCAATCAAGTTGGTTGTGCCTTGGCCCTCGGGCGGGCCTACGGATGCGATAGCACGATTGGTTTCAGAAAAACTCTCGGTCCAGGTGGGCCAGCCCGTGATTGTCGAGAATCGCTCCGGGGCCAATGGCATCGTGGGTACAACTGCCGTCGCGCGGGCGCCGGCGGATGGCTATACGTTGATGTTAGCGCTTCCGGAGACCAACGTCCTTAATCCCCTGGTTTACAAGACGATCAGTTATCGCGTCGAGGATCTTCAAGCATTGGCGTTCATTGGAGTACGGCCGTTTGCGTTGGTCGCTGGTCCGACCTACATGGGCAAGAGCATCAGTGATGTACTCCGGATTGCACGCCGGAGTCCGGAATCGGTGTCCGCCGCGAGTTGGGGCATCGGCAGCACCGCGCACCTAGCCATCGCCTCGCTCGAGCAGTCCGCGAATGTGCATCTGCTGCATGTGCCATTTCCGGGCACGGCCGCTGCGTCGGCGCAACTGCTCGGTGGGCAGGTAGATCTCATGATGCTTGGCCTGCAGCCTGCAACCGAATATGCGAATGCCGGGAAATTGAGCATTCTCGGGATAAGCGCCCCGCAGCGCCTTGAAGCTTACCCGGCTGTCCCGACGCTCGCCGAGCAAGGACTGGACGTCGACGTTTCCCTCTGGTACGGCATTGCGGCGCCGGCCAACACACCGGCGCCTATCGCCGATTACTTGAACCACGAGATTAATAGGGTCCTGCAGGATCCGGTCGTTCTTAAGGGGTTGCGCCAGCAAGGGATGGTTGTACGGCCCCAGTCTCGGGGTGATTTTTCACGTTTTATCGATACCGAGTTCGGCCGCTGGTCAGCCTTGATCAAGCGAAAAAATATCCAAATCGACAACTGAGGAATCAAATGGCTACATTCAATGAAGTGTCGAGCGAAGTCGACTATCTGCTAGCAGGGGGGACGGTCATTCTAGGGGATGGGATGCGGCCGCCGTTCCGTGGCACGGTCGCCGTTTCGGGTCGGCAGATCCTTTGGGTGGCCGAGGGCGACGTGCAGGTGCAGGCCAAGAAGAGGATCGATTGCACAGGAATGACCGTAGCCCCGGGGTTCATCGATATCCATACGCACTCGGACGCTGCGTTGCTATGCGATGGCCGGGCGGCCAGCCAGGTTAGTCAGGGTGTGACCACGGAAATCGTGGGCAACTGTGGTCACAGCTGTGCGCCTTGCGCCGACCCCGTTCTATTGCGCAAATACATCCTAGGTATTCATGATTCGACCGAGATCACCTGGCGCACATTCGGCGAGTATCTGGCCGCGCTGGACGATGCCAAGCCCGTACTGAACGTAGGTTCGTATGTCGGGCATGGGGCCGTTCGACTGGCAGTCAAGCGCGCTTCGAGTTCGGCCGTGAACGCGGATGAGATGGAGCAGATGGGGCGTTATCTATACGACGCGCTTGACGACGGAGCGTTGGGGATCTCGACCGGCCTAGAGTACACCCCGGGCATGTATGCTTCACAGGCCGAACTCATGCAGGTTGGAGCCATTGCAGCTAGCCGTGACGCTATTCATGCAACTCATATCCGCAATCGCGACTGGCTCATAGAAATGGGTGTCGGCGAGGTTCTGGGTGTAGCCCGCGCAACGAAATCAAAGTTGCAGTTGTCGCACATCGCACCCAAGCACGGCGCGCCGACCGAGGCTGTTGATCGCGTGATTGAGATGATCGATTGGGCGCGAGGCGATGGAGTCGACGTGGGGTTCGACGTGATTCCGGATGAGTGGGGACCTACAAAGGTCATCGCCTCCCTACCAAGTTGGGCGCTTGAGCTCCCTCCGGCACTGCTGCTCAAAGCGCTGCGCGAACCGGAGCAGCGGCATAAGATGGGGCAGAACGTGTTTCCCAATTGGAAACTGCTGTCGGACTCCCGCTGGGATCTTTTGGTCCTGTATTACAGCGCAGCCAATCCGGATCTTGTTGGCAAGACGATCGCCGATATCGCCGAAATCCGCGGTGTGGCGCCCTGGGACAGTATCTGCGATCTGCTTGCCGATGAAGGCGAGGGCATTGCGGGACTCATGTGGTGTGGTCGTGTTTCTCGCCAACCGGACATTGACAAATTGATCGAGCAACCTGGCTGCATGGTAATTTCCGATGGTGTGACTAAGAGCGCCGATGGGGCCCTTAGTCAGATGCGCTTTTCGCCGATCGCTTTCTCGTGGGCTACGACATTCCTGGAAAACTATGTACAAAAATCAGGCAAGCTATCCTTGGTTGAAGCGATTTCGCGGTTAACCAGTGTTCCGGCCACTCGTTTCAAGCTGGAGCGCCGGGGACAGCTGAAGGAAGGCTATTACGCGGACATCGTCGTCTTTAAAAATGACGCTATTGCCGCGCACGCCACATTGCGTGATCCTGATGCAGCTTCCGCGGGAATTTTTCACGTTTGGGTTAATGGACAGGCGGTTCTTCGTGACTGCAAGCAGACCGAGGCTCGGCCAGGCATGGTGCTGCGCAGGACATGATGCGGATGTGCCGAAAGTGTTATGCGCTGCAGGTTTGATTATGTTTCGTGGTCGCGATCCAAACATCAAGGGGAGAGGCATTTTTTCCTTCAGTGCTCCCCCACGTGGTTCGGTTGAGCACCGCGCAGACTGGATCGCAGACAGCCTACGAGATATGGCACATTGTTTTCTTAAGGCTTGCGTGTCACGACGCGTGCATACGATGAACATAAACGGACTGTATTGCATTGACGCGAGCACAGTTGTGAGCGGTCTGAGCCCGTGCAGTTTGAGTGTCACTGCGACACATTACTGTCTAAAGGTAGATCCTGGTTTCTCGGTGCCAATATCGAAGGCCAGCTTTCTGCCCTATGCCCGGCGGCGTAGGCGAGTACCGGCTTACCTGCGAGCGTAGAGGTAGAAGAGGTTATCCGGACTTTGCACTTGGATCATGAGGTCGGTTGTGCTGATGCGGGAGGCCACTGTCGGACCACAATCAGATAATTTCGCAGGCCACGCTGTTTAAAGGTGATGTTTTGTAGTTGCGATCTATAGGGAGTAAATCATGACAATCAAGTTAATGCCGTTGTCCTACAGGATCGGCGTGGAGGCCCGGGCTGTCGATCTGTCGCAGCCTGTATCCGATTCGCTATTCCAAGAGATCAAACGTGCTTTTCTAAAATCCGGCGGAGTCCTACTGCTACGCAACCAGCGTATTTCCAGGGAGCAGCACATCGCCTTTAGCCGACGTTTCGGCGAGTTGGATCGGCACGACGCGCTGCCCCTAGACAGGCACCCCGAGTATCCCGAACTGTTCGTTGTCGCGAACGATCGCAGCGCGATGGGGCTCAAACGCGGTGGTGACATCGGGCAGGTCTGGCATTCAGACCTGGCACCATCCCTGCGGCCGGCCTCTGCGTCGCTTCTGCGAGCGTTGAGCGTGCCGTCGTGTGGCGGCGACACTATGTTCACCAACATGTATGCGGCCTACGACGATCTTTCCGAAGGCATGAAGTCGCTAGTTAAAGATCTGAACCTGGTGCACGTACGCGAGAGAAAGAACGTGTCGGCCGAGTGGGCTGCCGAGAACCGGAAGCTCAACCCGCCGATTGTCCATCCGTTGGTCAAGGTGCATCCAGAAACCGGACGAAAATCACTGTTCCTATGCGAAGGCGTTAAAAACTTCGAAGGGATGACCGAGCGGGAAAGCCGTCCCATCATAGATTTCCTGATTGCCCATTCGACGCGTCCACAATTAGTTTATCGCCATCGGTGGCAGGCCGACGACATAGTGATATGGGATAACCGGTGTACTATGCACTTCGCACTTGGCGACCACGATCCCGCCGAATTGCGGCACCTGGAGAGAACCACTGTGCTCGGTGAACCCAGTGGGCGTATCTATGAAGGAACGGGATCGACACTGGCTGCGTGAACCACGGGGTAGGGCTGGCACATGAGGCGCGCAGCGAATCATGCTGCGCGAGTTGCTGGTGCAGCCCTCGTCGCAGTGCTAGTCCGCCTGGGTTTCGAATCGCCCACGCCCTTGCCGCGTGACGGCTTGGCAATGGAGCAGTGTCCGAGGTGCGCAGCTCCTTGCGTTGATCACTTCAGTCTTGTGGCACCTCGTCTTGCTGTGGTGGAGCCCACTCGTCCAGATCACGTAATGCCGCCTCGGTGCGCCCCCGTTTGGAGATGACGCGGGTTCGCAGTACATCGAAGTTTCTCCGAGGTTCGCCAGTCCCATCGCGCCGGCAGCCGTTCGAAGGACGAGTTCACGTGCCACCGCTAGTTCGAATCCTTGCGTCTGGGCAGCCTGTTGAAAGGCCTCGAGAAAGTGAAGCACATAGGCCGGCCCGCTCCCGCTTACGGCGGCGACCGCATCCAACCTCTCATCCGAATTCACCGAGAAGCAGTAGCCAGTTGAAGCGTAAGCGCTCGTTTCTCCCCACCTTGTACGCTATGAGCTTGTTCAGGCAGGATGCGGCGGGGCGAAGTTGAACGGCAACAGATCGCTGATGTCAGCAGCTGGCGTTCGTTGTGGAAGCCCTGTGAGCACGTGGAGCAAGTAGGCATACGGCTCGACGTCACAGGCCCGGGACGTAAGCATCAGGCTGTAGATCATGGCGCTCGCCTGGGCGCCAGCTACAGTGTCTGCGAAGAGCCATGCCTTTCGACCCGTGCAGAATGGTCGGATGTCGCGCTCCACCGCGTTGTTGTCCACTGGAGCCCGTCCATCGCTGACATCGCTGACGTAACGGCTCAGATATTCCCATTGATTGCGCGTGTATACGATAGCCTTGCCCAGCAGGCTTTCCGGCAGTATCTGCGGCGCCTGCTCATCCAGCCATGCCTTGAACGCTTTCAGCAACGGTACGCTGTGTTGCTGCCGCAGCCGGTACGTATAGTCCGCGCGCATTTCGCCTTCGGGCAGATCTTCCTTTGCTAGCGCCTCGACCTGATACAACGCCTTGAAGTACTCGAGCGCCTTTGCTATTCGAGCGCTGGGCTTCTTCTGACCCTTCTGCGCATCGACGAAAATCCGCCTGGAATGAGCAAGGCAACCGAAGTGCGTGACACCTTCGAGGGTGCGCCAGGTACTGTATCCATCGGTCATCAGCATGCCATCGTAGCCGGCGAGGAACGTCTGCGGATACTCCTGTCCGCGTCCCGGCTGGTAGTCGAACAGCACCACCGGATGCTCGCAGTCCTCCGCGCTGCGGTAGACCCACATGTATGACTTGCTCTGCGCGACCTTGCCTTCCTCCTTGAGCACCTGCGCCGTCGTCTCATCGGCATGGATCAGCGGCTGCGACAGCAGCGTGCGGCGTAACGCCTCATACAGACGGCTGTAGTGCAATGTAAGCGAGTCGCCAGCACCGTCTGTACCGTTCAGTAGAGTGGCGCCAAAGTAGTTCCCACCAAATAGTGATGGGAACTACTTTGTCACAGTCACAGGAAGAACCAGTCGCCGGCAGTCGCAAAGGCCGGCCGAACCACAGCGAGGAATTCAAGCGGCGGTTGGCAGCCGCTGCGTGTGAGCCGGGTGTCTCGGTATCGAAATTGGCGCGCGAGCACGGCATCAACGCGAACATGCTGTTCACCTGGCGCCGACGCTATCGAATGGAGCAGCGCCAGGAAGCCGCGGTGTTGTTGCCGGTGACCGTTGAACACCCAAGCTCGCCACCCGGTCCGATGCCAATGAGTCCGGCCGCTGCGGTTTGCGAGCCGACGCCGCCGCACGGCGCCATTGAGATCCGTTTGGGCCGAGCGGTGATTCGCATTGAAGGGGCAGTCGACGCGACCACGTTGCGTACCGTACGGGACCGTTTGACGCCATGATCGGGTTGCCGGAGGCAACACGCATCTGGATCGCTGCAGGCGTGACCGACATGCGCTGCGGATTCAACGGGCTCGCCGCGAAGGTGGAGGCGACTCTGCAGGAGAGCCCGTTCTCCGGCCATGTCTTCGTCTTCCGCGGCAGGCGCGGCAACGTCATCAAGGTGTTGTGGTCAACGGGCGATGGGCTTTGCTTGCTCTCGAAGCGCCTGGAGCGCGGACGTTTCGTCTGGCCGCAGGCCGACAGCGGCAAGATCCACCTGACGCAAGCGCAGTTGTCGATGCTGCTGGAGGGGATCAACTGGAAGCAGCCCGAGCGCACCTGGCCGCCACTGTCGGTGTTGTAAACCTTGCGGCATGTGCGTAAACTGCCGCGCATGCCAATCGACCCCAGCGATCTCCCCGACGACATTGAGGCCCTGAAGGCCTTGGTGTTGGCACAGCGGGAATCGATCGCACTCATGGAACGGGCCTTGGCGGTCCGCTCCATGGAGATCGAGCAGCTAAATCTGCAGATCGCAAAGCTGAGGCGGATGCAGTTTGGCCAGAAGTCCGAGAAGCTGGATCGACAGATTGAACAGCTCGAGACCCGACTGGAAGATCTGCTGGCCGAGGAAGGTGCGGCCGAAACGAAGCCGATCCGCAGGCTACCCCTCCTGTCCGGAAGAAAGCGGTACGCAAGCCGTTGCCGGAGCACCTGGAGCGGGAGGAGCGCATTCTCGAGCCCGAGACCGAAGCCTGTCCAGAGTGCGGCGGTAAGCTCAAGCCGCTGGGCGAGGACATCTCGGAGCAACTCGATATTATCAGCAGTTCATTCAGGGTGATTCGGCAAGTGCGGCGCAAGAAGGCCCGCGCCTGTTGTGATTGCATCGTCCAGGCTGCAGCGCCAAGCCGGCCAATTGAGCGTGGCATTGCCACGGCGGGGCTGCACGCTCACATACTGGTTGCCAAATATGCTGATCATCAACCGCTGTACCGTCAAGCCGCGATCTATGCCCGGCAGGGCGTGGAGCTGGACCGCACGACCATGGCTCGCGGTGTCGGCGCTTGCGGTGCGCTGGTACGCCCCCTAGTCGAGGCTTTGCACCGATACGTAATGATGCCCGGCAAGGTGCATGCGGACGACACACCGCTGCCGGTACTTGCGCCAGGTAAGGGACAGACCAAGACGGGAAGACTATGGGCTTACGTGCGGGACGATCGCGCATCGGGTTCAGATGCTGCACCTGCGGTCTGGTTCGCCTACACACCAAATCGCCAGGGCCAACACCCCCAAGCGCATCTGGCCGGCTTCCGAGGCATCCTGCAGGCAGACGCGTATGCGGGCTTCAACGCTGTTTTTACCAATGGCAGTGTGCGCGAAGCAGCTTGTATGGCCCACGCGCGCCGTAAGGTGCACGATCTGCATGTCCGCAAGGCAACGCCGACCACCACGGAGGCGTTACGCCGGATCGGCGAGCTCTATGCCATCGAAGCGGAAATCCGGGGTAAGCCACCTGCCGTGCGTCAACAGGTGCGGCAGCAAAGATCCCGGCCCCTACTGGACAGCCTCGAAGTGTGGTTGCGAGAGCGGCTATTGACGCTCTCAACGCAGTCGGAAACGACCAAAGCCATCAACTACATGCTGAACCAGTGGCAAGCGCTAATCTACTACTGTGATGATGGCCTGGCAGAGATAGACAACAACATCGCGGAGAATGCGCTGCGCGGTGTCGCGTTGGGTCGGAAGAATTTTTTATTCGCCGGCGCTGACAGTGGCGGCGAGCGCGCGGCCGCAATGTACTCGCTCATCGGATCCTGCAAACTCAACGGCATCGATCCCGAGGCCTATCTGCGTCACGTCTTGGCCCGCATCGCCGATCATCCCGTCAATCGGATCGACGGACTTCTGCCGTGGAACGTCGCCGCTCAACTGGCGTTGCAAGCCTAAAGCAGCACCATTCCTGTCTCGTCGTCAACCACGGTGCTGGCGATCCGCTTACAGTGCAATTGCGCGGGGCGGATGATCCCGTTCGCCAGTGTTCCACGGCCAACCGCAATCCCCGCCCGCCCCAGCGCCTCTTCCATGCGGTACAGGGGCGTGCCGTCAACGTACTTGCCGATGGTCACCGTCGCCAGCATTGCCGGACTTGCGTTGCTGCCCGGTAATGGCTGGGCTGGCTTCGGCGCGGTCAACATCGGTGTTCGCTCGGCATGGCGATCGCAGTTCCGGCACGCGTATTTGAAGCGCACGTACTGCAGTACCGAGACCTTGGCTTCGATGTGCAACTGCTCGCTGACGTCTTCGCCCATGCGGTGCATCGAGCCTTGGCAGCATGGGCAGATCTTCTGGTCTTCCGTCAGATCGTACTCGATGCGCTGGCGCGGCAGCTCTGCCGGCAGCGGCTTGCGTCCGCGTTTGCCGCCTGCAGGCCTATCCGGCTCCGGCAGTCCGGTGTCAGGAAGCGCGAACGCGTCTTCCTCGTCGTCGGGCGGGGCCCTGGCAGCCATCTGCTCAGCTTCATCGAACACGCGGTCCTTGGACTTCTCGATGCTCGGTGCAAAGCGTTTGGACTGTGCGAGGCGGAACTGCTCTTCGAGGAGCCTGATGCGATCGGTCAGCTCGGCGATGTGCGCGGCGTTGGTGGCAGCCCGCGCTTCGAGTTCGCGGATATAGGCCTGGGCGGCCGGCGGTAATCACGAGAAGTCGTGTTCATTCATGCTGAACACGATAGTGCAGCGACCGCGTAGATAGGTATACGTCACCCCGCGGGACCATCAAGCCGTGTGCTGATATTGGCGGGACGGGTGGCGCTGCACGGCGTCCACATCGATACCGTCCAGCAGCCAGTGCAACTGTTCGGTCGTCAGTTCGACAACCGCTTGCTGACGCCGTGGCCATGCAAAGCGATCTTCCTCCATGCGCTTGAGCAGCAACCAGAATCCATTGCGGTCCCACAGCAGCAGCTTGACGCGGTTGCGCCGACGGTTATGGAAGGCATAGACGGCCCGGGCAAAGGGATCAAGCTGCATCGACTGCTCGACCAGCGCAACCAAACCATTTATTCCGAGGCGGAAATCCACGGCGTTGCGGTGAAGGTAGACCCGCACGTCGGAGCCGAATCGGAACATCAGCGCGCTCCCAACGCTTCGATCATCGCCTTCACAAGCGCAACGTCCTGCCCGCCGCATTCAAGTTCGACCGTCACGCCGTTGGGTAGCCGCGCCTTCAGTAACGCTGGGGTTAGGCATGGGCGCTGCGGTGGCTGTGTGCCAGTTGGCGTCTCGGCGGACGGACGTCCCCGCACCACTGGCGATTCCGTGACGTGCATCACCTCGCTCACCTCGACGACAGGCACGAACGCCGGCAACGTAGACCCGGTGGCCGCGGCGGCTTCCTTTGCCACTTGGTGCAGTCGGATCCACTTGCGCAACCGGTTCGTATTGATACCGAGCTTGATCGCCATCCCGGAGACGGATGCCCCAGGCCGCAGGCGTGCCTCGACTATTCGGCGCTTGTCCGCCCGGTCAAAGTCCCGCTTTCCGTTCGAGCGAACACGGATCACCCTCAGCGGCAGAACGTCAAACTCGGCTTCCATCATGATTGCGTCCGCAAAGAGTGGTTGCGGACGCAAGCCTGCCCACTCTCAGCCGCAAATGCTAGGTGGGTTCAATTGCGCGCTTACGTTGAAGCCAACACGCGTTAGGCCATCGCCCTGTCCGCGTGAGACACAGCGCCCGAAGCCGCCATACCCGTAACGCGGTTGGCGGTCAAGGCACCCATGTTCGGCATTGCGCGGACTACCCGCTCGTCCCGAGTCAACCTCTAAAGGTGCTGAGCGGCAACGATTTCGCAACTGCATGCCGAGAAGACAGTTAATTTATCCGGACTCACGATTACTGTTTGGGGGTGAGCCCGGAGTGGCTCGGTGACTTACAGACTATCGGAGCTATTGGCGATAGCCTGTGATTCAACTACCGGTTTGATTTCGTAACCAGTCACGTAATCAGGAGTCGGTACATCCTGCCTCCCATTGGGATCCTTAATAGCGCCCGCGTGTACCTGCTTGATCAAAAGTTCGCCTGCCCAACAGTCTCTATCAAGATCATGCTCAAAGTCAGTTGGGGGACCCGAACGCATCTTTGCAACGGCCTCCGTAATGGAAATCCGCATGACCGTTGTACTGTTTAGTTCCTTTTCGTTGGGCGGCCGCACGTCCTGGTATCGACCAGGCAGAACATGGCGAGCATATGCCTCAAAGGAAGCGGATTTTTCGTCGATGTCTGTCACCTCCTCGGGGCGGCCGAAAATAACTACCGAACGATAGTTAACCGAGTGGTTATAGAGCGCCCGCGCCAGAACCAAGCCGTCTACGTGGGTAACGAGAATGCACACTTCACCGCTCAATGCAGCCTTCAACATCGTGCTCTGGTTGGAGCCATGGATGTAGATGTTGTCGCCGATGCGTCCGTAGCCGGTTGGCAGTACGCGCGGTGAGCCTTCGTGGATGTAGGCTACATTGCACATATATCCCTGATCCAAAATAGCGTGGATCACGTCTTTGTCGTAGATGCCCCGATGCGGCCGACGAGTCAGGGTCGTGCGGGAAGTACTTTCGTATTTTTCGCTCATAAAGGTTTCCTTCAATTGCTTGTTACACATTCCAACTCGGGTTGGGAATGTTGCCAGCGGTAAATGCTATGGGCCTTCGATTTGCCGCCAAGCTCTTCGACGGTCACATGCTGTCCGGGTCGTTGACGAAGAGTGGCTCGCGAGCCGGAAGTGGCATCCGATTTGACGAGCCAGCATGCCACTTGCTATCTTTGCGGTGAAACATCGCTCCGACGCCTTCCTCTATCCATCAGTCCGGGCCATTTTCAGAGAGAGGAGGAGTCTGTGGACAAGCCACTAATTGAAGTTGAAGCAAGCCACTTGGAGCAGGATCAGCTGCAACCGGTCGGGGGCCGCAAGCCAAGAGCCTCCAAGGCACGATTGTTGGATCTGATCACAATAGACCGGTCAAACGATTCGACACTTGTCGATCAGATCGTCCATGCAGTTCGTCGCATGATTACAAATGGAGCCCTGCAGCCGGGAGACTTATTGCCGTCCACGCGGGAAATGTCTCGTACTCTGCACGTTGCAAGGACAACCGCGCTGGCCGTAATCACTTGTCTGAATGAGCAAGGATTTGTAGAGACGCGTGTAGGTTCGGGCGTTCGGGTGCGGGCAAGACAATCCGATCATCTTCCAGATTTGAACCTGCCCCTATCCGCGAGCGGCACGTCGGCTCGTCCGCGGCGGGCTCGCGAAGGACCCTCAACACGCAGTGACCTGAGAGATAAACTTCCGAAGCACGTGCTGATTAGCAGTACGCAGCAAAGAAACATGCAGCTGCTCTCTAGCGCAATCCCGTTTGCGCCTGGGATGCCGGCGATCGACCAATTTCCCTACCGGGAGTGGAGCGAATTTGCAGCGAAGGCTTGGAGAAATGCCACTTCCGCACTGTTGGAAACTCGTGATCCGGCCGGTTACCGACCGCTGAGAGAAGCGCTTGCTGCCTATCTGGGGAGCGCCAGAGGGGTCCGATGCAGTGCTGACCAGATTATCATTGTGTCAGGCGCTCAACATGCCTTCGATCTCACACTGCGTGTACTGACAAAGCCAGGCGACACAGCACTAATCGAAGACCCCGGATTTCTTGGCGCGCGAAATGCAATGCTTTCCGCAGGGCTCTCGTTACGGGGTATTCCGCTAGATGAGCAAGGGGTGTTAGTGCCCACCGAAGGCGACTCGGATGGAGCAAGGCTGCTCTACACAACGCCATCACATCAATATCCTATGGGCATAACGATGAGCGTAGCTCGCCGCGAGGCACTATTGGAATGGGCTTATCGCGAGGGGTGCTTTATCTTCGAGGATGACTACAGCAGCGAATTTCGATATGGAAGCGCGCCTCTACCGGCGCTACAAGGCGCTGATGAGGGCTGCCAGGTGATCTACGCAGGCACATTCAATAAGATCATGTTTCCCTCTTTGCGCGTTGGCTATCTGGTCGTTCCTGATCAGTTAGTAGACATCTTCCGGAGTATGAGAACTTGGTCCGATGGCTCCCCTCCGGGAGCGATTCAAGCTGCCATGCTGGAGTTCATCGACCGTGGAACTCTCTACTCACATATCAGACGGATGCGTGAGATTTACGCCGGGCGACACGCGTTGCTTCGAGAGATGCTGCGGGTTCGATTTGGGGCATCGCTCTCCGTGGTTTCAGATGCGGCGGGCCTGAACCTCGCAACGGTCGCAAGCTCTCCGATAGACGATCTAGCATTCTTTCGCTGCGCTCTCGACGAAAACGTCGTGTGCCCACCGTTGTCGCAGTACTTCCTGGAAGTAGAACCCCTAAGGGGGTTCCAACTCGGGTTCGCAGCAAGCAATGAAGCGCAGATGAAGATCGCAATGGACAGGCTCGAGGCCGTATGGACCAGGAGGGGCATCAAGCAAGCATTGCTCTAGCCCTGTGCTGTCGCGGTGGACGAGGCCAGCGGGGTTCGCACATGCTATGGCGTCGAAATCGAGGCGAAGGAGGAGAGGGGAGCGACAACTGCGCGCGCCTCTCGCAACTCGAAGCCGAGCTGATCCCCTGATATGCGATCTGATGGCGGCTGCGGCGTTCCGAAGGATCGAGTGGCAATTGGTCTGTTCTGTTTGAGGTAACTGGCCCGTTCGATGATATGGCGACGCCATATCCTGCAAGGAGTTCTCAACTCAGGATGCGTACTATGCAGCAGACTCGACTCGGGTATGAATTCCGTACCGATATTGAAAAGATGGCCAAGATGGCGCTTATTGTGCTCCGGACAGATCGAACGCTTGAAGGCGAGGTTCGGGCCAGCCTGCCTTCAACGCCCGTCGCGCTATACCATAGTCGCATCTTCAACGAATTCGACATCACGCCCGAGAGCTTGGTGGCCATGGGTGACCTTCTTGCTCCAACAGCGGCCCTTTTTCCGCCTGACTTCAATGCGCAAGTGGTCGCCTTTGGCTGCACCTCGGGCACCATGGTTCTTGGCGAGGATAAGGTGGCCGAGATCGTACATAGCGTCCATCCGAAGGCTGCGGTGACCGAGCCGGTGTCGGCATGCATCGCGGCATGCGATGCTCTTCATATGAAGCGTATTAAGTTAATCACGCCCTATCGAGCAGACGTCAATCGCAAAATGGTAGATGGCTTGCGTGCACGGGGCCTTGAAGTCGATTCGATCGTGTCATTCGAAGAGCCGGACGATAGGAAAGTTGGACTCATCGCAACACGGAGCGTGGTAGAGGCAGCTGTCCACGGTGGCGGATCGATGCCTTCTCACGTGGACGGTGTCTTCATTTCGTGCACGACACTACCCACTTTTGAGGCTCTTCCCGAGATTGAGCGAATTACGGGAAAGCCCGCCACTTCCAGTAATCATGCGCTTGCATGGCATATGCAAAAGCTTGCGGGAATTGAACAGAAGCGACCGTCGCTCGGACGGCTGTTCGGACTCTGAAAAGGCGAGGGTAGGCTTCCTTTTTAAGAATTCGTGAACATTGGCGCAGTTCGTTCATCGTGCAAAGCTGGCAGCCCATTGTTTTTCGCAACGGGGTACGGAACATCGTACCCACGAGCAACCCTTCATAAAAAAGAAGGTAAACCGGATGCGCGGTTCGCGCATCCGCATGGCAAGGCTTAGCAAGGCGGCCCTTCGCTGTGCCTTCGCGTTCCCAGTCTTCTGGCGAGAGATGGGGGATCCATATTCTTAACGAGCAAAACAATCAGAAAACCTTAGCTTAAGCGCATCAACGCAAAAACATGCGATAGGCGAGATTGCTGGTGTAATCTGTGAACTGATACGGCTGCCTCAATAAAAACGAAGAAAATCTCTCATACTCATTGTGCGGGACTTGGATGCCAACCAAAACACGACCGAAATCGGCTCCTTGATTTCGGTAATGAAAAAGGCTTATATTCCATTCCGAATCTAGTAATGACAGAAATGTTGATAAGGCTCTTGGTTTTTCGGGGAAATTAAATTCAATAAGTTGTTCGTCATCCGGCTGACTGGAAGGTCCCGTAACAAGATGTCGAAGGTGCTCCTTGGTTAGCTCATCATCAGTAAGGTCTAATGTAGGGTATCCATTCATGGAAAAGATTTCCATCATTTGGGAAATCTCTTCTCGAGCAGCTATCGATAGACGAACCAATACGCGTGCATCTGCGCGGTCAGCCATACGATAGTTGAGTTCCGTCACATTTCGCGCTCCGAGCAGGCTGCAGAATTTCTTGAGCTCGCCACGGTGTTCATGCATAGTGACAGCAAAGATGGCTTCGCGCTCTTCGCCGAGGACTGCACGCTCCGCGACGAATCGAAGCCGCTCGAAGTTCATATTCGCTCCGCTCGTGATGGCCACGAACGTTTGACCAAGATCTACGGCTTGCCCTGCGTATTGCTTGACTGCCGCAACGGCCATCGCGCCGGAAGGCTCGAGAATTCCTCGGGTGTCTTCGTACACATCCTTGATAGCGGCACAAACGGCGTCAGTTTCAACAACTACGAATTCGTCCACCAACTCGCGAACGAGACGATAGGTTTCGTCACCTACCAACCTGACTGCCGTACCATCGCAAAATAGTCCCACTTCCTTGAGTTGGACCCGCATACCTGCAGCGACGGAGTTCAGCATTGCGCGCGAATCTGTCGTCTGCACGCCGATTACCTTTACCTCGGGTCGTACGGCCTTTATATAACTCGCAACACCGGCAATCAATCCGCCGCCACCCACCGGGCAAAAAACCGCGTCAATCGGTCTTTGATATTGACGCAGTATCTCGAGCCCAACGGTTCCTTGGCCGGCGATAACGTCTGGGTCATCAAAGGGGTGTACGAAGGTGAGATTTTCCGTCTTCTGAAGCGCTACCGCGTGCTGGTATGCGTCCGAATAGCTGTCGCCGAATAGTACGGCTTCGCCGCCGAGGGCGAGGACGCCCTGCACTTTCACTTCAGGTGTTGTCGTGGGCATAACGATCACGGCTCGGCAACCCAGCTTTCGAGCTGCGAGGGCCACACCCTGGGCGTGGTTGCCTGCAGAAGAACAGATCACACCGCGCGCCAACTCCTCAGCGGTAAGTTGCGCCATTTTGTTGTACGCACCTCGAACCTTGAAGCTAAAAACTGATTGTGTGTCCTCCCGTTTCAATAGAACGGTATGCCCTAGCCGAGCTGAGAGCTTCGGCGCCTCGACTAGATCCGATTGCGATGCGACGTCGTAGACTCTTGCGGTTAGAATTTTACGAAGGTAATCGGCCCCGCTTAGCGTGGGATGTTGGGGCGCATCGCCTGATGTTTTTAGGAGTTCGGTCATATGGACTATGGTCATTGAAAGGCGCCATCGCCCTTGACGCTTTGCGAGTATTCTTAGCCCGACTTTCAATGCTCACATTGGAGCGAAGTTCGGGTGAAACGAGCAAGAGTCAAGCGCGGATTCAGTGGTGGCATCGGCTCTATGTCAGATCTTAGGAATCTTGCAGTGAAAGATTGTAGATTCATGACCCTTCTCACGACGCCACATTTTTATAGCTCTGCTAACCGATGAGTTCGGGGGGGGGGGCGCACGGGCTTAGGGAAGCTCGACTCGAAATTTCGAGCTTGGGCGCCAGGCGCCCGGCCATACGCGGGCCCCTCCGTTACGCATCCTGCGAATTTCTGCTAGTGGGATAGCTGAAATATGAAGGAAGGCATCCGCTGTGCCCGTAGCAGTCGCTCTGGGAGCCACGTTAAGGAGGGTTCCGTCACTACCCAACGGCTCTTCGCACGGCACGAAGACTGCCGCGCCAGAATAGTTCGAAGGATGAAAGGGTGTGTAAGGTGTGTTGCCGACAGCGCCCACGACGCACACGGCAGCCTGAAGTTCTACGGCACGGCTTTTTGCGCAGCTGAACACACGATGATACCCATCAGACGTCATAGTCATACTTGGCACCAACACTAGATCGATATCGAGTTGGCTGAGCTGGCAAGACAACCAAGGCTGTTCGATATCCAGGCACGTCAAGATAACGCATCGCCATCCCTGGATTTCGAACACGGACAGGCGCTCTCCTGGGTGAATCAAAAAATCCTGCTTCTCAACCGGCGTTAGGCACAGTTTTTCGTGGGTGGCGATCACCCCTTTTTCGCCAACGAGAATGGCCTGATTGACGACTTGATGGTTGAGCATACGGGGGAAACTGCCCGCAAGTATAGAAATTCTGTTCCGACGTGAGATTTCTGTGAGGTCGTAAACTAGCGATGTTGAATCGGTAGCTATCGCTCGAATAACTTCCGATGGAGGTTTTGAACGATCCGACGAAAGATAGTGTGCCCAGTGCAGGCCAACGAGCTCCGGAAGGACGAGAAGGTCTGTATTAGCACTAGAGGACGATTTTGCATATCCATCGACAATGGCGAGCCAATCTAGATATGATTTGCAAGGTGCTTCAAGATCATAGACGCACAAAGCGATTTTCATAATAAGAATAGTTAATTCAAGAGAATATCTGCCTGGGCATCCGGAGGGCGCTTTGCGCAGACTCAGACGAGAGACTTTTTCATATGCTGTCAGGCTTTCTCTAGGCGAGGCTCTCATGAGGAGACTCAAGTGAGTAAGCCACTTTGGAGATTGTTGACAGGCCGGTTATGAATCGAAGCGGCTGTTGGCTATGCCAGGGGCGCAGGCCGAACTGGGAGGCTAGCCACCATAGGCAGGGGCCTGCTCACAGAGATTCTGGAGCGGCCCCTTTGCCGCGCTGCCGATGAGCGTAGCAACGAAGAGGGGTCGAGGCTCGGGCGTAAGAGTTCGAATCAGCTAGCACGGGCCGTGCTTCAAGACTCCCGATGCTCTGCGCTCATTTCAGCCGCACGCCGATTTGCTGCCCACATTGCATCAATGAAAGTCTGCTGCAGCCCTGCAGATCGAAGCAACTCGATGGCCGCAGCGGTCGTGCCGCCCTTGGAGGTTACACGTGCGCGCAGAGCTTCGAGCGGCTCGCCGGCCTGGGCCGCCAGCGCGGCCGCCCCGGCTACGGTGGCTCCCACCAACTCCGTGGCTTGATCGTCCGACAAGCCCATCTCTTTGCTCGCCTGCACCATGCTCTCCATTACGTAGAAGATATAGGCAGGGCCGGAACCTGATACGGCTGTCACCGCATCGATCAACCGTTCTTCATTCATCCAGAGGAATCTACCAGTGGCAGCTACCAACATCTCCACCCGTGATCGGTCATTGTCGTTGACTTCTTCGGGGGCGAACAAGCCGGTGATGCCCATGCCAATCAACGCCGGTGTATTTGGCATGGCGCGCACCACTCGCTTCGCGCTCAAGCAGCGCCGCAACGTGGCAACGGCGACTCCTGCCGCTACACTAACGTGAAGAGCAGATCCGGTGAAAGGCGCAACTTGACCCGCTGCCTCCGCAAAATGTTGAGGTTTAACAGCCCACACAACCATACGACATCGCACGAGTCGGTCGCAGGGACCCTCTGCCACGCTAACATCGAAGTTGTCGGCTAGTTGCTTGCGTGCCACCGCGGACGGGTCCACGACGTGAATTTCCTCTGGCGACATGCCGCCTCTCAGGAGGCCGCCGATCAATGCCGTAGCCATGCCTCCGCCACCAACGAATACCACTTCCAGATCTCTTTCCATACTATCAATGGAGCATCTCGTGCTCGTCGTTTAAGTGGATGGACGTAAGCGCTGTAATACTCGCGCATCTTCGGATCGGCCCTCAGGGCGCCGGTGAGCACAACGCCGGCTCGGTTAGGGTTGCCGCCACTGGGCGCCGATCAAACAGGGCGTGCTGGTATTAGACGCCAGTTGGCGACGAAGGGCGCTGGGCGATGAATTCGCTCCGCAGCACTTCATATGCAGCCCCAGCGCGCAGCACATCGCCATCGCCGCCATAGCGACCCATCAGTTGAATCCCCATTGGCCAACGCCCATTTGAATGGAAGCCTGCGGGAACCACGAGGGAAGGCAATCCTCCCAATGACGAGTAGATAGACACTTCCATCCATCGGTGGTAGGTGTCCATCGCGCGGCCAGAAATATGCTTTGGCCAACGCTCTTCGGCAAGGAATGGCCAACACTGTGCGGAGGGCAGCACCAGCAGGTCCCAGCGCTGAAACAGGCTGTGCATGTGTTGGTAGTAGCGCGTCCGCACTTGCGTAGCTTCGCGGAAGTCGTTAAAGCTCATGCCCTGGGAGCATTCGTACTCCCACTGCGCCTCAGGCTTGATCTTCTCTCTTGCACCTGGAAGTTGCAGTAATGCGCCGACCCGCGGCCCTGCAACAGCACGTCGCCAAGTGAGCCAGCATTCCCAGAGAAGGGCGGGATCAAAGCCCAGCGGGACCTCCTCTACCACTGCTCCTGCGGATTCAAAATGCCGCAACGCGTCGCGGCACGTGTCTAGCACGCCGGGCTCCATGGCCAGATGGCCGCCAATATCTCCGAGCCATCCAATGCGCATGCCCTTCAGCAGGTCCGGATCTGTCGGCTCGGCCTCATTCCAGCCAAGAGGCATCTGCATTGACAGGGGTGACCGAGCATCGAAGCCACTCTGAGTGGCGAGCAGGCGACCAACGTCGCGAATACTGCGACCCATCGGCCCCTCGTTAGAAAGCAGGTCAATCCAAACATCGGAAGTTCCGGCTTGCGGAATACGACCCTGAGACGGTCGCATGCCGAAGACGTGATTCCAGCCGGCGGGGTTCCGCAATGATCCCATTCCATCGGAGCCATCTGCTAAAGGGAGCATGCGCTGCGCTAAGGATACAGCAGCGCCTCCGCTGCTTCCGCCCGCACTGACTTCGGTATCCCATGCGTTCCTCGTCACACCCCACAGAGAACTGAACGTATGCGAACCCAGACCCAACTCGGGCGTGGCAGTCTTCCCGATTACGATGCAACCAGCGTCTTTCAATCGCGCGGTCATGACTGAATCTGTACGGGGCATGTTGGCCGCCAGCAATTCACAGCCTTTCGTCGTGGGAAAGCCCACAGCATCTGCGAAATCCTTGATGGCGATGGGGATCCCGTGTAGCCAACCGCGGTCCCGGCCGCGGGCCAGGTCAGCGTCCGCCATGTCGGCTTGGGCCAGCAATGACTCGTCCGGTGCCAAATTCACAATCGCATTGAAGACGGGGTTGAGCGCATGGATCCGGGTTAGCGTTGCCTGCATCAAATCGCGACAGGAAAACTCGCGTCGCCGCAATGCTTCGGCGAGTTGGGAGGCGGACAGATCTGTCAGTTGCGTCACGGCGGTCATGGGTGGTTTCCTTCTCCAGCAAACAAAAACTGCACTGTTCTACAGATTGGACCAGGAAAGTGGGCCAGTTGCGAAATCCTTTCCAAGCCGGTTCAACATCCCTGGTCGACGCGACATGCGCTTTGCTGTCGTTATGAAGTTCAGATGTTCCAAATAGACAAGTTACTTCCCTCCCGCCCCTACTAGAGCTCAGTTGGGTCGTGTGAGCACAATTTTTGGCGTTCCAAGGAAGCCTTGTTGGGTCGTCAATCACAGACATCGCACAAGGCGATATGGGCGCGCCGGGAACCTCCCCGACTCCTCGGATCGGAGAAGAGCCTCGATTTTTCTCGACTTAACCAACACCGAAAAGGACCACTTAGCATCAAACGGCCTAGGCCGCTTTATTGCAGTAAAAGTGCTTAGCCGATCTCTGCCGCCTAAACCACAAAGGTGCGTGACGAAGTCTGTCCCGCCTGGAGGCCCGATCGCGAAGCGGTCAATTTGCCGGTGCCCAGTAAAAGAGATCCTCAATTGAGAGCAGCTAGGTTATTCCGGGGCATAGGTTCCTGAATCCCGACTTCGTTGACGTACCGGTTCAATGGCTGCTGTCGCGCGAGCACAAAGAGGGGCTTGTGACAAGTATTCGAGCTGGTGGCGTTGCCAACTTCGAACGCCTATTTCCAGCGAAGCCCATCGGGCCGCGCGATTTAAAGGAGTTTCGCGCGCCAACCAAATCTTGAAGCTGGCGAGCGCATTTGTTGCCCAGGCGGAGCTCGACCGCCGTTTGAAGTCCTGAAGGCCTTTGTCGATCAGCATCGCGACGCCTTTGGGGTCGAGCCGATCTGCAAGGTCTTGCAGATTGCCCCGTCGGACTATCGGTACCATGCTGCGCAGCTTCGCGATCCGTCCCGGCGCTCTGCGCGAACCAAGCGCGATGAATGGCTTCGGCCAGAGGTCAAGCGAGTCTGGCAGGCCAACATGCAGGTCTACGGGCCCGACAAGGTTTGGAAGCAGATGAACCGCGAAGGCATTGCGGTGGCACGCTGTACGGTCGAGAGGCTGATGAAGCAGCAGAGTCTGCGCGGCGTGATTCGGCGCAAGCGGGTTCGCACGACGACTCCAGATGCGAGAGCAGCGCGCCCCACCGGACGTGGTCAATCGTCAGTTCAGAGCCGAGCGGCCGAACCAGCTCTGGGTTTCGGATTTCACCTACGTCTCGACGTGGCAGGGCTGGCTGTATGTGGCGTTTGTGATCGACGTGTTCGCGGGGCGCATCGTCGGCTGGCGGGTCAGTTCGTCGATGACTACGGACTTCGTTCTGATGCACTTGAACAAGCGCTTTACGCTCGCCAGCCCGGCAATGATGGATCGCTCATCCACCACTCGGACAGGGGTTCGCAGTACATCAGCATGCGCTATAGCGAGCGCTTGGCCGAGGCGGCCATCGAACCGTCGGTTGGTAGCCGGGGCGACAGCTACGACAACGCATTGGCTGAAACGATCAACGGCTCGTACAAGGCTGAGTTGATCCATTGTCGTACTGCCTGGAAGACGCGTGAATCCGTTGAGCTGGCCACGTTAGAATGGGTGCCTGGTTCAATCGCCACCGACTGATGGAACCCTCGGCTATATCCCGCGCCGAAGCTGAGGCAATGAAATGAACGTCTCCCAACCCTGGGTCCGCTAGGGTAAGCCTGGATGCAGGTGGTTCCTCCTCACGGGCCGACGGCATCGGAGTGCACAAGATGGAAGATCATGGAGGTCTTCACAGGCAAACCGGAGTATCCATCATGCAGCTTACGCCAGTTGGAGTTGACATAGCAAAGTCGGTGTTTCAGGTACACCACGTGGACATCGAAACGGGGGAGATCGTGAACAAGGCGATCAAGCGCATCGGATTTCTGGAGTACTTTGCCAATCGCACGCCGTGCCTGATTGGCATGGAAGCGTGTGGCGGCGCGCAGCACTGGGCGCGCGAGTTGATGAAGCTAGGACACCAAGTCAAGCTGATGCCTGCGCGCTTGGTCAAGGCATTCAACATCGGCAACAAGAGCGATGCGGCGGATGCCAAAGCAATCTGGCTGGCGGTGCAGCAACCTAGCAAGGCCGTCGCGGTCAAGTCCGAGGACCAGCAGGCGGTGCTGGCCATGCATCGCGTACGGCAGCAGTTGGTCAAGATTCGCACTATGCAGATTAACGCGCTGCGTGGATTGCTGACCGAGTACGGCGAGGTTATGGGCAAGAGCCGTGCGGCTTTGGACAATGGGATGCCTGGTGCGTTGAAAAAGCTTGCCGATCGATTGCCAGCCATGCTGATTGACACCCTGCGCGAACGGTACAGCGAGCTAACGAAACTGGATGAACAGATTGGCAAGATCGAGCAACGGCTCAAGGTGTGGATGAGGCAAGACAAGGCATGCCAGGCCATCGCGGAGATTCCCGGCGTTGGGCTGTTAACCGCCACGGCAGCAGTCGCCACAATGGGAGACGCCAAGGTATTCCGATCAGGTCGAGAGTTTGCAGCGTTTATCGGTTTGGTACCGAAGCAGTCGGGCTCGGGTGGCAAGGTGAACCTGCTAGGCATCAGCAAGCGGGGCGACACGTATTTGCGCACGCTGCTGATTCATGGTGCGCGTAGCGTGCTTGCGCACGCGAAAGATTCTGGGTCGTGGGTTGAACAGATTCGCAAGCGCCGGCCACCGAACGTGGTGATTGTGGCGCTGGCCAACAAGATGGCCCGCACGATGTGGGCGGTACTGGCGCATGAGCGCCAGTACGACAAAGGTTACATCGGCGCCAAGCCGGTATGACCCAGATACAGAGTTGGAGAAGATCAACTCTCACACAGGATAGATCATCCAAGGTTGCGCAGGCATTTTGCGTGTGATGACAGACCAGGTAGGACCGTGACTTGCTGAACCTGAGTAGTTTGCAGAGCTCAAAGCTCGTTGAGGCAATAAGGCGCAAGTCAGCGGATTTCATCGGGGCCCGCAGCAGAGAAAC